>CALWFB010000004.1 GCA_944377485.1 uncultured Clostridia bacterium | reverse complement strand
ACACTCTTTCCCTACACGACGCTCTTCCGATCTAATGAATGATGCTCTTCAATTCTATACTAGATACAAATTCTTAGATTCAGGTGATAATTTTGGAGAAACTGGTTGGACCTTGACATTGGACGATGGAAATACGAAAATATTCTATCTCTATGTCGAAGGTCAAACAAATCCAAATCCTGGATATACTACCTATCTTGCAGAAGGATGTAGAATTATTCTTGGAGGGAAGTTTTACAGAGAGGGGACTTCAGAAACAATTGGTGGCATCAATGTGGCATATTAAAAAAACAGGGGGCATCCCTGTTTTTTTGTTTTATTTGTTTTATATATTTTGTTTTAAATCATTTTCATTTAAATATGCGTATATTGCGTTATTTGGTGAATAAAAATAGGTAATTTCATCACTATTAGTTTTATATTCATCAGCATTAGTTGCGTTTACATATGTTGGACCAGTAAAAATTGTGTTGTCATAAGGTAATGTACTTACAGAATCAAATATAGCAGGTTCTAATGATAGATAACGAATAATTGCATTATCATAAATAAAACCATTTTTATTTTTATCATTTATAGATGTTCTAACAACTACATCAAGCGTTTCATTTGATAAATCAATATTCAAAAAATCTATATCGACAGATTTTGTATTAAATAAATCAAGAACATAAGAATCGGCATTTGTTAAAGCCTTATAAAAATTATTATAATAATCTCTTGTCACTTTTACCGAATGAACTTCTTCAGGATTTCTCTGTTCAGATAATTCTTGTATAAAATAGCTACTTTGAATGTATTTTCCCTTGTTTAGGATATAATAATCTTCATATTCTTGGTCTGATATTTTATATTTTAACGTATAACAAGAATAATATTTGTCAGGGCCATCATTTCTTATTCTGGTTGAGACATATAAACTATTAGTATCATCATTTTTCACATAAGAGATGGTGTGGTATTCAACTTGATTTTCAGAGAATGTAGATATATCATATCCCTCATTTTTCAAGAATCCAGAAGGTAATCCATCAATTTCTGCACCAAACACATGATTGTCAAAATAATCATCAGATAAACGGTTATAATACTCGCTGTCCAAAATGTCTTCTAAAAGTTGGGAATATTCTGTTGGGTTTGTGCCAGGGTTAGTTCCTGGGTCGGTGCCGGGGGTTTTGCCCGGGTCAGTAGTGTCGGTCGTGCAACCAGTTAGAGCAAGGAATGTGGCAGACAATGCTAGTACAAGTGACATTACTACTTTTTTAACACGTCCTTTTCCATATGTATGATTTTTATGCTTCTTGCGTTTTGCAGCACGAGAAACTAAATTTTCTTTTTCATCAGCCTCATAGATTCTTTGTGCTTTTGGTTCAGCACTTGAAGAGGTTTCTCTTCTGTGTTCAGCAGGTTTGATGATATTCCCTGCTTCGTCAATTTCTGTCATTTCAGATAAATCAACTTTTTTCATAAATGCTCCTTTTGTTTACTATTAAGATTGATACTCCAAAAATTTTATCACATACTTGTCCATTTGTCAATATATTAGAAATTAATTAATTTCTGACTAATAACTCAACAAGTTATCAAAAATAAATGTTTGTTTATAAAAAAAAAGTTAACATGAGTGATTTATACGGAATTTAATATTAAAATTATATTATATTGAACGTCAAATTTTTAGAAAATTTAAACAATTTACTGCTTTAATTAATTGTTTTTTAAAATAAAATTTAAATAAAATTTTAAAAAAATATAAAAAATATTTAAAATTTAATCAATTTTTATAAATATTTATTTTAATTTGCTTTATTTTAGTATTAAAAATTAATTTTGCTTTATTTTTTTATTTGCTAATTAGTTTATATGGCATGTTGGCTTAGAAAAAAATATAAAAAATTTTTTAAAATATTTTGTTTTTTTGTCGAAATAGTGTACAATAATTAATGAAGTAAATATCACAAATGATTAAGGTCGTCTATTTAGGAGGTATTTAGAATGAATTCTAAAAGCAAAAATAAAAATAAAATAGTGATTTCTTGCATTATGGCATTTTTGTTGGTAGCGATGTTCGCTATTTCAGGCATAGGAATTTATTATAATTATAATAAAGAGCGTTCTCCTGGTGCGCAAATAACCAATCCTATTGATTGGTCTATTGATGAGTGGGACGGAGAGACTAGCAGTGATGGTGAATGGTTTGACGGCAATTCTTTTGGTGATAGAGGTCAAAACACCTACACAATAGATTCTGCTGAATCTTTCGCATACTTTATTAGTTTGGTAAACAATGAAGCAACTGCTCATGAATATAATTATTTTAGAGATTATACTATTTATCTAAATACCAATATAGATATGGCTGGTCACAGCATTGATTCTATTGGTGTAAAAGTTGAAGATGGTAGTGATGTTTATTCAACATTCCAAGGAACATTTGATGGTTCCTACTACACAATCTACAATGCCAATATCAATGGTAGCGGTTTATTCGGATATGTTGAAAACGCAGTAATCAAAAATATCGGTTTATATAATTGTACAATCAACACCGCAGAAGAATATGTCGGTGGAATTGTCGGTTATGCGGTAAATACAAATATAGAGAATACATACGTTCGTCTTGGCAGTATTTCAGGAACAAACACAGTTGGTGGAATAGTTGGACAATTCTTTGCAATGGATGGAAATTATTCTGTTAGCAATTCGTTCGCTGATACGACAATTAATGGTTCTACTGTGGGAGGGATTATTGGTTATGCAAATACAAATTATTCACAAGATAATTCCATATCAATCAATTACTCATACGCAGTTGGAGTCAGTAGCTTAATTGGAAGGTCTGATAGTAGTGTAAATATTGATACTACAAATTCTTTCATTGCAAATAATATTGCTCAATTCTATGCGTGGGATTATGCGGCTGATTATTCTGTACTATTAGAGAAAACTTGGTGTAATTATTCAAATGTTGAAGGAAGCACACGTTTAAGCTTCAATTATCCAATCTTATCTCGTTTCAACAAAGTATTTATGACAGGTAGCTGTTATGAAAATACTGTGACAGATGAAAAAACGGGTGAAGTGACAAATGTAGAGACCATTGCAGACGCATTTGCCACAGCAGATGTTGGAGATATCAGTGAAGTTAATTTAATTGTAGAAGAAGTGTATGTAAATACACCAGCAATAGTAAAAGCCAATGCTGGTGTAGAATTGTATGCATCAAAAGAAGCAAAGATTGTACGTGGAGAGAATTTAACTGATGCAATGATTATTGCAGGAGAAAACTCAGTTTTAGCTATTGGAGACAATAATGAGTCTGAGCAGTTAATTATCGATGGAAATAGAGAATATGTGGAAGAAAACAATCTTCGTTCTTCTGCTGCAATAGTTATCGTTGATGGATATGGTGCAGAATTTGATAATTGTATCATTCAAAACAATGTGAACAACATTGATGGTAATGGTGGAGCATTGTCAATTATAAGTAGAGATTCTGCCGAAGAAACTGAAACCACAAGAAATTATATGAGTATATTAAAATCTACTTCTTACATTATTCCATTAGGTTCAGCAGCTAGTTCTAGTGGTAATTATACATTAAATACAAATTCATATTTACAGAACTGTTCAGCAACTGACGGTGGAGGATTAAATTGGAACGGAAATAGTACTAAAACAGTCAATATATATGGATATATTCAAAACAATTCGGCAAGTAGTCGTGGCGGAGGTGTGTATGCATATATGGCTATTAGTATTTTTAGCTCATATGGAAATGTGACATTTAATATTGGTTCATCTTCATCGAAAAGTGCTCGTATTCAATATAATAGTGCAGGAAATGGTGGAGGCATGTATTTATATGCATATAGGACATCAAAAGCACATATAACAGTGAATTGTTATGGAACCATACATGGAAATACTGCAGCAACAAATGGAGGTGGAGTGAATTTGTATGGCCAAGGTTCACATCATTTCACTTTGTACGGTCAGAATAATTATGGTAGAGGTTTTATAACTGAAAACAAGGCATATTCATGTGGAGGAGCTTTTTATGTGACATCAGATAATAATCCACGAGAAATTAATATACAAGGATATGTTTGTGATAATTTTGCACAGAGTCAGGGTGGCGGGATATGGACACATTATAATAGCAATACAAAATATTCTGGACTTTCTACTTCTACACTTTATGACAATTATACCAGTGAAAGAGCTAATGGTGTAGGAGAAAATACCTATGGTTTAGGATATTGTAATGTCACTATTTATTATAGAAATACTAGCGGAGGTCAAACATCTACATCACGAACTGTATATTATCTAGACCCTTGCTCAATACCAAATACATATGGTTCTTACTATAATGATGCTCGTTTGGCTTCATCGAGTTCAAGCACTTCTACTACTGGAATATCATGGACTATGGGTTCTAATACGTCCTGCACTAGATATGTCGTGGGTTCAAAGACTCTAACTTATTATTATAATGGTAAAAGCAGAAGTAGTACTCAATATTATTCGCATTCGAGTATGACATCATCTAGTAAAAATATAACTGCGATCAACACAGCACCTAGTGGATATAATTTCTACGGATGGAGAACAAGTAGCTCGATAACAAACGGCACAACTTCTGCACCATCAACGGTTTCTACAAGTTCTTCTGTTCCTGTATCATCTTCTACAATGACAGTTTATGCGACATATAAAAAGAGTTGGATTTATTATTATGATAACTCATCTACTACGAGAGTTAGATATTATAACTATGACGTCAGTGGTTCACAGGTTGACACCTATACAGTTAGTAAGTCAGGTTATACATTTATGGGTTGGGGTTCTACCATCGAAGCTACAAGTGGATATACAACCATTGTCACTAGTTCATATGCTTCGGTGACTAGATATGCAGTTTGGAGAGACAGTTCATATTCGTATTCAAAATCTGGCACATATACACATACTTTGTATAAATACAGTGGAAATTCTTCCACCATCACTTCATCATATACCAACAATTACACTGGTGGATATATGTATTATAATTATAATTTTATGAGATCTAGGGGAGAGGAAACTGGTAAAATATCTTCAACCGATCGGGCAGCAATTCCATGGCAAACTGCTTCATTATCAGGCTTTAATTTCGCTGGTTGGAGTTTAACTAATAGTAATACTAGAAATTGGACCAGTGGTACATATACTCCAACACGTAGCACATCGTTCTATGCTGTATGGGCGAGAACATACAGATTTTATAATACATCTTATTCAACTGATTCTCATACTGTTTATTATAGTTATAATAGAACAGCAAATTCATCTACTACATATTCTAAAAGTAATCAAGGTTTATCAGGATATACTTTCAAAGGATATTCTTCAAGCAACAGTGCTACAGTGAATTATTCAAAAGGTACATCTTCAACAAATGTCACTTCGACTGTTGCAAGTAAAGCATTTTATGCAGTTTGGTATGGTTCAGTTGAGACATCGTCAAACAATAGTTCGTCAGTCACAGCTTATGGGACTTCGATAGAAGCTATGTTCAACCCTGGAATTGGTAGCAGTGTAGCGAAAAAAGAAGCTTATAGAGAGCAATATTATACATATAACACAGGATATTACAATCAAAATCATTCATATAATTTAGCAAAACATTCAGGTAGTCAAACAAGCAAAAAAACAGAGAGATATTACAGATTAGTCAATAATGGGTCAACAGGAAGTTGGTCAACAAGCATACCAACATTGACATTGACAGTACCATGGTCAACAAGTACACTTAGCGGATACACATTCGTAGGTTGGGATACAAATGCGACTACTGCAATAGCAGATTGGACAAGTGGAAGCAAAAACGTGACAGCAAATACAACTTTCTATGCAGTATGGAAAGGAGATGTAGTCACTTCAACAGATAATGAGTCAGATGTTTCAAGCTATGGAAACACAATCACAGCATCATTCAATGAAGGTTCTGGAAGTGCAGTATCAAATAAAACGGCATATAGGCAACAATATTATACATATAATACAGGATATTTCAATCAAAATCATAATTACAATTTGACCACACATGCAGGTAGTGAAACAAACCAAGAAACAGAAAGATATTATAGATTAATCAATAATGGTGCTGTTGGAAGTTGGCAGACAAGTATACCAACATTGACATTAACAGTTCCATGGTCAACAAGTATACTTAGCGGATACACATTCGTAGGTTGGGATACAAATGCAAGTACAGCAACGGCAGATTGGACAAGTGGAAGCAAAAACGTGACAGCAAATACAACTTTCTATGCAGTATGGAAAGGAGATGTAGTCACTTCAACAGATAATGAGTCAGATGTTTCAAGTTATGGAAACACAATCACTGCGAAATTCTATACAGGTTCAGGAAGCACAGTATCTAATAAAACAGCATATAGACAACAATACTATACATTTGATACAGGCTATTACAATCAAAATCATAATTACAATTTGACCACACATTCAGGTAGTCAATCAAATGTAGAGACAGAGAGATATTATAGACTTATCAATAATGGTTCAACGGGAAGCTGGCAGACGAGTATACCAACATTGACTTTGACAGTACCATATTCTACAAGCACGTTGAGTGGAAAATCATTTGTTGGTTGGGATACGAATGCAAGTACAACGACAGCAGACTGGACAAGTGGAAGCAAGAATGTGACAGCAAGCACATCATACTATGCGGTATGGAGAGACAGTTCTGGTACAAGAGATGTTGAAGAAACTTTGACTCATAAATTTAGAACAGGAACAGCAAGTACAGATTTCACAAGACAAACAACAAAAACAACACCATATTCCGGCGTGACAAGATATTTGAATTACAATTTAACAGATTCAAGGACATTAGATACAGGTGGTACAGCAGGTACACCTACTTATACAGCATTGGCATATCAGACAGCAAGTAGGAATGATTATACATTTAGTGGTTGGACGACAAACTCAACATCTACTACTGCAACATGGACGGGTGGAAATGTGACACCAACTAGTGCAAATTCATATTATGCAGTGTGGAGAGACAGCACAGGAACAAGAAAAGTACAAGAAACTCTAACACATTCATTCATTTCAGGACCAACTGGTATAACTGTTGTATATACAGAACAGAATGTTCGCACAACTCCATATACCGCTGTGACAAGATATTTGAATTACGATTTGACACAGTCTAGAACGTTAGACACAGGTGGTATAGCAGGCACACCAACATATACAAGTATAAATTTTTATAATGCTACAAAGAGTGGCTACGATTTTATTGGTTGGAATACAGACGCATCAACGACAGCAACTTGGACAAGCGGAACACAGACCCCTACAAGTCCAACGACATATTATGCAGTATGGAGCGATGAGGCAGGAACAAGAGAAAAAGTGGAAACGTTAACTCATTCATTTATGACAGGAGCAAGCAACACTGACTTTACTGAGCAAAATACAAAGACTACTCCATATACTGGGGTGACAAGATATTTGAATTATGACTTATCTGAGTCTAGGACATTGAATACAGGTGGAATGGCGGGTGTTCCAACATATACAAGCATAAATTATCAGACAGCAGAAAAAAGCGGATATTATTTTGTAGGTTGGAACATAGATGCAACAACAACTGCAACATGGACAAGCGGAACACAAACTCCAGAAAGTGAAATGACATATTATGCAGTATGGAGAGATACAAATGGAGAAAGAGAAGTAGAGGAAATTTTAACTCATTCATTTAGGACAGGTTCAACAGGAACAGATTTCACACTACAAAATACGAAATCAACTGTTTATACAGGAGTGACTAGATATTTAAATTATAATTTGACAAATTCAAGGACATTAGATAATGGAGGAGTTGCAGAGGAACCAACATATACAAGCATTGACTATACAACTGCAACTAAGGCGGGTTATGATTTTGCTGGTTGGAATACTGATGCATCAATTTTAGCATCTTGGGTAAGTGGAACACAGACCCCTACAAGTTCAACAACATATTATGCAGTATGGACGGATACGAATGGTACACGAGAAGTTGTTGAAACTTTAACTCATTCATTCAGAACAGGTATAACAGAATCGGATTTCACAAAACAAAATACTAGAACAATTCCTTATACTGGTGTGACAAGATATCTAAATTATAACTTATCACAATCAGAAACTATGGATAATGGAGGAATAGAAGGAACACCTATTTATACTACGATTAGTTATCAAACAGCTAGCAGAAATAGTTATACATTTAGTGGTTGGACAACAAATCCTGTATCAACATCTGCAAGTTGGACGAGTGGTACACAAACTCCAACTGTTGAAACTACTTATTATGCAGTATGGAGTGATGCTACTGGTACAAGGACAGAAGAAGAAACGTTAACTCATTCATTTATGACAGGGGAAACTGAGACAGATTTCACAGAAGAAAATATCAGAACAACAATTTATACCGGTGTGACAAGATATTTGAGTTATGATTTGACACGTTCTAGAACTCTAGAAAGTGGAGGAGTTGCAGGTAGTCCAACATATACAAGCATCAGTTATCAAACTGCATCAAAAACTGGTTATGATTTTGCTGGTTGGAATACTGATGCGTCAACATCTGCTATTTGGACAAGCGGGACACAAACTCCAACTGTTGAAACTACTTATTATGCAGTATGGAGTGATACAAGTGGTGAAAGAGAAGTAGATGAATACTTAACTCATTCATTTAAGACAGGAATAGTGAATAATGATTTCACAGTTCAAAATATCAAAACCACCCCTTACACAGGTGTGACAAGATATTTAAATTATGATTTATCATTAGCTGACACTATGGATAACGGAGGAATTGCAGGTACTCCAACATTTACAACTATTGATTATCAAACAGCGACAAAGACTGGATATGATTTCATAGGCTGGAACACAGATGCTTCTAATACTGAAACTTGGACAAATGGAACACAAACTCCAACCGTGGCAACGACTTATTATTCAGTATGGAAAGGAACTAATGTTCTTTCTAGAAAAATAGAAGGAAGTATTCCTACTGCTACAGGTTCATATACAGTTAGTTTCAATGGTAATACAAATACAAGCGGTAGCACAGCAGATATTGATGGAGTCATTTATTATACTTATGCTAGAACTCAGACTTATAAATTACAATATAATTATGATTTGACTGAATCAAAAGAAGTTGACATTTCAACGGGAGAAGATTATATAGATACAACCACTTATGGTAGTATAACATTGCCAGAGTGTGGATATGAAAAGACCGGCTATTCATTTGAACACTGGGCATTAGGAAGCACAAGTGGAGAGACATATAATCCAGGAGAAGAATATACTGCAACTTCATCTGATGGAGCAATATTCTATGCTATTTGGGAGATAAACAAATTCACAGTCACATTTAATGTGAATGGTGGTGGTTTAGTTAATAGTCAGACTACTACAACAATTGTTGAAGTGCCATACGGAAGTACAATCTCAGTTAGTGAAAATGTTGTCACAATCAATGGAAGTACAGTGACAGCAACTGCGAACCCAGGTTATATATTTGATTATTATACTGGAATACCAGAAGATATGACAGTTATAGAGGCAATTACAATAACAGCAAACTTTGCTAAAACAATAAATATAACGATAGAAGTGACAGGTAATACTAATAGTGGCGAGTTATATGGAGTTGAAGTAAATGGAGAGCTAACTAGTGAGAGTGTAATAGTTAGAAGCGGAAGTTCAGTAGTTATAACAGGACAGACGAGAGCAAATAATGAAGCTGCGAACGAATATCAGATAGTGACTGTATATGTAAATAATGTTATGAGATTAGGACCATTAAGCGGAGAGATTGTAGGCGGATTAACGAATTTAGGTGCAGTAGAAGAAGATATTAAAATCACATTTGAGTTCGAAGAAGCATACAGAATCGGAGTAAGCATAACCGACAATGAGGGAAGCGAAGGCGTGACAATAGAGGCAGAGAAACAGACGCAAGATGGAATCATAGCAAAAGATTCACCAGTCACAATTACGATTGATGCAGATGCTATCATTGGTGGAGTAGGCGGAAAAGAATACTTAGGTATTGTGTATACATCAAATGGAGAGCAGACCAGCATGCCACAAGTTGGTAATGATGATGTAATACCAATTCCAAACGAAGATGGTTTGTATAAATATGAGGTATCAGATATAGCAATTGATAGCATTAATGTTATTATCAAAACGGTTGTATCAGTACGTATCAATTTGCCAGAAGGCTTTGTAATGAATTTAACAAGTGAAGACGGATTTGTTAGAGCAATTACCGTTAGTGATGAATATGTCCTTTATGGTGGAAAGTGGATAATAGATTCAACAAATGGATATAGTGATGAAGAAATTTCAGCTATGTTCGCTGGTGGTTTATATACTGTACAAAGAGATGAAAATAACAATTTATATGTTCAATTCTAAAAAAAGAAGGGGTTTCCCCCTTCTTTTTTGTTTTTATATATCAAATTATATTAATTGTTGTAAATAATTACACAATATTAAAAATAATAAATCAATAAAATCTTATTTTATATTCCTCAATTGTTTTATTTTATAAATGAATTTATAAATTTAAATGTAGATTAAAAAAATTTTAATTTTATTAAATTTTATTCAAAAACTATTGACAAATAAAAATTAAACAATTATACTATGACTAGTTAAATAAAAATCTGTGCCAAAGACCACAAGTGCATTAGCGTAAAACTTCGGTTGCTTGTGTAGGAAGAGAAAATGAATGTCGATTATAGTGTTCCTTTTGTCTTGGCAAAAGGAATTTTTATTTATTAGCATAAAGGAGGATTAAAGTGTCAGCAAATCAAGAAGCTAAAAAAGTTGCGGTAGAAGAAATCAAAAAATTGATTAGTTCTTCAAAATCAATAGTTTTGGTTGACTATCGTGGTATCACTGTTAGTCAAGACACTGCTCTTAGAAAAGATTTACGTAATAACAACGTAGTTTACAAAGTTATTAAAAACACTCTTTTCAAAAAAGCTTGTGAACAACTTGGTATTACGGGTTTTGACGAAGCATTGAATGGTACAACTGCATTTGCGTTTGGCTTAGATGACGAAACTGTTGCTCCTAGAATGATAAAAAATGCAATGAAAGATTATACTTCTATTTCTATCAAGGCTGGTTATTACAATGGTAAAGCAATAGATGAAAATGAAGTTAAAGTTCTTGCAAGTATTCCTTCAAAAGAACAACTTGTTGCACAATTGTTATACGTCCTCAATGCACCTGTTTCAAGTCTTGCACGTGCATTTAAAGCAATCGCAGAAAAGAAAGACTAATTATTAAAAGGAGATAAAAAATGACAACACAAGAAATCGTTGAAGAAATCAAAAAGAAAACCGCCGTTGAACTTAACGAGTTGGTTAAAGCATTAGAAGAAGAATTTGGTGTTAGCGCAGCTGCAGCTGTTGTTGCAGGTCCAGCAGTTGCTGGTGAAGCTGCTGCTCCAGCAGAAGAAAAGACAGAATTCACTGTCGTTATTAAAGAAGTTGGCGCTAATAAAATCGCAGTTATCAAAGCTGTACGTGAAGCTACTGGATTAGGCTTGATGGAAGCTAAGAATTTAGTGGAAAGTGCTCCTGCTACTGTTAAGGAAAATGTTCCAACAGAAGAAGCAAAGGCATTAGAAGCAGCTTTGAAAGAAGCAGGTGCTACTGTTGAATTAAAATAATTCTTTATGCTAAAAAAAATGGCTCTTTGAGCCATTTTTTATTTAATTTATATATACAATAATAAAATATCAAATTTGATTAGTAAATTTTTTTATGCAAATTTTTCAAATAAAAATAGAAGGGCAAAATATTGCCCTTCATTTTTTACTAAGGTTTAGGAGGCAAAGGTTGCCCCGGAGCCTGAGTTTCATTAGTGTAAATCCAATCATCCATTTCTGACATAAATTGACCCTCCTTTATGGTCAATAATATTATACGATTTTTTAATTTTTAAAGTCAAATGATTTATTTGTTTCAAAAATAATAAAAATTTTATAAAAAAACAAGATAAAGTATATTTTTAAGTGTTAATTTGGTGTAATATCATAATTTAAATCCATACGTAAAATTATGATACATTGACAAATAAGAAATACTATTGTATAATTTTTATATGGCAAGTATAGAGAATTTTAAATACTTAAAAGACGAATTATATTATTCGTTAGATTTGTCACAATTAAAAAATTATCCTTCTCTCATAATATCCAATGAAAGTAAACAATCGGAATATTCATCTAATATGGGAATAAATCCAACAAAATTTGTTGAGAAAGAGGGAAAACGTTATTTCATCAAATATCCAGGATACAGGTTAAAAGAGACACTATTTATTGAGGCATTTATTTCTTTTATAGCAAAAAAAGTTGGTATTGATTGTATTGATGAGAAAATTTTAATAGATAGTAAAACCGAAGCATTAGGTTTAATGTCACCTGATTTTGGAGAACATTTTACTTATTCATATTTTGGTGGAGGTATTGATTATGGTGCGGAAGGTACAAGTGTTGTCGAGATTGTTAATCGATTAACGAATAATGTTAAAAAAGTTCAAGAAGTTAAAATTGATAGAAAAAATTTATTGGAAAAATTAAATAAAATTTCATGTTTTGATTATTTAACTGGACAAAAAGATAGACATTCACAAAATTTGGCATTTACTATCGTAAATAAAGAAGATGGTAAATATCTAGATGTTGCACCATTGTATGATAATGGTTTAGCATTTATCGATTCAGGCAAATATTATAAAATGAATCCAAATGAATGCAAAATATTTGGATTGGAACAGCAAAGGTTATTAAATTCTCAATATAGAGAGATGTTAGAATGGTTTGAGATTAATTTTAGTGAAGAAAAATTTGACAAATTAATAGAAGAATTTAATGACGAATATGGAATGAATAAAATTTATAATAATATGGATTATTCAGACATCATAGAACAAATCAAAAGTACAGTTCGAGAAAAAATTAGTTATTGTAAATATAGAGATACAAGACAAACATATATTCCAATAGAAGCGGTATACGCAATAGTAAAGAGACATAAGAGTGAATTTACCGACATTCACAAGTTGCATGAAGCTGTATTCAAATTATTAGAATATTATGGCGAAGAAACATACAGATTAAGTTATAAAAACTTTTATAACGAAACAATGGGAGAGATGTCAATTTGGGAATATTACGATGAATGCAAAGAGTTGATAACTGACGAAAACAATCCAGAATTGTTATGTGCAAAAATTGAGTTAGAAGATAAAAAACGAAAATTAAATGCTAAAATATTATTTAATATTATTAAAGGAAAAGAATTTTCTCACTGGCCATTAGAAGATATAAAATATTTATTGTTTGATATGGAAATATTTAAAGATAAAAAAGATAATCGAAGACATGATAAAGAGTTCAGAAAATATCAAATTTTTAAAGAATACAATTCATTCAAAGAATTAAAGGAATGGTGTAATCAAATAGAAAATAAGGTGAAGCATATATCAGAAGCAAAGAAAACAGAATATAAAAAAATAAAAAAATTGTTAAAAAGATATATGGCTTTTGTAAATGCAAATACAAACAAGCATCTAACACAACAAGAAAAAGAAAGATTAGAAAATTTAGATTTTTCAATAAATGATATAAAAAAAATAGATATTTAAAATTATTTTCTTGCATTAAAAAAATTTAAAGATATTTTTCATAATTTGTTTAAATATTGACAATGTATTATGGAAGGTGTATAATATAATTATGAGTGAAATAAAAAATACGGATTCTCTTTATGAGCATTTGGATAGTACAAAATTAAAAGGACTATCAGGTGTTTATGAAATAGAGAATACAAAAGATTCTGAATACTGTTCTCATTTAGGTAGAACGGCAAGTAAATTTATTGAGATTGATGGTAAAAAATATTTTGTAAAATATCCTGCACTTGGAGGATTCGATTATGAAATATTTGTCGAACTATTTGTTTCTTTTATTGCTAAAAAAGTTGGTATAGACTGTATTGATACTAAATTATTAATCGACCATAAAACAAAAGCAATAGGTGTAATTTCTCCTGATTTTGGTAAACATGCGACTTATGCTTGTTTTGGCGAACAAATTGGAACGTGCGGAGCAGCAACCACAACTGATGATATAATCAAGAATATTGAAAATAGAATTAAAGACACTCCGAATTTAGAATTGGACAAACAAGCATTGACAAATAAATTGAACAAAATGATTTGCTTTGATTATCTAACTAAACAAAGTGATAGACATAACAATAATTTTGCGTTTGTAATGAAAGAAAATAAAGATAAATATGTCTTAGATTTAGCACCAATGTATGATAACGGAAATGCATTTTTTTATAAGACCAAAGACTTTTATCGAATGAATCCAAATGATTGCAAAGTTTACGGTTTTGAGCAGCAGAAATTATTAAATACTCAATATAAAGAGATGCTGACATGGTTTGAACAGACATTTAGTGATGAAAAATTTGCAGAACTTATGGAGGAATTTGATTCTCAATACGGACTAAAAGAACTATTTGGTAAAGATATATATTTGTCAATGAAAGATGAAATTCAATCGGTAGTAATTTTAAAAATAAAAAATTGTCATTTGAGAGAAAATAATGAAGAATATATACCATTTGAAGTCGTGTATGCAGTAATGAAACGTCATGCAAATGAAATTAATGAAGATGAAATAGGTGATATATGTTCTAAATTGAGTGCGTATTTTTCAGATGATGAATATAGTGCAAATATAAAAAATTTCAATTCAGGGAAGAGAGGAGAAATTTATTTTTGGAAATATTACGATGAATGCAAAAAATTGGCGCTTGATAATGATAATCCAGAGATTAAATTGGCTCATGATGAATTGCAAAGGAAAAGACTTCAATATTATAGTAAGATATTAGAATACAATATGGAGAGGAAATTTGTGGTTCACTCTTTCGAGGCTGATATTAATTATTTATTTTTTGATAGAGATTATATGTTTAAAGAAGAAAAGCGTGATAAAAATTTTGTACAGAATCAAGGTATGATGTTCGTATGTGAAGAATATCCATTATTTAAAGAATTACAAGATTGGATAGAAAGTGTAAAACATGACGAATCAAAACTTAGCAATGAAGATAAAAAATTATTTAAACAGATAGAAAAAACTTTAAAGAAATATATTAAATATGTAAATTCTTTCACAAATAAAAAATTAAATGAAACAGAAAAATCTAGATTAATTAATTTCGGTTTAGAATTAGATGGTAAATTTGGTGTTCGTGAGGTCGCTTATGAAAATTAAACTTTGTTATGAAAATTATAAGATAGGAGAGCTGTCTTTTGATGGAGAAGAATACATGTATAAATCATTGCCAGACAAAGATGAATTTCTAAAACAATATGGTTTTATCAAATTTGATTTGGCAGAGGTTAAAAAAAATCATTACCAAGAGATGCCATATTTCTTTGCTGAATTTGTTGAAAGATTGATTCATAATGTTGGAATGAGCACAAAATTAAATATAAATTTAAACGAAGATTCTTATTTTAATATTTTATATCGCTATGCTAAATTACCACAAGTTAAAAATACATTTTATTTTATAGCTGACTAATTAGTCAGCTTTTTTATTATTAATAATTAAAAAATTTTATTTTTTATTTGAAATTTAATAAATATTTGACATTAAATATAAAAATAAGTATTATATAATAAATTTTTTATTTAATTTAATATAGATATAACAGTTAAAAAATAAATTTACGAAAGATGAATGCGAATAAATTAAAGAAATTTAAAGACTATATATTAGATTTACTTTATCCTAGACATATAAAGTGCATTTTTTGTGGCAATGAATTGAATGAGAATTCATATAATGACACGTGCGAAGAATGTATGAATTCTTTACCTTTCATAACTCATTCATGTCTTAGATGTGGAGCACCTGTTGGAGATGATAACAGCGGAGTTTGTCTTAATTGTAAATCTAGTAATTTTGATTTTAAATTAGCTAGATGTGTATTTTCATATAAAGACAAAATTATTTCTGTAATACACAAATTTAAATATAATAGAATGAAGTTTTTGTCCGAACCACTAGGAAAATTTTTGTGCGAATATTTTGCTACATGGAACATAAATCCAGATATAATAACAAGTGTTCCTTTACATTTATCAAAATTAAAAAGAAGAGGATATAATCAATCTGAATGCATTGCTAGATTTTTAAGTGAAAAATATAACATTCCTTATTATGACTTGTGTGTGAAAATTGTGGATAACATAAGTCAGACGGAATTAGATTTAAAGCAAAGAAAGGAAAATGTGAAGAACGTATTCAAATTTAATAACGAATACAAAAAAGAAGTAAAAGATAAGACGGTTTTAATTATTGACGATGTATACACAACAGGTTCCACATGTAATGAATTAAGCAAAATTATTTTGTCTGCTGGAGCAAAAGAGATATATGTGTTGACACTGGCTCATGGTTTAGGAAATCAAAAAATTTAATAAAAGATTTAATTTTCAAAAAATTATTTTTATTTATATTATTATAATTTTATTTTATGCGAAAAATATTAAGATAAATTATATAATTTTATTTATAATTTAAAAATAAAAAAATAAAAAACAATATATTTTAATGAATTTATATTGTTTTTTAATTAATTTATAATATTTTTTTATTTTTTTAATTATTTTTAATGTAAATTTAATCTTGACTAAATTCTTCTATTAAAAAATCTTTTAATAAAGTATAACGTTTTGCAGTGTAATTATTATGAATCATTCGTGCTAAAATTTGTTTGCTTCCTACTAGAACAACAGTCTTCTTTGCACGTGTGATTGCCGTATATAATAAATTTCTAGTGATTATAATTGGAGCACCAGGGACAAGAGGAATGACTACACAATCAAATTCACTACCTTGACTTTTGTGTATAGTAATAGCATAAGCAAGACTGATTTGATATAAATCTGTCTTTGCATACCTGCATATTTTACCATCATCAAATCTAATGGTCACCTCATGAGTATCAGACTCGATATGTTTAATGTATCCAATATCACCATTGAAAACACCACTGCCTTCTTGAATGGTACCATTTGCTTCATATTTTTCATATTTCTGTTCGTAATTATTTTGCATTTGCATAATTTTGTCACCAACATGAAATCTTGAAAAGTCTGATGCTAGCTCAATTCCGCTATAATGAGGATTTATAGTCATTTGTAAACGCTTGTTTAAATTATCAATTCCGCAGGGTCCAGCTTTCATAGGAGCAAGGACTTGAATGTCTTCTGGTTTATAGCCAAAATAATTTGGAAGTCTAGTGCTGACCAAATCAATTATGGTTTCACTGTTAGATATTAGGTCTTTGCCTTGTTCATAAAAGAAGTCTTTACTAGTATTATCAATTATTGGCATTTTGCCACTATTAATTAAGTGTGCATTTGTTATAATTAAACTATCATTCCCTTGTCTATATATATTAATCAGTTGGGTGACGTGTAAACGGTCTGATTCGATTAAATCACGCAGAACATTTCCTGCTCCGACACTTGGTAGCTGGTCTTTATCTCCAACCATTATTATTCGAGTGGTAGAGCGGACAGCTTTCAACAAATGGTAAAATAGACTCACATCAACCATACTCATTTCATCAATTACAATTACGTCAGCATCAAGCGGATTATTCTCATTGCGATGAAAAATGCCTTCATTTTCTGTTGGGTTCATTTCTAGGGCTCTGTGTATAGTTTTAGCCTCCATACCACAACTCTCGCTCAATCGTTTTGCAGCTCTTCCAGTTGGGGCGCATAACAAAACTCGTTTGTTTTGTTGTTTAAACATTTCCAATATGCATCTGACAATGGTCGTTTTACCAGTACCGGGTCCACCAGTAATTATTGATACACCCTTAGTTTGACTGGCTAGCACTGCATCAGTTTGTTCACCATTTAGTTCTATTTTGTGAATTCTTTGATAATGGTTGATATTATCAATAAAATTCATTTTTTCTTCAAATTGATTATATGACAATTTATATAATTTTCTGGCAATATATTTTTCTTGAAAATAAAATTTGGTTAATACACAAATTTCTTCACCATGATAAGAAAAATTTTTAATCATGCCTTCAATTTGAAGATAATCAATGCTTTTTTGTACGATTTCTCGCTCATTTTCTGAAAAATTAAGAATTTCTAAGCAATTTTGTATTAAATTCTCACGTGGGAGATATGTGTGACCTTCTCTTTCACTGTATGTTTTCAACGTGTACACAAGACCTGCTTTTATTCGGTTTTCTCCATATAAATCAATTCCTAGTTTTATGGCAATTTTGTCAGCAGTGGTGAAACCAATTCCATCTATATCTTCAATTAATTGATATGGATTGTTTTTTACTATTTCAATCGTTTTTGTTTTATACACATTATATATTTTAATTGCCATGTTCGTACTTATGAAATGTGATTGCAAGAACATTATCACATTTTGCATCTCTTTCATTTCATTGTAGGCATTGGATATCTCTATTGCTTTTTGACGGCTTATTCCTTTAATTTTACTCAATTTGACAGGATTAAATTCTAAAATCGTTAATGTGTCTTCTTTGAATTCATCTACGATTTTTTTTGCAGTCACAGGGCCTATACCATAGATTAATCCACTTGCCAAGTATTTTTCTATTGCCGGCAAACTGGTTGGTTCTACCACAGATATTTCATCTGCTTTAAATTGTTCGCCAAATTTTTTGTTTACAATATATTCACCTGTTAGTTCAAGTGTTTGTCCTTCAAAAATCTCTGGGAAATTGCCAACGGCTGTCACTTTTTTCTTGTCGCAAGAAAGATTGACGACAGAATATCCATTTTCGTCATTTCTAAATACAATGTTTTCAAGTGTGCCAGTAATTTTCATATTAAATAATATTATAACAATTTTTAGATTAAATCAAATAGATTTTTTATTGTTTTTCAATTTCTGTGAATTTATAAATGGTTCAATATTTTCTTGTAAGGTTTTAAAAGTTTATAAAAATAGATAATAGTTTTATATCATATTGGTATAAATATAAGTTAAGTTCATATAAATTATTGTATAATAAGTAATGATAAGATATTGACAAGTCTTAAAAGTAATGATAAAATAATAAAAATTATAGACAAAGGATGGTTAATTATGGCGTTGGGAAGAAAAGAAAAAGATGCAAATAAAAATTCAAATCAAGATTTTGTATCTTTGATTAAAGACAAAATGCAAATTGCATATTCGACAAAAGGTTTCAACTCATTATGCAGGGTATATCAGATAGTACAGGGTTCATCTGTTAATGCTCAAATAAAAAGTGATATACGAGCATTTTTTACGAAATTTGTTGCAGATGAAATTGTTAAAGAGTATGATGCTAAACAATATACTTATGTAATTGACAAATTATTGTTAATAAAAGAATTGGGAATTAACTATTTGTCTAAATCTAATAAACAAAAGATTTATTCCGCACTCAAATCTCACATTGATGAATTAGAAAAAGAAGAGCTAAATGAAAAAGAAGAAAAACAACAAAAACAAAAGACAAGCACAGAATCAAAAGTAAGAAGGCAAAATAATAAAAAGACCAATTCATCGACTGAAACGAAAGTTGAAAAAGAAATTACTAAGAAAGAAGAAACCAAATCAGAAGAAAATAAAAATACTCAACAAGAGTCAAATGGTGGAGATAGCATGAGTAATAACGAAAAAGAAGATAATAAGACAGTAAAACCAAAAAGAACAACAAATGCTAAGAAACTGGTCGAAAAAGAAAAGAAAAAAGTATTGACAGCAGAGGAAATAGAAACTGAGACACGTAGACTTAGTAAGTTTGGGAACTTTGAAACAATTTATAAGTTTTTAACAGAGAACGATAATATTCCAGCTGACAATATCGAAAAATTAATCAATACTTTATGTTTAAGGTCTGATGCTGATGGATTATATTTAGCCGCACGAGATATAAAGGGTGCTTCGATTGCACGAATATCAAAAGCAATGGCAAAGAAAAAAGATATAGGATTAATATATATCTTCATACGTGAAATAGATAATGCGCCAGTTGAGTTGCTTACTAATAGACTGTATGAATTAGATAAAAATGTTTTAAATTATTTAAAAGAAAATTATGCTCAAAACGGAAAGATTGATGAACGCGTAGAAAAGGTCTTACTAGATTTAGAGGCAAAAGAGACAACAATAGAACCAAATAGTTAATTTATACATTTTCAATAATACAATTTACAAATATAATAATATAATGTAAGAAATAAAAACAAAAGAAAACACAGGATAGCTTTTAAATAGGTTGGTAAGGAAACTGGATAGTTTAGACTGTCCAGTTTTTTAAAAAAATAATTTTTTTTATTTTTTTTCATAATTGTTTAAATTTTAATATAAAAAAATACTAAATTTTTAAATTTTTTTATCATTTTTTACGTTTTAGCAAAAGTAAAGCGTTATAATTAACAGTATGTTAATAAACTAATATTAGTTTAATTTTATTGAAAAATAAAAATTGGTATTGACAAATTTTAGTTTTGGGTTATAATAACTATATCAAATTATTGTGGGGAAGGAATTATGAAGAAATTTTTAGTTTTTCTAGTTGCAATAGTTGTTGTAGTATGCATAGGGCTTACTACATACTATTTTTTGCGTAATGACGAAGCAATCGACTTTAAAACAAAAGAAATTTATTGTAATGTAGGAGATGTTATAACCTTAGATGACTTAGGTTATACAGTGTTCAAAGAACATAAAGATACTACATATAACTTTAATGCCGGTGGTGAGGAAGTGACACAATTTATCAACTATAATGAAGATAGAGGTTATTATGTCGCAAATAAGGGTGGAGAAGTTAACCTTTTAATTACTACTACTAACGAAAAATATGCAGAATTTAATATAACAGTTCATATTGGTGACGGTTCAGTTGCTAATCCTTATTATATTGATAGCCAATCTGATTTACAAAAAATTGGTGATACTTATGCTTTGAATGCTAATTATACTTTGAGAACTGATATCACTTTGAGTAATGATTTCAGACCTATTGGTTATAGTTATGCAGTAGAAACATATCTTGGTTTTAGTGGTGTATTTAATGGAAACGGACATACAATTAGTTCATTAAATTTAACTGGAACTGAATATGCAAATGCTGGTTTATTCACTACATTAAATGCTGGTTCTGTTGTGACAGATTTAAATATTAAAGATGTTGAAATTTCAGGTGCGTATCAAACAGCAGGTGCTTTGGCAGGTACAGTCAATGGAACAGTTTCAAGAGTGCAAGCAGTTAATGTAAATATTGCAAACACTATGAACAATTCAAAAACTGGTGCTTTGATTGGTAGTTTGTCAGGTGAAAATTCAACTTTGACAATATCTAGCGTACAAGACGCAGTTTTGACAATTGGAACGGCATCAACTGCTGAGAATCCTACGGTTTCAACAATTACAGGAATTGCTGGTGGCTTAGTGGGCGAAATCGACAAGGCAAAAGTTCAAGCCACATTCGCCGATACTGAAATTTCTTTATACAATGCAAGTGGAGATATTGGCGGATTTGCTGGTAAATTAATCATAGGAACAAATAGTGGTTCTATTCAAGAGTCTTATTCTGTATCAACTAGCACTTATGCAAACTTTGGTTCATTCATAGGTACAATCGAAAAAGATAGTTCATTCGTAGCAGAAAATGCTAATCAATTGAGACATTTAGTAGGTAATTATGTATTAGCAAGTTCTGGAAACGTAGTAAATAGTTATGATGATACTTTCTTTACAAGAGGATTTTATAACGAAGCTGATGGAATTTACTTTATAGTACAATTCAACAATTTGGCAGATATGGCAAACAATACAGAATATGTATTCTATGCTATTGACCAAAATACGAAGACATATTGGGACAATTCAGCTTGGAACATCATTATTGGCTCACTACCTAGATTGAGAATGACAAATGCTAATTTAAGTTCTATTTCTAGTGAATATTTCTTAAAAGATTTGGAAGAAGAGACCATAGGTACTCCTGACAATGACGGCGAAACCAATGCAGAATTATTCATGCAATTTATTGAAGATTGTTTAGATGCTGATGGCGCAATAGTTAATAAGAAATATGTTTTAGGCGGAGATGTAGATTTAACAGGTGTAGATTGGACACCTATTGAATTGAAAAATAGCATCATTGACGGTAATGGCTACAAAATTACTGGATTAAATTTAACAAATCATACGAGTGGAGATTTAGGATTATTCTCAGTTATAGACAATTCAACTATAAGAGATTTGGTAATTGAGAATGTAGTGCTTAACACAACAGGTGCAACTAATGTTGGTGCATTGGCTGGAAGAGTGATTTCAACTACTGCTGAAAGTGCTTCATTTATTGAAAATGTTCAAGTTGTATATTCAACTGCAAATCTTGGTTCAAGTACATACTTTGGTGGATTAGTAGCAAGATTAGACAATAATTCAACAATGATTAATGTTGGAGTGTCAAACTTGAATTTACCTTCTTCTAATTCAACTTCATATGTAGGCGGATTAATTGGAATAATAAATGACGGAACACTTGCACAAGCAAATATCACAAGTTCAACAATTTATGGTACATTACGTGTCGGTGGAGCAGTTGCAGAAAACTATGGCACAATTGATAACTTGACTGGTAATGTGGTTGTTAAATATGCACAAGATAACAATGATGCATATGTTGCAGGTATCAGTGCCTTGAATAATGGTACAATTTCTAATTCTAATATGACATTAGAGATGACTATTGAACAGACAAATAGAACTTTACAAGTTGGTGGAGTCAGTGCTATAAATAATGGAACGATATTAAATGTTAGAATGTTAGGAACAGGAATTGCTCTAAATGATGTGAATATTGCTCAAATGTATGTTGGTGGAATAGTAGCAACAAACAATTCAACAATCAATAATGCATATAATCTAATGGCAACAGTCGGTTCATATTATGAAGGAAAAGATTTCTATGTGGGTGGAATTGCTGCAAATAATTCAACAGTAAATTCAAGCATATCACAAGCTATTGCAGGTTCTGATATATACGGAAACTATGTCTCTGGTGTAGTAGTAAATATGGCAAATGCAAGTGCAACTGTTAGTCAAGTATTGGTGGCTAATTTCAATCCTGAAGGCGATTTAATCAGTGAAAATTACATTACTGGTGATAAATTCGTAGCAGGAATATGTTATAACTTTACTTATGGAACAATTACTGACATTCAAGCAGTTAGCCAATTGTATGGTCAAACAAATAATACTAGAACATCTCTATTAGTTTTGGAATTCCCTAATACTGCAACATTAAGAAATGCTACAATTGACAGCACACTAAATGGTTATGGTACTTTCTATCGTGAAACGTGGAAAGACAAGACCAGCGAAGGAACTTCTGATAACTACAACATCTATGCTGGTACTGCCGCATCTGGTAGAATGGAAAGTGTTGTTATCAATACAGATAGAGCAGGATATTATGGTAAGTCTTATATTTCTGCAGAATTCAGAGGAGGACAATTCAATACTTCATATAATCAAACAGGAAACCACAACAATGTTAAAACTGTAAATTCATCTGAATTCAATCAGTCTTCAACATTTAGAGGAACTCACACATTGACTGCAAGAGTATGGGGATTATTCATTCCGTATAATCAACATTATGAAAGAGAATTGACATTCGACTTTGCAAACAATGTATGGACTAATAGAGTTGGCATTATATTAAACTTCTTGACAAATGTTTAATAAAAAAGCGAGCATTTAATTGCTCGTTTTTTTTGTTTTGTTGCGTATAATAAAAAATTATTTTTCATTAGGTTTAAATTGAAAAAATTGCGACTAACAAGATTTTGAGTAAAAAAAATCTGCATAGTATTGAACTAATGCAGAAGTGTACTGAGACTATTGATTATTTTTTTCTTTCTCGTAAGCAGCCAGTACAGCAGAACTAATTTGTTCTCTTGTCTCAGTGTTAGATGGGTGTACTATATCTCTGTACTCGCCACTAGGTGCTTGCTTTGATGGCATAGCGATAAAGTTGCCATTGGTGCCTTCAATAATCTTCACATCGTGCACAACAAATGCATTATCAATCGTGAATGAGGCAACGGCCTTCAACTTGCTATCATCTTTGCTGACCAATCTGATTCTAATGTCTGTGATTTCCAAGTCTATTCACCTTCCCCTTTTTTAGATTAACTACAATGTAGTCATTATTATTTTACCTAATATAAAAATATTTTGCAAATGATTTTTAATATATTTATTCGTTTATTTTTTTTATTTTCTAAATTCTTTTGTACTATTTACCAAATATAAAATTAATTCATATATGAAAATAGGTGATAAAAATGAAAAAAAATTATCAATCTGTTTTATTTTTGGGTATTGGTGGAGTCAGTATGCACCAATTAGCACTAGCATATAGAGAAAAGGGCTACACGGTATATGGTTATGATAAAAAATTGAATGAATATACAAACTTATGTTCCAATGCTGGAATAATTGTCACGAACAGATTTAAAAAAGAATTTTTGCATGTAGATTTTTGTGTGAAGACAGCGGCAATAAAGGACAACAATAAATATATTGTCAATTTGAAAAAACTTAATTGTCCAATATTTGATAGGGCGGGAATTTTGGGAAAAATCTGCGAGGAATTTAAATGTATAATTGCAGTTGCTGGCACTCATGGGAAAAGTACTACCGCATCTTTAATTTATGAAATTTTGCGTACAGCGAATAAAAAAGTTTCGTGTCATATTGGTGCAGATGTTTTTGCGCCTCGATTTAAGTGTGGTGATGATTATTTGGTAGTGGAAGCTTGTGAATATAATAAGAGTTTTTTGCATTTGAAACCAACAATTTCTGTTGTGACAAATGTGGAAGCAGAGCATTTGGATACATATAAAAATATTTTTAATTTGCGTACTGCTTTTTTGACCTTTTTAAAACGTGGATTAAAGAGATTTGTCTATGACACAAATAGTGTCAGTTATTTAAAAAGAGTTAAAAATACAAACTTTGTTAAACGAA
The DNA here is from genome assembly GCA_944377485.1 of uncultured Clostridia bacterium. Lineage (GTDB taxonomy): Bacteria > Bacillota > Clostridia > Christensenellales > UBA1242 > Onthoplasma. Next base: position 64,271 of record CALWFB010000004.1, on the reverse strand, counting down.
CCAATTTAAAGATTAAACCGAAAATAAAAGGAGAATACAATTTAGACAATATATCTCTTGCGGTTGCTGTATGCAAATTTTTGGGAGTAGATGATAGTACTATTATAAAAGCAGTGAATTCATTTATTGGAATTCCTAGGAGATATGAATATTTAGGACTATATAAGAATAAAAAAATATTTATAGATTATGCTCATCACCCAACAGAATTGAAAGCATTTATTGAAAACTTTTCGCAAGAATTCAAAGAATGTAAAATTGTTTTTCAACCACATACTTATTCTCGAACAAAAATGTTTTTGTCTGAATTTATATCGGTCTTAAAAGAAGTAGATGATTTGTGTATATATAAAGAATATCCTGCTCGTGAAAGACCGAGTTGTGGAATTAGTGCACATGAATTGTATATGGAATTAAAAAAATATAATAATAACATAAAATACGCAACTAGCATTAAAAATGTACTTAATTTTATAGGAAAAGAGCGAGCAATAGCATTCGTTGGAGCAGGGGATATTGATTGTGTAGCCAAAAAGATTATTAAAAGTTCTTCAAAAAATGGTTGACAAATGACTATTTTCAAGGTATAATCATTTCGCTAGAATAATTAAGGAGTAGTTATGAAGAAAGATATCCAACCAAATTACGTAGAAGTGACTTTTCTATGTGCTTGCGGTCATGAGTTCAAAGGTAAAACTTCAAAACCAGGTGTAAAAGAGGGAGATACAGTTAGACTTGAAGTTTGTGATAAATGTCATCCATTCTTTACTGGTCAACAAAAACTCGTTGATACCGAAGGTCGTGTAGATAGATTCAATAAAAAACATAAATTGAAATAGCCAATTTACGTGTCTTTTTTGCATGCGCAGAATAGGCACGTATTTTTTTATTAAAAAATTATATGAAATTGATTGAATTAAGAAAAGAATTAAAGGATTTATATTGTCAGCACGAAAAAGATAGTGCTGATGTAGATTTTATTGTGTCCGAAGTTTTAAACGTGCCAAGAACTGAACTGACATTGATTGAAGATATAGATGACATGACCGAACAGACGATTAGAGAATATGCAACGATTAGATTGGATACAGATATTCCAATAGACAAATTATTCAAAAAAGCATATTTTTATGGTATGACATTTTATATTGATGAGAATGTTTTATCTCCTCGTCAAGATAGTGAAGTTGTTGTAGATACAACTTTGAAGTATATTAATGAAAAGGGTTATAAGTCTTGTATAGACCTGTGTACTGGTAGTGGTTGTCTTGCCATTGCCATCAAAAAAAATTCTGATATTGAAATGCTTGCAACAGATATATCAAATAAAGCATTGCAGATTGCCAAAAAGAATGCAAAAATCAACAAGGTAAATGTAGAATTTTTAAAGAGTGATATGTTTGATAAAGTGGACGGGAAATTTGACTTAATAGTTTCAAATCCTCCATATATTGCAACGGATGAAATTGAAGATTTGGATAAAGAAGTAAAAGACTATGACCCAATACTTGCACTAGATGGCGGAGATATGGGCTTGAAGTTCTTTAACGATATTCATAATGAGGCACGAAAACATTTAAATGATGGTGGAATGTTGATATTGGAGATAGGATACAATCAAAAACAACCAATCATTTCATTATTTAATGATTTTAATTTTGTAGAATCTGTGCTAGACCTTAACGGAATAGATAGAGTATTGGTATTTACAAAATAATAAGGAGTATATATGTTGGAAAAGTTGAAAGGGATTAAGGAAAAGTTTGACAACTTAACTCGTGAAATAGCTGACCCACAAATCATAGCAGACACAAAAACTTGGCAAAAGAAAGTGAAAGAACATTCTTCTCTTCAACCTCTCATGGAAGAATATGAAAATTATGAAAAACTAAGCAAAGATTATGAAGATGCAAAGAGTTTAATTGAAACAGAATCTGATGCCGAAATGAAAAGTATGCTGAAAGAAGAATGTGAAGAATTAAAAGATAAGTTAAGTAAAAGTGAAGAGCAATTAAAGATTTTGTTGCTCCCAAAAGACGAGAATGATACAAAAAATGTCATATTGGAAATCCGTGGTGGAGCAGGCGGAGAGGAAAGTTCTTTATTTGCTCACAGTTTGCTAAGAATGTATCAAATGTATTGTGATTCTCACAAATTCAAAATGGAAATTATGAATATTGAAGAGACCGAACTTGGCGGTATTAAAGAAGTGCAAGCGATGATAAAAGGCAAGAATGCATATGCACGTTTCAAATATGAATCAGGAGTGCATAGAGTACAGCGCGTACCAGAAACTGAGAGCCAAGGTAGAGTGCATACTTCTACTGCTACTGTTGCAATTCTGCCAGAGATGGAAGATGCCGATGTGGAGATAAATGATAAAGACATTCGTATAGATTTATTCAGAAGTAGTGGTGCGGGCGGACAGCATATTAACAAGACGGAATCTGCTATTAGGATTACACACTTTCCAACAGGAATTGTGGTCAGTTGCCAAGACGAACGTAGTCAGACGCAAAACAAAGAAAAAGCTTTTGCAATGTTAAGAGCAAAGGTGTATGATTATTATCAACAACAGAAAGAAGCGGAATACAAACAAAATAGAAAGAGCCAAGTGGGCACCGGAGATAGAAGCGAACGAATCAGGACATACAACTTTCCACAAGGTAGAGTGACAGACCATAGAATAGGACTTAGTCTTTATAACATTGAAGATTTTATGAATGGTGATTTAGATGAAATGATTGATGCACTAACCCTTGCTGACCAGCAAAGAAAACTTAGTGAACAAGAAGATTAAATTATAACAAATCATATTCAAAGGTCATTAAATTAATTTTTTGTCTTATAAATTTTGTAAATAAAAACATTAAAAAAATCAAATAATTAAATAGCGCTTTGACGCTATTTTTTGTTTGCGAATTTTAAATAACTATGTTATAATTTAATCAGGAGAAATATATGGCTAAGTATTTAAAACAGGATTCTGATTTAGGATATGTCGAAGATAGCGCAGAAATTGAATATTTGAAATTCAACAATTTGCGTCATACAATTCTTGGTTATATGTGGGGTGATTTCAATTCGGAAGGAGAATATGTCATTTCTCCTGATATTCAACGTGAGTTAATCGCTATGAAAAAGTATGTCGTAGATACGATTGATAATATTGATATCTGTTATAGCAATATAAAGTTTGACAAACAGATTACTTTTATGGTGACACTAGAAGGTAATCGTGCCACACTTTCACTAGTTGAAAAAATAAGTTTTGAAGCGAATAATAAGTTAAATAGTGGGACATATAGCAATATCAACGAATATATTTTGGACGAAGTTGAAACGTCTGGTGTAGTAGATAAAAATGCATTATATAGACGTTGGAATATATCTGTTGTCCCAGGAGAAATATTAGATGTATTTCATATGGACGAAGATGCTCTCGCTGTTTATGCAGGGCTAACTAAGCGTTTTAAATATCTTATTAAAGCGAATGAGATATTTTTAAATAATGAAGAAAAGCTCGAAGAGATAGAAGCAGAATATTCAGTAAATCTCTTAGCCATTATTGAACATTATCCAAAATTAAAGAAAATAGTCGATGCTGAGTTGAAATCTACTTTGACTGAAAAGAAAGATTTTATACGTATAGATAGACCAAATTTCGCAAAGACGGTAAATGAAATAATAGAGAAAGTTATTGAAAACAATATCAATGTGCTAGATGAAGAAGAGAAAAAAGAATTTGAAGCAGAAAAACATAATGTTCAAGTAGAACACAATATTAAAGTTCAAGATACTATTGAATATAAGACAGAAACAATTGAGGTTAATGAAGAGCATGTTGGCAATGAAATCACGGCAGAAAAAAAAGATAAAATAGTTCTTGAAACATATAGAGAAGAAGAAAGACAGACCATACCAGAATTAGCTCAAAATAATTTGCAAGCAGAAAAACAAGTTGTTGAACGAAACATTGCTGAGGCGATTGCGATTAATACTGGAATTATCCTTGAAAGAGGAAACGATTCAAATGATGTAGAAGTTTCAGAACAGGGTAAGGATAGAAAAATTTCAAAAGATAGGGCGAAAGCTAATTCAAGATTATTAGATGCAATAGTTGCAGGTGCAGTAATCGGTGCAGCGGTCAATGGTGCAAAAGAAGAAATAAAAGATAAGACACAAGCATCATCTTCCAACCGGGCAAAACTAATTAATGCGCTTAATGGTATAGGCGCAAATGTTAAAGAGAATGTGGGAGTAGCCACAACTGAAAAAATAAAAGAAACAAAGGCCGAAGCAAAGAAAACAAATAAAGAAGAGAAGAAAGCGGAAACCAACGTACAGGCTAATACCAATCCAGAACCTGAAAAGAAAAAAGAAAATAGTGCAAACGTGAAGAAAGCGAGTGCGACTAAAACAGGTGCAAAAGCTCCGTCAGGGCAGGCAAAGAAAGGAGATAAAAAAGCGGCTCCAACACAATCTGCTAGCACAGCTCCAAGGAAAAAAGCAACCACAAATTCGAATGGAGTTTCTAGTGGCAATGGCATGATTGGAAGAAGAGTGCATCCAGCAACGACAACTCAACATAAGGATACAAACAATGGTTTAAATAGGCCAGCGGCGGTTAGCCAAACAAATAAAGGTAAAAAACAGACTACAATTAATATCGGAGTCATGAATAATAATAAAATTGAAGATATCGACAAAGAATATAAAACAGGAAGAGGAAAAATTGAAGTGATTAGGGAAGGCAATGTGGAAATCATAAACGAAGAAAATTATACATCTACACCATAAAAAAATCGCCATGCGGCGATTTTTTTATTATTGATTTGCTGTATCCGCAAGAATGTAATCAAGACCTAGATTGCACAAATCTACAAAGTATCTTGTCACATCATACAAGAATCTATTGACTTTTTTTGTTCTAGACACATCTCTTGCTTGTTCAGAATTTTCTATCAAGATATTTTCAAAATCTTCTATGATATTAAGCATATTAAGTTTATATCCGTTAGGGATATAGGTATTTAATCTATTACTTAAAACTGCAACAAAATAATCTAATGGTTCTCCACTAACTGATACAGTTTTTGCATATTTATATTTTTCTGTTTTAGGGATTTTAACATTAACAACATCTGAGGCATCTTTTCTAATATCCCAATTAGGATTATTTGTTGGCATAAAATATCTTTCGAACAACTCTTGGTCTGACATGTTGTCAAGTTTTCTTGCTACCGCTGAATTATCTGGTATAAATTGAGGTATTAAATTATTATTTTTATTATCGTTATTAGGCATAATTTACTCCTTAATTGATTTAATTCATTAGAATTTTAACACATTATTTTATATTTGTAAATACCTTTTTTAAAAAATTTTATTAATTATTTGATTAAACGAACATAAAGATTATATTTTAGTAAATATAAAAGCAAAAATATAAAAATATCTTTTCATAATATATGTGGATATATCTAATCTTATGATGACAAAAATATTATAAAATTAGATATTAATATTTTGTTATTAAAATTATATTATAACTTTTCTTTTTTTAATCAATTTTATTTTTTATAATCTGTGGGATTGTAGGTTGTGTTCATAACTTTTAAAATTGTTGCAAATTCATCATCGTCAGCTGACTTGTTGTTATGTAGTTTTCCACATTTGCTACACCTGTATTGTATTATATATCCTTTTTTCCCACTAATTGTGACATCAATGGGGAAAAGTATTCCTCCGCATGAATTTGCTCTATCCCCAGGATTGATATCCACATGCAGAGATGCAAGGCAATGCGTGCAATGGTCACGAGATGTGTATTTTAATTCTGGAACGAGTCTACCACACCAGGCACAGACAAAACTATTATCATTCTTTTCAAATTGTTTCATAATTGTAGTGTATCAAATTTCATTTTGAATGTAAAGTGGGTCAAGATGGGTGTCAACTAAAAAGGTAAATTATTGATAGATTTTTAATATATAATTTGTTAAAAAAGTTTATAAAAAGGGTTGACAATCATTATTTTCTTTGATAGAATAAAAATGCTGATTAATGGTTTGACGCATAAGGTTGCATTTGTTAGCAAGCGACAAATGGGAATTTATGTTGACCTAGTCCGGTTGGACGCCGACAGCAAAGTAAAGGGCACTGCCCAATTTATTTTTGAAAATCAGCACTTTACACCCGGCATAGTGTAAATGCGAGCAAGTGCTAAGGCAAACTACCGCAATACGCTATAATTGATTGAATGAAAATGTTCAAATGCCTGATAGTAAAGTTAGAGTTGGTTTAGTGTTGACTATATATAAAAGGAGAGAAAAAATGGCAACAACAAAACTTAGAATCAAACTTACATCATACGATATAGGTTTGCTAGAAAATGTAGTATCAAGAATTCTTGACACTGCAACAAAGTCTGGATGTAAAATTTCTGGACCTGTTCCACTACCAACAAAAAGGGAAGTGGTGACAATTATCCGTGCTACGCACAAGTACAAAGATTCACGTGAACAATTTGAATCTCGTACACATGTTAGATTAATTGATGTGTTCGCACCTAATGCAAAAGCAGTTGATACATTGCTAAAAATGAATGTACCTGCTGGTGTAGATATCAAGGTAGAACTATAAGGAGGGAACTGTGGAAAAAGCGATTATTGGTAGAAAAATCGGTATGACACAAGTGTTTACTGATGACGGAAGAGTTGAACCTGTGACAGTAATTGAAGCAGGTCCTTGCTATGTGACTCAAATTAAGACTACAGACACAGATGGTTATAACTCAGTGCAAGTAGCATTCGGAGATATCAAAGCAAAGAATGTGAACAAATCACAAGCTGGTGCTTTCAAAAAAGCTGGTGTAGAACCAAAACGTGTGATGAAAGAATTTAAATATGATGACGTTTCAAAATTTAGTCTTGGTCAAGAGATTAAAGCAGATATGTTTAGCGAAGGAGATTTGGTAGACGTATCTGGAATTACCAAAGGACATGGGTTCACTGGTGTAATTAAACGTTGGAATCAACAGAGATTAAAAATGACTCACGGTGTTGGACCTGTTCATAGAGAAGTAGGTTCAATGGGCGCAAACTCAACACCTAGTAGAGTATTCAAAGGCAAAAAGATGCCAGGTCACTACGGTCATGAAGCCGTGACAGTGCAAAATCTTAAAGTTGTACGTGTAGATGCTGATAGAAATTTGATTTTGGTTAAAGGTGCAATTCCTGGACCAAAGAAATCAATCGTCACTATCAAATCTGCGGTGAAAGCTTAAAGGAGTAAACTATGGCGAAACTAAAAGTTTATAATATGAAGAAAGAGGCGGTTGGCGATATTAGTCTGAACGATTTAGTGTTCGATGCAGACTATAACGAACCACTTATTCATCAAGTGGTTGTAGCATTGCACAACAACGCAAGACAAGGAACAAAATCAACTCTTACTCGTAGCGAAGTTAATGCTAGTAAGAAGAAATTATACAGACAAAAAGGTACTGGTGGTGCTCGTCATGATGAACGTAGTGCTCCACAATTCGATGGTGGTGGTGTAGTATTCGCTCCAAAACCACGTGATTTTAGTCAAAAGATTAATAAGAAGATGAGAGATATAGCATTTTCATCTGCATTATCACAAAAAATCAGACAAAACGAAGTGTTCATTCTAGATGAAGTAAAATTTGCTGACAACAAAACCAAGAGTGCTAGCGAATTCTTAAAGACATTTGGTTTGAATAAACGTACTATGATTTTAACTAATGGAAAAGATGAGGGCGTAATAAGAGCAACTGGAAATATTCAAAAAGTTAGTTGTGAAGATGTTATGCTACTCAATGTGGCACAAGTAGTAGAAAACACATATTTAGTGTTCACAAAAGATGCAATTAAGAAATTAGAGGAGGCATACGTATAATGAAAGCGCAAGAAATAATCTTGGAGCCGATTATGACTGAAAAGTCGTACGCTGGCTTCCCAAACAAAGTGTATACATTTAAAGTTAATGTAAATGCAAACAAAGTGGAAATCAAAAAAGCAGTTGAAGAATTGTTTGAAGTTCAAGTTGAACGTGTGAATACTGTAAACTGCAAAGGAAAAGAAAAATCAAGAAATACAAAACAAGGTCGAGTGACTGGTCGAACGAGCGATTACAAGAAAGCAATTGTTTTCTTGAAACCTGAATCAAAGGCTATCGCATTCTTCGAGAGTTTGAACTAAAAGGAGTAGATTATGGCGATAAGAAAGATAAAACCTACATCTGCCGGCAGTAGATTCAAAACCTACAAGACATATGATGAATTGACAAAAGATGCAGTAGCACCAAAGTCATTGCTGACAGAAGTTAAAAAGACAGGCGGTCGTAATGCTCAGGGTAAAATAACCGTTCGTAATATTGGTGGCGCTAATAGACGCAAATATAGAAAAATTGATTTCAAACGTAATAAAGATGGAATCATGGCAAAAGTTGAAAGTATCCAATACGACCCAAACAGAACAGCATATATTGCATTGTTGACATATGCTGATGGTGAAAAGAGATTTATCCTTGCTCCAAAGGGACTTAATGTTGGAGATAGGGTTATGAGCGGAACTGGCGCTGAAATTAAGCCAGGTAATGCACTTGAATTGAAAGATATTCCGCTAGGTGCTATTGTTCACAATATTGAATTGCAACCAGGTAAAGGTGGACAGATGGCTAGAAGTGCGGGTATGTCTGCTCAACTTATGGCAAAAGAAGGGGCATACGCAACTTTGCGCTTACCTTCTGGCGAAATGAGAAAAGTACTTGCTGTGTGTCGTGCTACTATCGGTACAATCGGTAATGAAGAAAATGAAATCGTATCCCTTGGTAAAGCTGGACGTAAACGTCACTTAGGTGTTAGACCATCAGTGCGTGGTTCTGCGATGAACCCAGTTGACCACCCACATGGTGGTGGTGAAGGTAAATCACCAGTTGGTCACGCAGGTCCTGTCACTCCTTGGGGTAAACCAGCTCTTGGATACAAGACTAGAAAACATAAAAAGGCTAGTGACAAATTGATTGTCAAGAGAGCCAAAGCTAAGTAGGAGTAGTTTATGAGTAGAAGTTTGAAGAAAAAACCATTCGTGGAAGAAAAGTTGATGCAACGTATTACTGAGATGAATGAAAAGAATGAGAAAAAAGCCATCAAAACATGGTCTCGTTCAAGTACTATCTATCCAGAATTCGTAGGGCACACAATCGCTGTACACAATGGTAAAAAACATATACCTGTATATTGCACAGTGGACATGGTAGGTCACAAGTTGGGAGAATTTGCTCCAACTCGTACCTTCAAAGGACACAAACAAAAAGATGCAAAGGGTAAAAAGTAGGAGTGAACTATGGCAAAGAGAATTAGAGAAAAATCAGAAAAAATCAAAGCAGTTAAAGACACTCGTCCATATGCTTGTGTTCGTCACGTTCGTCTTTCTCCTACAAAGGCAAAGATTGTTATCGACACAGTACGTGGTAAGAGTTATGATGATGCAGTGGCAATTTTATCTAATATGCCACAAGATGCAGCAGCGATTCTTTTAAAAGTGGTTAAATCTGCTGGTGCAAATGCTGAGCACAACAAGGGAATGAATGTTCATGATTTGAAGTTGGCAGAAGTTATCTTAGGTGCAGGTCCTACACGAGTAAATAAAGTTTATTTCCGTGGTAGAGCACATGGCGCTGATAGAATTGTCACAAGAACTAGTCACATTAAAGTTGTGCTAGATGTAAAGGAGTAGAAGTATGGGACAAAAAGTTAATCCGAATGGAATGAGAATTGGTATCAACAAGACTTGGAATTCTTTTTGGTACACAGACAAGAAAAATATAGCAAAAAACATTAAGGAAGATAACGTTATCCGCAACTATATCCTTAAAGAATATAAAAGTTGTGCAATCTCTAACGTTTTGATTGAAAGAACAAATGATTCAATCACTGTGACAATCACAACTGCTAAACCAGGTGTGTTAATTGGTCAAAAAGGTGCAGGAGTTGAAGCATTAAAGAAAAGCGTTGAGAAGATGACTGATGCAAAGAAAGTTAACGTAAATATCGTTGAACAAAAAAATCCAGACTTAGATGCAAAATTGGTGGCAGAATCAATCGCTAGTCAACTAGAAAAACGTGCTCAATTCAGACGTGTTATGAAATCTGCTATGCAAAGAGTGATGAGAGCGGGTGCTGTTGGCGTAAAGACTATGGTGTCCGGTCGTCTTGACGGTGCTGAAATTGCTCGTAGTGAACACTACCACGAAGGTTCACTTCCTCTTCACACAATCAGAGCAAACATCGATTATGCGTGTACAGAAGCTCACACAACTTTCGGTGTTTTAGGTGTTAAAGTGTGGATTAATAAGGGTGAAATTTTGGGTAAAGTTTCTCAAAGTTCAGTAAATCACAAGAAAGGAGAAAACTAATATGTTAATGCCTAAGAGAGAAAAGAGAAGAAAGCAACACCGTGGTCGTATGACAGGTCGTGCTATTCGTGGAAGCAAAGTGACGTATGGAGATTATGGTCTTCAAGCTACTGAACCATGTTGGATTACACCTAACCAACTTGAAGCAGCACGTGTTGCGATTAATAGATATATGAAACGTGGTGGAAAACTTTGGATAAAAGTGTTCCCACATAAACCTATTACTAAAAAACCTGCCGACACTCGTATGGGTAGCGGTAAAGGTGCACAAGTCGGTCACGTAGCAGTTGTTAAACGTGATAGAGTTATTATTGAAGTGAGCGGACCAAGCGAAGAAATTTGTCTTGAAGCACTTAGACTCGCTTCACATAAACTTCCTTGTAAGACCAGAGTAGTATACAAGGAAAAAGGCGGTGAAAACAATGAAGAATAATTATAGAGAACTATCAATTCAAGAGTTGACAGCAGAAGAAAGCAAACTTAGAAGTGAATTATTCAATCTAACCTTTCAACACAAAGTTGGTCAACTTACTGATACATCAAGAATCAGAATTGTTCGAAAGAACATCGCTAGGGTAAAAACTGCCCTAAAAGAAAAAATGGCTGGAACGAAGGAGTAATGTATGGAAAGTAAAGAAGTAAACCGCAAGACAATTCAAGGTGTTGTTGTTTCTGACAAAATGGACAAGACCATTACTGTTTTGGTCACCAGCAAGAAAAGACACCCTATATACAAAAAATATATGACTTATACAAAAAAATATAAAGCTCACGATGAAAAGAATGAAGCACATGTTGGCGATACTGTTTTAATAATAGAAACTCGTCCACTAAGTAAAGATAAGTATTTTAGACTTCTTTCTATCGTTGAGAGAGCGAAGTAGGAGGCAGATATGATACAACCATTATCAAGATTAAAAGTTGCCGACAACACTGGTGCAAAAGAAATTATGTGTATCCGTTGTTTAGGTGGCTCTGTTAGAAAATTCGCAAATATTGGCGATATCATTGTGGCTTCTGTTAAAAAAGCTGACCCAGATGGAAAAGTTAAAAAGGGTGATGTAGTTATGGCAGTCATTGTGCGTTCTAAAAAGGGTGTGCAAAGACCAGATGGCAGTTCAATTAAATTTGATGAAAATGCTGCTGTAATTATTGATAAACAAAAGGCTCCACGTGGCACACGTGTATTTGGACCTATTGCAAGAGAACTTCGTGCTAAGGGATTTACTCAAATTATCTCACTAGCACCAGAAGTATTATAGGAGGCAGAGATGAAGTATAGTGTTAAAAAAGGTGATAACGTACTTGTACTTGCAGGCAAAGATGCTGGAAAATCTGGCGAAGTGCTAGAAGTTAATAGAGAAGATGGTAGAGTGATTGTTGCCAATGTCAACATTCAATCACATCACAAAAAACCAAGAAGCAAGGATGACAAGGGCGGAATTATAAAATCAGAAGGTGCTATTGACATAAGTAATGTTCAAGTCATCTGCCCAGTATGTAAGAAAGCAACACGTGTAGCTCATTCAGTTGAAGGAGATACAAAGACACGTATTTGTAAAAAATGCGGAGCATCATTAGATGTTGTTAAGACAAAAAAGACTGCAAAGAGCAGTAAAAAGGCATAAAGGAGTATGACATATGGAAAAAGAAATTAATAGACGTCATGCATACTATAACGAAGTTGTGAAAAAGGCTTTGCAAGAAAAATTTGGTTATAAAAACGTTATGGAAATACCAAAACTTGACAAAATCGTTTTGAGTCTTCGTCTAGGTAAGGAAAAAGATAACGCAAAAAGTTTTAATACAGCTGTTGAAGAATTAAGTCTTATTGCTGGTCAAAAAGCAGTAGTGACAACAGCAAAAAAATCAGTTGCAAATTTCAAACTTCGTAAAGGACAAAAGATTGGTGCAAAAGTGACACTTCGTGGCGAAAAGATGTACGAATTCTTTGATAGATTAGTATCAATCGCTCTTCCACGAGTTAGGGACTTCCAAGGACTTAGCACAAAATCTTTTGACGGACGTGGAAATTATAGTTTTGGCGTAAAAGAACAAATCATCTTCCCTGAAATCATTTATGATAAGATTGATGCAGTGAGAGGATTTGACATTATATTCGTCACAACCGCAAAATCGAACGAAGAAGCTTATGAATTATTAAAATTGATGGGCATTCCGTTCAAAAAGAGTAATTAGGAGTGAATTATGGCAAGAAAAGCAATGGTAAATAAACAAAAAAGAAAGCAAAAGTTCACAACTCGTGAATACACGAGATGTTCTATTTGCGGTCGTCCACATGCCGTACTTAAAAAATATGGAATTTGCAGAATATGTTTTAGAAACTTGGCTAGCAAAGGAGAAATCCCTGGCGTTAAGAAGGCTAGTTGGTAAAAGGAGAGTAGTATGATAAGTATAGACCCTATCGCAGATATGCTTACTCGTATTCGTAATGCGAATGCTAATAAGCACGAAAGTGTTCTTGTTCCACAATCTAATACGAAACTTGCGATTGCCAAAATCTTGAAAGATGAAGGTTATATTGTAGATTACAAGTCTATCGTTGATAATGGAATCAAGATGATTGAAATCACACTAAAATATGGTCCTAATGGTGAAAAAGTTATCCAAGGACTTAAAAGAATCAGCAAACCGGGATTAAGAATTTATGCTAATACTGAACAATTACCAAAAGTTCTTAACGGTTTAGGAATTGCAATTGTTTCTACTAGCAAAGGTATCATCACAGATAAAAGTGCTAGAAAATTGAATGTAGGTGGCGAAGTGCTCGCCTACGTATGGTAGAGAGGTGAAGTATGTCAAGAATTGGAAAATTACCTATCTCAATACCAGCGGGTGTGACCGTAGATATTAAAGATAACGTTGTGACAGTTAAAGGTGCAAAAGAGACTTTGTCACAATCATATTCAAATAATGTCACAGTTGAAATAAAAGACAACCAAATCTTCGTCACTCGCAATGATGACACAAGAGATTCTAACGCAAAACAAGGTTTGTATCGTCAGCTTATCAATAATATGATTATTGGTGTAAAAGACGGATTCAAAAAATCTTTAACTGTTAAAGGCGTTGGTTATAAGTTGTCAAAACAAGGAAAAAAATTAGTAATGAATTTAGGATTGAGCCACCCAGTAGAATTTGAAGAAGTGGAAGGGATTACTCTTGAAGTTCCTGATAACAATACTATATTAGTAAAAGGTGCTAATAAAGAATTGGTTGGCGAAATTGCTGCTAAAATTAAAGCATTAAGACCTATCGAACCTTATCATGGTTATGGTATACAATATTCTGATGAACGTGTAATCTTAAAACCTGGTAAGTCGGCAGGTAAGAAGAAGTAGGAGGTTAAGTTATGATTAGTAAGATTAATAAAAATGCTCAACGTGTTAAACGTCATATCAAATTACGTCACGACTTAACAGGCACAAGTGTTCGTCCAAGACTATGTGTTTATAGAAGTTTAAATCATATATATGCACAAATTATCGATGACACAACTGGCAAGACACTAGTTGCATGTAATACTACTCAAAAAGAAATACAAGCAAAAGTAAAAGGTATGACTAATAAAGAACAGGCTAAATACGTTGGTGGTGAGATTGCTCGTCTCGCTAAAAAGAAAAAAATTGAAGAAGTAGTGTTCGACCGTGGCGGATACCTTTATACAGGAAGAGTAAAAGAACTTGCTGACGGCGCAAGAGCTGCTGGCTTGAAATTTTAAGGAGAAATTATGGCACAACAAAAACGTGAATTTAGAAAACCAAGGGTTGAAGAAAAAGACGAATTTGACAAGAAAATGCTTGATGTGAGAAGAGTCACCAAGGTTGTCAAAGGTGGACGTACTATGCGTTTCTCTGCTCTTGTTGTAGTAGGAGATAAAAAAGGTAGAGTTGGTATGGGAATTGCAAAAGCAAGTGAAGTACCTGCTGCTATTGAAAAAGCAACTAAGGCTGCTAAAAAAGCTGTTATTAATGTTGCTATTATTGATGGAACTATCCCGCACGAAACTATCGGTAAATTTGCTAAGACCAACGTAAAAATGCTTCCTTCTAAAAAGGGTAGCGGTCTGATTGCTGGTGGTGCTGCTCGTACAGTGTTTGAAATGGCTGGTTATACTGATATTAGCGCAAAAATTTATGGTTCTACTGATAAAATCAACGTGGTTAGAGCTACTTTAAACGGCTTGAAAAATTTGAGAACGAAAGAACAAGTTGCTATGCTACGTGGTAAATCAGTTGAAGAAATTTAGGAGGACTTATGGCAAAGAAGCAAGAAAAGACTATAAAAGTGACATTAGTTAAAAGTGCAACAGGCTTTAACAAACGTCAAGCGAAGATTCTTGAAGCATTAGGTTTCAGAAAGTTAGGTCAGACAAGAGTCCTTCCAGATAATGATTGCATTAGAGGTAGTATCTTCAAAGTTAAACACTTGTTAAAAGTGGAAGAAGACGCATAAAGGAGAAAGTTATGTATATACACGATTTAAAAAATGCTGACGGAGAAAAAACTAGCAAGAAAAGACTAGGAAGAGGTATCGGTAGCGGAATTGGTAAGACATCTGGTAAGGGACATAAAGGTCAGAACGCAAGAAGCGGTGGCGGTGTCCGTCCAGGATTTGAAGGTGGTCAGAACCCATTATACAGAAGATTACCTGCTCGTGGATTTAGTAATGCTAAATTCAAAAAGGTGTATTCTATTGTTAATGTTAGTCAACTTAACAGTTTTGAACCTAATACAGTGGTTGATGCTGTCAAACTTCTTGAAAGTGGAATCTTGTCAAAGATTGAAAAAGATGGCGTTAAAATTTTAGGTAATGGAGATTTGTCTGTTGCTCTAAAAGTTGTGGCAAATAAATTTACCACACAAGCGAAAGAAAAGATTACAGCACAAGGTGGCAGTGTAGAGGAGGTATAATGTTTAAGACATTAGCTGACGCATTTAAAATCAAAGAAGTAAGAAACAAGTTGATTTTGACTTTGGTTTTGCTCTTTGTTTATCGTCTAGGCTGTTGGTTGCCAATACCTGGCATAGACAGCGAAGCACTTGGCGTCAATGTTGAAGGAAGTACATTTTTGAGCTTGCTAAGCTCAGTGAGCGGTGGTGCGCTTGCCCAAGGTTCATTCTTAGCGCTCGGTGTTTCTCCTTATATTACTGCGTCAATTATAATTCAATTACTTGCAGCTGTTATTCCAAGTTGGCAACGTCTATCCAAAGAGGGTGCTGACGGAAGAAAGAAGATTAGTATGTATACAAAGATTGCTGCTTTGATTATCGCTCTTGCTCAGGCAATAGGAATCGCAGTAGGATTTGGTACGGCTGGTAGCGCACATATTGAAATATTTGGTGGAAGCGAAGTGCTATGCTATACATTTATTGTTATCATGCTAGTTGCAGGTGCAATGTTCACTGTATGGCTTGGCGAAAAAATTACAGAAATTGGTATCGGTAATGGTATGTCATTATTGATATTTGTAGGTATTCTATCCAGTGCTGCTAGTGCTATTATGGGCAATTTCCAAAACTTATTCGTTGGTGGGGAAACTACTCAGACAGCAATTTGGCAATTAGTTTTGTTCCTTGTAGCATTGATTGCAATCTTTGCTCTCGTTGTATTTGTTGACGGCGGAGAACGTAAGGTTGGAGTTCAATATGCAAAACAAATGAAGGGTAGAAAACTATATGGTGGTCAATCCACCTATATCCCTATTAGAGTGAATGCAAATGGCGTTATGCCAATTATATTTGCAAGTGCTTTACTCACTTTCCCACAATTATTGATGAGTATTTTTGATTCAGATTCAAGCAGTGGATTTGTTCAGTGGTGGAATACTTGGATAGGTGCGGGCAGTTGGGTCTATGCAGTATTGTTGGCACTTTTAATCTTGGCATTTGCATACTTCTATACTATGATAAACTTTGATACTGATGAGATTAGTAGGCAAATTCAACAAAATGGTGGTTTTATTCCAGGAATTCGTCCAGGAAAACCTACATCACAGTATTTGAGTAGTATCAACAAACGTATAACATTATTTGGTGCTATATTCTTGGCGTTCATGGCATTGATTCCTACATTGGTATTTACCGGAATTGGTGCAAGCGGATTGAATAGTGCATTCAGTGCTACTGGTATGCTGATTGTCGTTTCGGTTGCGCTTGAATTCAACAAGCAATTAGAAGCTCAAATGATGATGAAAAATTATAGAGGATTTTTGAAATAGGGGTGAAAATGAATATTGTTCTATTGGGTATTCAAGGTTCAGGAAAGGGAACTTTGGTACAAGATTTATCAAAGCATTTAGATTTCTTATTAGTGTCAGTTGGCTCATCGCTTAGAGATGAGATTGCAACAGGTTCAAAGTTAGGGAAATTGATAAAATCAAAGATGGATAAAGGCGAACTAGTTGATACTAATATCGTTATGGATACAATCAATAAAAAATTGTCTGATAACAAAAAATCTATTGTTATCTTTGATGGTTTTCCTAGGAGTAGAGAGCAAGCTGATGAGTTAGATAAGATTTGTAATGTAGACCTTGCAATTTATTTAAATTTGAAAAAAGAAGATGCATTAAAGCGCATTATGAATAGACTAACTTGTTCAAAATGTGGGAATATCACTACAAGAGTGAAATGTCCAGATTTGGTATGTCCAGTTTGCAATGGTAAATTGACAGTTCGTAGCGATGATACACCTGAGGTAGCGAATAAACGATTTGAACAATATAGATTAGAAACTGAACCATTAATCAAAAGATACAGAGAAAGTGGAGTTTTGGTAGAAATAGATGCTTCCAAGACTCCAAATGAAGTATTAAAAGCAGTTATGAAGGTAATAAAATGAACATAACTATAAAAAATAACGAACAAATTGAGAAGATGCGAAAAGCAGGCAAGATATTAAAACAGACTCTTGACCTAATTGAGCAATCTATCTATCCCGGCCAAACCAGTGCGCACCTTAACGATTTGGCCTATAATTACATTATTTCACAAGGTGCAAAACCTTCCTTTTTAAACTATGAGGGGTTTCCGTACACGATTTGTGCCAGTGTTAATGCACAAGTGGTGCACGGATTCTGCTCAGATGAGCCACTAAAAGAAGGAGATATTATCTCCATTGATTGTGGAGTGATTTGGCAAGGTTATCATTCGGACGCAGCAAGGACGTTTGCTGTTGGCAACATATCTATTGAGAAGGCAAAATTAATTGAAGCCACTAGACAATCCTTCTTTGAAGGAATTAAAGGAATTAAAGCGGGCGATAGATTGGGTCACATTAGCCACAGAATTCAGGTTTATTTGGAAGAACATGGATATGGTGTGGTTCGAGAATTGTGCGGACATGGAATTGGTACAAAGCTTCATGAAGACCCACAAGTCTTAAACTATGGCAACTATAATTCCGGTGTGGTTTTACAATCTGGTATGACCTTGGCGATTGAACCAATGTCTACTATGGGAAAACGTTATGTGTATTTAGAAGACAATGATTGGACTGTGACAACACAGGACGGACTTGATAGTGCACATTACGAAAACACAGTTCTAATTACAGATACAGGTGTTGAAATCTTGACTTTATAGGAGTGTTATGGATATAGAATTTTCAGTGGGAGACATAGTGAAATCACTATCAGGACACGATAAAAATCGCTTATTTATAGTCACATCTATTGACAAAAACGGATATCTTGATATAATAGATGGTAAGTATAGAACTATGGACAAGCCGAAGAAAAAAAATTCAAGGCACTTGATAAAAGTTGGACACGATGACGACATAATCAAAAAGATTAATTCGTCACTTGCAACAAATACAGAAATCTATAAAATGATTAAAGTTTATATGGTAAAGGAGTAGTATGTCGAAAGAAGACCTTATTGAAGCAGAGGGCGAAGTAATTGAAGTGTTAGGTAATACCAACTTCAAGGTTAAGATTATGAACAACCATGTAATTACAGCTTATATCTCTGGTAAATTGCGTACCAATTATATCAAGATATTAGTTGGTGATAAAGTGAAAGTAGAGATGAGTCCGTACGATTTGACGAAAGGTCGAATTGTTTGGAGAGATAAAAACTAGAAGGAGAAATTATGAAAGTTAGACCATCAGTTAAACCAATGTGCGAAAAATGTAAAGTGATTAAACGTAATGGCAGAGTTATGGTTATTTGCTCAAAGAATCCTAAGCACAAACAACGTCAAGGTTAATAAATTCGAAAATAAGCACAATGTCTCGCGGCAATTTGGCATTGTGAGTAAATAAATTACATTAAGTGGAGGAAAAATTATGGCACGTATATCAGGCGTGGATTTACCTAATGAAAAAAGAGTAGAAATCGGGCTTACTTATATTTATGGAATTGGAAGAACCAGTGCTAATAAAATTTTAGAGGCTACTGGTATCAATCCTGATACCCGAGTAAAAGACCTTACAGAAAATGAAATCGCTTCTATTCGTAAATATATAGAGGCTAATTTTGTCGTGGAAGGTGAAAAACGTAAAAATGTCGCTATGGACATCAAACGTTTGAAAGAAATTAGATGTTATCGTGGACTTAGACATATCGCTAACCTACCAGTTAGAGGGCAATCTACACAACGTAATGCACGTACACGTAAAGGTCCTAGGGTGACAATAGCTAATAAGAAGAAGTAATAAGGAGTAAATAATGGCTACTAAAAAAGAAACAAAGAAAAAGAAAATTTTAGTTAGTAATGGTGAAGGTGCTGTGCACATTCAAGCTAGTTCTAACAATACATTAGTATCTTTAACAGATAGTCAAGGCAATCAATTAGCACAGAGCAGTGCTGGTAAATTGGGATATAGAGGTGCTAAAAAGAGTACACCATTCGTTGCTCAACAAGTTGTTGAAGATGTATTGAGCAAGGCTAGCTCTTTTGGTATCAACAAGATTGCTATCTATATTAAGGGTGCTGGTACTGGTGGCGGTAGAGAAGCAGCAGTTCGTGCTGCAACTACATTTGGACTAGGAGTGACGATGTTCAAAGATGTTTCTCCAATTCCGCACAATGGTTGCAGACCACCTAAGAAGAGAAGATTATAGGAGGAAATATGGCAAAAAATACTAGCCCAGATTGTAAGCAATGTCGTAGAGAAGGTATGAAACTTTTCTTAAAGGGCGAGAGATGTCTAACTAAATGTTCGTTTGACAAACGTCCAGTAGTTCCTGGTCAGCATGGTACTGCTAAGAAAAAGTTCTCTGAATACGGTATGCAGTTGAGAGAAAAACAAAAAGTTCGTAGAACTTATGGATTGCTTGAAAAACAATTCAGAATATATTATGAAAAAGCCACTCGTAGCAAAGAAGGTACGGGTTGGGCATTATTGAAGATGCTTGAATTAAGATTGGACAATGTGGTTTATCGTATGGGTATTGGTTCTTCTCGTTCAGAATCAAGACAGATTGTAAATCATGGACATATCACTGTTAATGGCAAGAAAGTAAATATACCTTCTTATCAAGTTAAAGTGGGAGATGTGATTCAAATCAAAGAAAACAAACAAAATATTGAAATGTTCAAAGCCTTGAAAGAAGCAAAAGTAAATACTCCAAAATGGTTGGAGTTTGACTCAAAAAGTCTCACTGGTAAAGTGCTTGCACTTCCTGAACGTGATGATATAGATATGAACATTCAAGAACATTTGATTGTAGAATTTTATTCAAGATAATAGGAGAAACGAATTATGATGGAAATCGAAAAACCAAAAATATCTTTGGAAGAACAAGACAATGGTGCACATGCAATTATTACTGTTGAACCATTAGAAAAAGGCTTCGGTATTACTATTGGTAATATGCTTAGAAGAACTTTGCTTAGTTCTTTGCCAGGTTCTGCCGTTGTAGGCATTAAAATTAAAAATGTATTGCACGAGTTTTCAACGATAAAAGGTGTGACAGAAGATGTGCCAGATATCGTTTTGAATATCAAAGCTCTTGCAGTGAAGACAGAAAGCACCGATGAAGATTTCAAAGGTACAATGACACTCAAAAAGAAAGGTCCAGCAGTTGTATATGCAAAGGACATTGAATGTGAAAATGGTATAAGTATTGTCAATCCAGACTTATATATTTGCACAATAGATGACGATGCAGACCTTGATATGACTCTTTACGTTGGCAGAGGTAGAGGTTATGTTCCAGCTAGTGTCAATAAAGATTTTTCAGATGAAGTAGATTTTATTGCGATTGATTCATTGTTTACTCCTGTTAAACGTGTCAATTTTGAAGTTCAATCTAGTCGTGTTGGTCGTAGCCTAGACTTCGACAAACTTGTTTTAGATGTTCAGACACGTGGTACAGTTAGTGCAAAAGAAGTCGTTGCACTTTCTGCTAAATTATTAAATGATTATGCAACTATGTTCGTAGAACTTGTTGAAGGAATGGACGGAATGAACATTTTAGTTGCTAGAAAAGAAGACGAAAGAACAAAATTATTCGAAAAACCTATCGAGGAAATGGAATTAAGTGTTCGTAGTTATAACTGCTTGAAGAGAGCAGGTATTGATACAGTGGGTGACCTTGCTAAGAAGACACGTGCAGAAATGATGAAAGTACGTAATATGGGTGCTAAATCAATGGAAGAAGTTATCAATAAACTTGAATCTTATGGAATTATCCTTGAAGGAAATGAAAATTATTAAGGAGTGCCAGTATGAAAGTGAAACAATTAGGACGCCCTACCGAAGAGAGATTAGCTATGATGAGAAATCAGGCTACTGACCTTCTTTGGAAAGGAAAGATTGAGACAACTCTTGCCAGAGCAAAATCACTTAGAAGTTATACTGAAAGACTTTTAACTCTTGCTATTAATTCTTATGAAGATGTAATCACTGTTCAAAAGACAAGTGTCAATAAGAAAGGTGAAAAGGTCACTCGTGAAGTATTAAACGATGGACCTAAAAAACTTGCTGCACGTAGAAAGATTATGTCAAAAGTTTATTCAGTAAAAGAAGAACGCAAACCAGGCGAGAAAAAAGCTGATTATCTATTGCGTATAGATAATATTAAAAATCCGCTTCTAGAAAAAATATTTAACATATATGCACCTAAATATGCTGAAAGAGCAAAAGAACTAGGCACTAAGGGTGGATATACTAGAATAATTAGAACAGGAATTCGCAAAGGTGACAATGCTGAAATGGCAATTATTGAATTGATATAAAAAGGACTTAAGTCCTTTTTTTATTTAAAAAATAATATAAAAATTAAATTATTTTTTATTTAATTTATTATTTAAATATATTTTATTAATTAATTTTAAATTTTATAAAATTTTAATAAATATTATAAAAAATAGTAATTAAGTTAATTTTTAATATTATTTTGTTTTTTTTGACATTAATTTTATATTATGGTAGAATAAAATTAAATAAAGGGGAATTATGAAGCAAAAACAATCTAATATAAGTAAAATATTAGTTAGTTTGATTTTGATTCTTTTTTTACTGATTTTAGTATCATCAAATGTGTATGCTTGGTTCACTGCACGAGCAAGATACGAAGATACTCCAACTTTTGCAACACTAGAAGTTGACATAACATCTGGTTCAACAAGCATGACAGATTCAAGTTTTACCACTACATATTTGAATAATGTTTATCCAGGAAGTACAATTAGTTTCAATTCTTTGTCTATATCAAATACTGGTAATGAATCGGTTTATACTATTGTAAAATTGAAATTAAAATTTGAAATTAATAGCAATAGTTATGTGTTTATTTATTATTACAATCTGGATGGTGAAAGAATAGATAATATAAATTTAGAAAATAATACTGCACCTGCTAGTTTGTTAAATGCAAGACAGAGTGATTCTGTTAATTTATCATTTACACTAAATGGAGATGAGTTTACAAATGATTTCAAACAAACCTCTATCGAAGTGACATTCACTGCTCTTGCAATACAGTCCACTTTGCCAGCAGATGAAACAGGAGTGTATCCAACAGATGCTTTATTTGCGGTTTATTATTTAGTGGAAGAAGTAGATACTGACACAGATGTTGCAACATACACACGATTAGACTATTTGACAACTGATGAAAGTAGTACTAATCCATATATCCTGTTGGATTATTATGCTAATCAAAATTCATGTTGTGAGATAAAATATTTATCAACAGAAACAGAAGGTTGGGTGTTTGGTGCAAGAAGAGCACAGAACAATTCGGCATTTGGTTTATTTTATGTTAGTCCTACTTCCATTTGGCCAATTTGGGGTACTCAAACGCACTCTTCTTACACTGTGCCTAGTATGGAAAATACTGAACAAGTAGATACTTTTATAAATAATATCTTTTATAAAAACGGAACTGAAAGTAAGACCTTTACATGCACAGATTGGAGTGTGGACCAAGTATATTCTGGTGTACAGATTTGTTTATTTAATTTACATACTGGAACAAGTTTTGATAACAGACCATTTGATGGAAGGTTTTATTATATGCATATTTGGGATGATGAGGATGAATTAATGTTAATTCCAGTAGTAGATAGCAATGGAACAGTATGTGTATATGATACAATCAATCAACAATTTTATTACAGTGAAAATGAAGGAACATTTGGATATTCGTTATAATTAAGGTATGAAAAAACTGCATAAAATATATGCAGTTTTTTATTTTATTTTTTCTTTTGAAATTTGCCATCTTTTTTATGTACAATGTAATTCAAATCATTGCTTTCGCTGAGTTCTTTCACTCGTTTTAGGGCTTCATCTTTTGTAGGGAAAGATGAAATCACACGCTTTGCACCATCTTTTTTTATTTGCCAAGTGCGCTCTTCCTTGTTGTATAGAACTCGATAAATTGCTTTCTTTTCCTTATCTTCGTTCATAACTCACTCCTTAAATTTATTATTTATTATATTATAACAGAATTTTTTATATTTTTCAATAGAATTCGACAAAAATATATATATTTTAATATTGACAAGCATATATTAACGTGGTATTATCTGACCACGTCTTATGGAGGAATTATGTATAACAATGAAAATTTTGAAGAAAATCAAAAGCCTATGATTGTTGGAGAAACCGGCAATTACGAGATAACTTTTGTGACAGGTAAAAAAATAAATGTAAAAGATATTAAAGTATATCATGATTTTTTAGCAATTCAAAGTACAAAAAATGATTTATGGAAAATTGCAGATAAATTCGGAAATTTCAGCGAAACATTTAGTGAAATTTTAAAATTTGAAGATGGTTTTTTTGTCGTTAGGGATAAAGATAATTTATCTAATAAATATCGTGATTTAATTGGCAGGACAACAGACAACAAGACAGAATCTGGCAAAGCATTTTTTCAATTCATTAATGGTGAAAAAGATTTCAATGATTTGAAGACATATTGGTTAACAGATGTCGGATTTTTGCTTGCGGTTGTGCAGGAATACGTGAAAAGAGTTGTAGCAGAATATCCAGCAGAATATAATACGTCAATCAAACAATATGTGCTTAGACAACAAATCACAAAAAAACTTCAAGATATGGTCAATAGCCATTTCAGTACAGTGCAACTGACAGGAAATATAAATTAGTATTGACAATGGATATTTTGCATGATAAAATTTAAACATTAAGGAGAAAATACGATGGATAAAATATATGTTTCAGGATACATAGGTAATATGACGTTAAAATTTCCAAATGGAGAAAAAAGAGAACAACTTTATAATATAAAACCTTTAAATGAATATTTTGTAGCAGTTCAAAAGAAAGAAAATTCAAAATGGACAATATTGGATAAGTACAATAATGAAAAAGATTCATTTTATAATATAGATAGTTTTCAAGATGGTCATTTCAGGGTACAAAAAAATGAAAATGAACCATATTTTTATCTTGATTTGATAGGAAGAATTAAAATAGAACCTACTCAATCAGGACGTGATTTTTATTCCTATTTTAAAAGAGAATTTCCTTATCAAGATTTGGATAAAGATTATTTCAGTGATACAAGATTTTTACATGCGGTTGTCATTGAGGAATTGAATAGAGCAATACAATATTATCCAATTAAATTTTCAAAAATGAGAGAACGAGCACTTAAACAATTGGAAATAAATGAAGAAATTAGTGATTGGTTATTTCATACTTCAAATATAGGGAATAATATATAATAAATATTTATAAATAAAATTTTATAAAAAGCCAGCAATTTTTGGCTTTTTCTTTTTATTAAAATATGTTATAAATAATTTTCTTTTTTCTTTTTGCATATTCATAAGCAATTTTTGTACCACTATTAGAAGAACAGAATTTCTTTTTTGAATTCACGTTAGGTTTATAGTTGTTATCATAATAAAAAATGCAGTAATCACTATCGTCAATCATTGCAAAATTTCTTTCAATATAACTTGCTTTACCAGCAGTGTATTTTGTTTTGTGTTCGACCTCTTCTTCCATGCCAAATAAACTTATTTTTTTGTTAGAAATTCTAAATAAAACATTTTCCCAATAATCTCGTTCTTTTTCGTAAATACATATTTCACTTTTGCATGTATATGATATCCTTTTAATATTAGTATATTTTTCTTTTAATTTACTCACAATAGAATAACAAAGTGTATTAAATTCGCTGCGGCTTCCGAATAAAAAATTTGACACACCAAATTTAATTATTAAACATTCAATTAAATTGTTAATTTTTATTTCTAATTCTTTTGTGTGTTGTATTGTTCTATGACCAATAAATGAACAACTTTTATTTAACATAACTCTCCTATATAATCTCTTTGGTAAAAATTAATTACAATTATTATTATAACACAAAAAAATTGAATTTCAATATATTTTTACCAATGTGAGTTATCGGATAGTCTTTTCGTTTAAATTACACTTTATTTATGAGGTGCTAATATGAGAAAAGATATCAATGAAAAAAGAAAATTTTTGATAAATAGATTAGGATATATAAGGAATAGAGCAAAAATGTCGGCAAGAGAATTATCAGCATTGCTAGATAAATCAATTGCTTATATCGCCAAGTTTGATAATGGTGATTTTGAAATGCCGAGTGAAGTCTTATTAAATGCTATTGAAATTTGTGGTTCAACACCAGAAGAATTCTTTTTTAGAAATCTTTCTGATTATTCTGAAATAAAAGAAATTATTGATTTATACCAAAATTTATCTAATGAAAGTAAACAAAGTATTAAAACGTTAATAAAAAATATGAAATAATTATAAAATACAAATTAATTTAGTTTATATTTTTAATTATTATCATAAATAACTTCAATACTTTTAAATGTGTATTTTTGTTTATAAATTTGTGCAAATTGTGGATATTTAATTCATAAAACTATTGACAATTTGTTCACTATTTTATATAATTAATTTGTTATAGACTTATTGCTGCTTTGTCTATACTGGCGTTAGCCAAAAGAGGTTGCAAAATTTTTTAAGGAGGGTATAATGCCTACAGTTAATCAATTAGTTAGAAAAGGTAGAGTAAAACAGGTTGCGAAAAGTCAATCTATTCTTTTAGATGAATGCCCACAAAAACGTGGTGTTTGTTTGACTGTCACAACTACTACACCTAAAAAACCTAACTCTGCTTTACGTAAAATTTGTAGAGTACGTTTATCTAATGGCAAAGAAACCACTTGTTATATTCCAGGTGAAGGTCACAATCTTCAAGAACACAATGTTGTGCTTGTTCGTGGCGGACGTGTTCCTGACCTACCAGGTGTTAGATATCATGTGGTTCGTGGCGCACTAGATACTGCTGCTGTTCAAAAACGTAAACAAGGCAGAAGTAAATATGGCGCTAAACGTCCTAAATAGACGACAATTAAGATTTAAGTAAAAGATGATGACAGATTAAATTTTATTTTGTTTTATTCATAATTATATAAATGTAAAGTACTAAAAATTGAATATAGTTAGATTAAATTATATTGATTATGAAATTGCTATTTTTTTTAGAATATTAAGAAATTATATTAATTATTAATTTATCATATTTGGTAAAAATTTATAAAGGAGATATATATGTCAAGAAGAAATGCGGCTGTGAAAAGAGAAGTATTACCAGACCCTATGTACAATTCTACATTAGTATCTAAGATTGTAAATCAAGTAATGTATGATGGAAAGAAGAGCATTGCTCAATCAATTGTATATAGTGCTATGAAAACTGCAAGCGAAAAAATCAATGAAGATGCTTTGCAAGTACTAACCACAGCTATTGAAAATATTAAACCAAAATTGGAAACCAAAGCTAGACGTGTTGGTGGAGCTAACTATCAAGTTCCACTTGAAGTAAGTGCAGACAGACAGCAAACCCTTGCTATCCGTTGGTTAGTTATGTGCGCTAGAAAACGTAATGAACGTGGAATGGACGCAAAATTAGCTGCTGAAATCGCTGATGCTTACAACCAAGCTGGTGGAGCAATTAAGAAGAGAGATGATATGCATAGACAAGCGGAAGCAAACAAGGCATTCGCACACTATCGCTGGTAATTATTAGGGGGAAATTATATGGCAAGACAAGTTCCATTAGAAAAAATTAGAAATATTGGTATCATGGCACACATTGATACTGGTAAAACAACTACAACTGAACGTATACTTTTCTATACAGGTATCAATCATAAACTTGGTGAAGTGCATGACGGTCAGGCAACCATGGACTGGATGGCACAAGAGCAAGAACGTGGTATTACTATTACTTCTGCTTGTACTACTTGTCAATGGCAAGATTGTACAATCAATATTATCGATACCCCAGGACACGTTGACTTTACAGTTGAAGTTGAACGTTCATTGAAAGTTTTGGACGGTGCTGTTGCTCTATTTAGTGCACGTGCTGGTGTTCAAGCTCAGAGTGAAAACGTTTGGCGTCAAGCATCAAAATTCAATGTTCCTCGTATATGTTTTATAAACAAAATGGACATCAATGATGCTAATTTCTTAAAAGCTGTTAAGAGCATTCGTGAAGTGTTGGGTGCAAATGCTGTTCCTATTCAACTTCCTATTGGTGAGGCAGAGACTTTCAAAGGTATAGTTGACTTAATCAAGATGAAAGCATATGTATTCTATGATGACCTTGGAAAAGATTATCGTGAAGAAGAAATTCCAACTGATATGCTAGCTCAGGCACAAGAATATAGACAAAAAATGATAGAAGCAATCGCTGAGACAGATGATGTCTTACTAGACAAATTCTTCTCAGGAGAAGAAATTTCAAACGATGAATTGAAAAAGGGTCTAAGAAAAGCTACATGTACTCTTAAAATATTCCCAGTACTTTGTGGAACTGCTGCAAAGAATAAAGGTATACAAGAATTGCTTGATGCAGTTGTTGATTATATGCCAAGTCCTATTGATGTTCCAGCTATTAAAGGTACACTTCCAGATGGAACAGAAGTTGAAAGAAACAATAGCGATAGCGAACCATTTGCTGCACTTGCATTTAAGATTGCTACTGACCCATACGTTGGTCGTATCACATTCATTCGTGTATACAGCGGAAAATTAGAATCTGGTAGTTATGTATTAAATTCTACTAAGGATAAGAAAGAGAGAATTGGTAGATTACTACACATGCATGCAAATAATAGAACGGATATTCCAGAAGTATTAGCAGGAGATATCTGTGCGGTTGTAGGACTTAAAAATACAGGTACTGGTGACACATTGTGTGACGAAAATCACCCAATCAAACTTGAAGAGATGGAATTCATGAAACCAGTTATCGAAGAGGCTATTGAGCCAAAAGACAAACAAGCACAAGAAAAATTGGGTATTGCAATTGCTAAACTTATGGAAGAAGACCCTACATTTAAATCATACACCAATGACCAAACAGGACAGACAATTATCGCTGGTATGGGAGAATTGCACCTTGACATTTTGGTTGACAGAATGAAGCGAGAATTTGGTGTTGAAGTAAATGTTGGTAAACCACAAGTTGCATACAAAGAAACAATTCGCCGTGCAGTTGAAGCAGAAGGTAAATATATCAAACAATCAGGTGGTCGTGGACAATATGGTCATTGTAAAATCAAGATGGAACCACTTGAAAGAGATAAAGGATATGTCTTTGAGAGCGCCATTGTCGGTGGTGCTATTCCTAAGGAATTTATTCCACCAATTGATGCAGGTATACAAGAAGCTAAAAAGTCAGGTGTGCTTGCAGGATATGAAACAATTGACTTTAAAGTGACTGTATTTGATGGTTCATATCATGATGTGGACTCATCTGAAATGGCGTTTAAGATTGCTGGTTCTATGGCATTCAAAGAAGCTATGAAAAAAGCAGACCCAGTATTGCTTGAACCTATTATGAAAGTGGAAGTTAATGTTCCAGATGAATATCTTGGTACTGTAATGGGAGGAATTACTTCTCGTCGTGGAATATTGTCAGGAACAGAGGCAAAATTCGGTTCACAAGTAATTCATGCAGAAGTTCCATTATCTGAGATGTTTGGTTATTCTACTGACCTTCGTGGTTCTACACAAGGTCGTGGAACATATACTATGGTATTTAGTCATTATGCTGAATGTCCAAAGAATGTTTCAGACAAAATTATTGGTGATAGAAAAAAATTAACTGAATAAATTTATTAAAAAATGTGTATTATTTGCTTGACTTTAATCAAGCAATTAAAGTAAAATATTAGAGTATAAATTATTAAAGGAGAATTAAATTATGGCAAAAGCTAAATTTGATAGAACCAAACCACACGTTAATATCGGTACAATTGGTCACGTTGACCACGGTAAAACTACATTGACCGCTGCTATTACTATGGTTTTGGCTGCGAAAGGTCTTTCTGAAAAGAAAACTTATGACCAAATCGATAATACCCCAGAAGAAAAAGCTCGTGGTATTACAATTAATACTTCACACGTTGAGTATGAAACTGCAAAACGTCACTACGCACACGTAGACTGTCCAGGACACGCAGACTATGTTAAAAACATGATTACTGGTGCTGCTCAAATGGACGGAGCTATTCTTGTTGTTGCTGCAACTGATGGTCCAATGCCTCAGACAAAAGAACACATCTTGCTTGCTCGTCAAGTAGGTGTTCCATACATTGTAGTATTCATGAACAAGACTGACCAAGTTGATGACCCTGAAATCTTAGACTTGGTTGAAATGGAAATCCGTGATTTGTTAACATCTTATGGATTCCCTGGCGACAAAACTCCTATTATCAAGGGTAGTGCATTAAAGGCTTTGGAAGCAGCTTCTGCTGGTAATGCAGATGCTCCTGAATGTCAATGCATTATGGACTTGATGGATGCTGTTGATAGTTATATTCCAGACCCAGTTCGTGATACTGATAAACCTTTCTTGATGCCAGTAGAAGACGTATTCTCAATCACTGGTCGTGGTACTGTTGCAACTGGTAGAGTTGAACGTGGTGTTGTAAAACTTAATGAAGAAGTTGAATTAGTTGGTATCAAACCTACTCGTAAGGTTGTTATCACTGGTATTGAAATGTTCAGAAAATCACTTGATGAAGCTCGTTCAGGAGATAATGCTGGATTATTGCTTCGTGGTATTCAGAGAACTGAAATTGAACGTGGTCAGGTTCTTGCTAAACCTGGTACAATCACTCCTCATACTAAATTCAAAGCAGAAGTTTACGTTTTGAAGAAAGAAGAGGGTGGTCGTCACACTGCATTCTTCAATGGATATCGTCCACAATTCTATGTTCGTACTACTGATATTACTGGTTCAATCAAACTTCCTGATGGAGTTGAAATGGTTATGCCTGGTGATAACGTTTCTATGGAAATCGAACTTATCCACCCAATCGCTATTGAAAAGGGTATGAGATTCGCTATCCGTGAAGGTGGTAGAACAGTAGGTTCAGGTGTTGTATCTGACATTATTGGTTAATTTTAAAAATTAAAAATCTCGCAAATGCGAGATTTTTTTTATTATTTAATTTTATCTGGTATAGGTAATACAAAGGTTTTATATTTTTTATTAAATTCGTCTTTTGTGATTTCTAAAATGATTTGATTATAAAATTTTCCTCCAAAGTAATAGCATTCTTTAATTTCACCAACTTTTTTAAATCCAACTTTTTCTGCTGATTTTATAGAGGGATAATTGAAAGAATAGATGTCAGCAACAAGTGTATGTAAATTAAGTATATTGAAAGCAAAATCACATAACATTCTGAGGGCTTCACTACCATAGCCTTTTCCTCGTTCGTCTATTTCACCTATGAGTCCGCCAACTTTTGCAAATTGGTGTACTTGCTTAATATGATGTAAATTATATATTCCCAAAATTTTGTCATCATTTTTTCTAACCACATAAAATTGGTAATTGTCTGTTTTCTTAGAATTTTCTTCCATCAATTCCTTTTGAGCAGTTTCAGTAAAAACTTGTGCTACACGTCCAGTTCCTCTTGTTAAAGTTTCATCGTTCATCCATTTTGTGATTAACTCAATGTTTTGGTTGTCTATTGGTGCAAAATAAATTTTTTTCCCTTCAAATTTTTTATACAACATTTTTTCTCCTTATGTTAATGTTTTTATATTAATATTTAAAATTAGAAAAGTCAACAGAAAAGTGTTTGTTGT
Organism: uncultured Clostridia bacterium; assembly: GCA_944377485.1. Lineage (GTDB taxonomy): Bacteria > Bacillota > Clostridia > Christensenellales > UBA1242 > Onthoplasma. The sequence continues at coordinate 33,217 of CALWFB010000004.1, read as the reverse complement.
ATTTTTATTCTAATTTAAAAGACTAAATTTATTGACTTTTTGATTTTTTTGATATATTATATCTACATGACGATTAATATAAACAAAAATTTAAATTATTGGTGGAACATATAGTTTTGCTATATGTATAGTTTTTGTTTATCAATATAAATTTAAAATAAATACTGTCATATAGCATAATTCATTGTTGACAGTATTTTTTATTAGGAGTAAATATGGTAAATAATATAAATATAAAAGGTAAAATTGGCTTTAAATTTTTAATAATAATTGAAAATTATTGGAATTAATAATTAAAATTATTGGAATTAATAATTGAAATCATATAAAAAAAACAATTTTAATTAATTTTTATTAAATATTTAAGTTTTAAAAGTTAATATTTTTGCGATTAAATTTAAATATTTGCATTTTAATAAAATTTTAGGTAGAATAAAAAAGGAGAAAATATGAAAGATATAATTTTGACAGGTGATAGACCAACAGGTAGATTACATTTGGGGCATTATGTTGGTAGTTTAAAAAGAAGAATAGAACTTCAAAACAAAGGTGGTTATGATAAGTTTTATATCATGATAGCTGACTCACAGGCTCTGACAGATAATTTTGGCAATGTACAAAAGGTTCGAGATAATGTAATGGAAGTAATTTTAGATTATTTAGCAGTGGGTCTTGACCCCCAAAAAGTGACATTTTTCATTCAAAGTGAGGTGAGCGAACTGACTGAATTCACATTTTATTATATGAATTTAGTCACTTTATCAAGATTGGAACGAAACCCTACTGTGAAAGAAGAATTGAAACAAAAAGATTTTAACAATTCAATCCCTATGGGATTTTTGACATATCCAGTCAGTCAAGCAGCGGATATCACAGCATTTAATGCGAACATTGTTCCAGTGGGTGATGACCAATTGCCGATGATTGAACAAACTAGAGAAATTGTTCGTTCATTTAATAATTTGTATGGAGAAACATTAATTGAACCGAAAGCAGTTCTTCCAGATAATGAAAATTCATATAGGTTAGTTGGTACTGATGGAAAAGCAAAGATGAGCAAGAGTTTAAATAACTGCATTTATTTATCCGATGAACCAGAAGAAATAAAACAAAAAGTATTTTCAATGTATACAGACCCTGACCATATTCATGTTTCTGACCCTGGCAAAGTGGAAGGAAATACAGTGTTCACATATTTAGATGTGTTTTCTCGCCCTGAGCATTTTGAAAAATATTTACCAGAGTATAAATCATTAGATGAATTAAAAGTGCATTACTCTCGTGGTGGCTTGGGCGATATGAAAATTAAAAAATTTTTAAATGAAATATTGCAAGAATTGATTACACCAATAAGAGAGAAAAGAAAAGAGTTTGCAAAAAATCCAGCTGCTATTATGAAAATTTTATATGATGGCACAATGGAAGCAAGAAAAGTTGCTCATAAAAATTTAATCAAGTTAAAGACAAGTATGGGAATTAATTATTTCAATTAATTCCTTTTTCATTGTCGGTTTAGATTTGAAATTTTGTTTACTTTTACATTTATATTTGATATTATATTACAAATGAACGAATGCATATATAATTATGAATTAGAAGATAATTTGGCTGCAACCAAATATTTATTTAAATTCAAAAATAGAAAAAAAACTGGAATTGTTAACTTATTAGTAATAATTGTTTCTATTATTGGAATAATGGTTTCAATTGGTGGAATTATTGAAAAGAAAAGTTATTGGACAATTGGTATTGCTACGATAATTTTGATTGTTGGATATTTCTTGGTTGATTATGTTGCACTTTGGTTTAATCAGAGAAAACAAAAAATGTTTTTCTTATCATCTGATTTAAACAAAGTGACAAAAGTACGAGTAATATATGAAAATGAAAAAATTACTGAAACTTTTATGATAAAAGAAAAAATTTTAGGTACTAATACGTATTATGCCAAAGATTTATCTAGTATAAAAGTTCAAAAAGATTATATATTTTTAGTATTCAATGAGCAAAATGTTGTTTTGCTAAAAAAACAGTGTATGAGCAATAAAACCTATATAGAATTCATGAAATTGCGAGAAATTTTAACAAATAAAAATGAAAAAGTCAAAAAAAAGAAAAAATAATTGACTTTTTTTATTTTTTTGCACATAATCTTTATATCTAACGTTTTCTTAGTTAGTGATAAAAGGGGGTAAAATGACAAAAGAAATCGTGAATGAACAACCTGTTGAAACTCAGCAAGTTCAAACGGTTGCTCAAAAGAAGTCGGAGAGAAATCATGCTATTGAATTTTGGCGTTTCTTCTTCGCTATCGCAATTCTCGGCTATCACATCGGTACCATCTTGGCTCCTCGCACTATGGCAGGAATTATAGAAGCGGCTACCTGGATGGCTGGGGCTGGTGAAATTCTATTTGTGTTCACCTTAACTGCTGGTTATTTCTTAGTCAAGCATTTCAAGAGATTGCAAGCCAATCCTGAATATGCTTCAAGGACTGCCAGTGGTCGTGCTTGGGAATACCTTTGGGGTAGAATCAAAGCATTGCTTCCTGTGCTAGCATTAGGCATTATCTTGGGCGTGATAGCAGTTGCTATTTTCCAAGAAAGTACTTTTGCAGTAGCAATTAACTCAGTATTTAATGGGTTGTGGGAATTCTTGGGATTGTATGCTGCAGGTTATCCAGCTGCCTATAGTCAGGCAAATGGCGCTATGTGGTTCATATCAGGACTTTTGATATGTTCTTACATTATCTATTGGGCAATGTGTAAAAATGAAGATGTATTCGCAGGATTCATCGCACCATTCTTGTTCGTGTTCTTAGGTGGATGGTGGGCTTGGAGCGGTACACGTGCTTCTCAAGCAGCTTTCTCAACTTTAGGTGAACAATATTCAACGAACCCTAGCGTGACTGGTTCCGCTGTCAGCACTGGCGTGATAGGATTCAACAATGGCTTGTTGTTCGTGCTTATCGGAATGTGTGGTGGAGTAATCATCTATTACGCTGTCGAAAAGTTGAAAAAATTAAATTACAATATCGCTACCAAAGTGATTTTGACTATCGTATATTTAGCAGTTGCTGTGCTAATTGTGATGTTTACTATTCAACCTGAGTGGCTTGCAGGTGAATTTATCATCAACAATTCAGTGGCTAGTGGAGATGTACCTTCGGTGGTTACCAACAATTGGACATACAGGACAACAATTCATTTGTTGTGTATCGTTTTGGTTACTTTGACTTTATTAGGAAAAGATTATGTGACGGCATTATTAAACAATAAGTATACAGCAAAAGTTTTGGACTATCTTGGTGGTTCAGCATTATATATCTATATGCTTCATATGCCTTTCATCTACTTTTATGTTGAAATTCGAGGCAAAAATCCAGCTACTCCATATTCTTGGGCAGAAGTGTTCTGGGTTGTGACAGCAATTTCAGTTGTATTGGGTTGCATTGTTAAATTCTTGATGGATAAATTTGTAATTAGAAAGAATAAAACTGTTAGGACAGAAGCAATAGTTGCAAGTAATGGTGAGACAGTGCCTGTGACTGCTGTTGAAGATAATGAAGCAAAAGTTGAAAAAGTAGAAGTTAAAGAAGAAGTTCAACCAAAGAAAAAATCAACTCCTAAAACTGTTTCTACACGTAGCACGACTACTAAGGCTGCTCCAAAGCAAGCCACAAAAGCTGCAGCTACTAATAAAGAAACAGCAAAACCTAGTACAAAAACAGCATCTAGCAAGAAGACTGCTAGCACTCCTGTAAAAACTACTAGTGTTAAGAAAACAACTACTAAGAAAACTAAATAATCATCAGATTATTGAAAAACAAGCATATTTAAAATGCTTGTTTTTTTGTGTAATAGAAAAATTTTGAATTGTTTATAATGGATATAAAAATATTTTTCATTTTCATTAAATAAAAATAGTTGTTTAATTTGTCGAAAATATGGTAAACTAATTTTAATTAGGGGTGGGATATGAAAATTATAAGCGCAGTTGAGGCTGCAAAATTAATAAAAACAAATGATACAATAGCAATAAGTGGTTCAGGAGGAAGTGGTTCACCAGAAGCAACATTAAAAGCACTCGTAAATAGATTTAGAAAGAATAAATGTCCAAAAAATCTGACAGTGGCGGCAGGTATTATTCCTGGAAATTTGACAGACGATGATGTTGGTCTTAATTGTTTGGCTGAACCTGGTTTAACAGGGAAGGCAATATGCACCCATTATGGGAAAGCAAAGAAATTCGGTGAAGCGGTAGGAGAAAATCAATTTCCAGCATTTGGGATTCCATTGGGAGTTTATACTCACTTATTACGAGCAATAGCAGGTAAGAAACCGGGAGTAATTACACATGTAGGACTAAATACTTTTGTTGACCCTAGGATTGAGAGTGCGAGATTAAACCAAAAAGCAGAAGAAGTTGAGCCAATAGTTGAACTTATTGATATAGGTGGAGAAGAAAAATTGTTCTATAAATCATTCCCTATCAATGTTTCAATAATAAAAGCAACATATGCAGACAAAAAAGGTAATTTATCTCTTGAATGGGAACCTATCATTGGGGAACAATTTCAACTTGCAGCAGCGGCACATAATTCTGGGGGAATAGTGATTGCCGAAGTTGAAAAAGTAGTTGAATATGGTGAACTAAAAGCAAAAGATGTGCTAATTCCAGAACGTTTGGTTGATTATGTTATTGTCACACCACCTGATAAATCGTTAGGGGAATATAATATTCCAAAACATATCCCAGGTTTAGTTGGTAAAAAAAGAATTGAATTAAGTGAAATCAAACCGATAGAAATGAGCATTAGGAAGATATGTGCTAGACGTGCAATGATGGAATTGAATAAAGGTGTATTGGTGAACTTAGGAGTTGGCATGCCTGAATTGGTTGCTAATGTTTTAAATGAAGAGGGAGGAATAGAAGATATGACGACCTCAGTTGAAACAGGAATAACTGGTGGAGTAGCACAGAGCGGAGTGACTTTTGGTATTGCATACAACCCAGATTCAATCATTCCAGATTCAGATATGTTTGATTTGTACGATGGAGGAATGTTAGATTGTGCAGTGTTAGGACTTGCTGAAGTGGATAGAGAAGGAAATGTAAATGTGTCAAAATTTGGGAAACGAGTATTTGGTCCGGGCGGATTTATTAATATAACGCAAAATACTCCTAAAATAGTATTTATTGGTACATTTACTTCAAGTGGGCTTGACGTTCAAGTTAATAGTAAAGGTTTGAAAATTAAGAATGAAGGCAAAGTAAAAAAATTTGTAGACAGGGTTCAACAGATTAGTTTTTCTGCCAAAAATGCGATAAAAAACAAGCAGGATATCACATATGTGACCGAAAGGGCGGTATTCAAATTGACTGCTAAGGGAATAGAATTGGTAGAAATAGCACCAAATGTGGACCTTAAAAAAGATATTCTTGCAAATATGGAATTTAAACCTAGAATCTCAAAGAATCTGAAAATAATGGACAAAAAGATTTTTATTCCAAAAAAGATGGGCTATAAATTAAAATAGAAATGAAAACAATTGAAAATTAGCAGTTTAATTCATATTAGAGTGCTAATTTTTTTAGAAGAAACTACGTTGTTGCCCATACACACAACAATTGTTTCTATCACCATTTTGATTGTATGCGCCCAATGCGAGAAGTAATAATAGAAGGAATGTGGTGTTGTTTGCAAGATTGGTGTTTGTCGCTTGTGCAATAATTGAAATCAAAATTGCGAATAATATGTAGAATGCAGTGTTCATTTTCTTGCTCCTTATATATTTTTTTTCGTTTATTTTATTTATTCGTCAAAATTAGATATTGTGAAAAATATATAATTTAAAATTTTTATGTTATTCTTTTTTTATGAATTTAGATTGTAAATTAGATTGTAGAGAAGAAATTGCACTGCGTCATTATATGCCTAATAAAACGGATTTGAAGAATATGACAAGTTTTTTCTACGCATTTAGTGATGACACACGATTGAAAATCATTATTTTGTTAACTATAAAGCCCTTATGTGTAGGAGATATTTCATTAATTTTAAGCCAAAACCAAACTACAATAAGTCATCAATTAAAAATTTTAAAATCTATTGATATAGTTTCATCGGACAGAAATGGGAAAAATATAATTTATTACATAAAGAATCCAAATATTGAAACAGTATTAAATGCAACAGTTGATTGTATATAGCACAACGCATGATAAATTTCAATTTCTAATTTAAATTTTGTGATTATATATAAAACATGAAATGAATTTTAGTTTTAAAAACTTTATAAATAATAAAAAATCTAAAATCTTCAATATTTATCAATTTCATTGCTTCTGCATAAAATGAAATATGAAGATAATTTGTGTGGCGGGTGGCAGTTATAAGTCATTTTATTTAAATTATTTTGTAAAGTTAAGTAGATGCGATTTATTAATTTTTAATTTCGGTATAATTTATGATTATGATATATGCAATGAATTGATGAAACAAGCGGTTGTCACAAAAGAATTGATGAGTTTAGCAAAAAGTTTACATTCAATTGTTGCCGCTGGTGTAAATGTGATTTCAAAAGATACTACTCGCAAATCTATCATTGTTTGTGATGGTGAAAAAATCCATATTACCAATGCGAAACAAGGTGCTAAAATTTTTGTAAAAGGTAAATGTTTTATTGTAGGAACGGAAAATACTGATTATAAAAAATGCAATAAAATTATTTTATCAAAAAAACGAATTTATCCAAATATAAATCATTGTGCAAAACGAAAGATTTATATATTCTGTGATAATTTTGGTGTCTGCACGGTCGAAAATGGTAAAATGAATAGAAAATTTAACAAATATTCTAAAATTATTTTGAAATAATTTTAACCTGTGATATAATAATTGCAATAAATATTAAGTGGATATTTTATTTTTTGGAGACAATGATGAAAAAAACAATTAGAGATATTGACGTCAGCGGCAAAAGAGTGTTTCTTAGAGTGGACTATAATGTGCCAATGAACGCTGAATTGAAAATCGTAGACGATACTCGAATCACTGCAACTCTACCAACAATCAATTATTTAATTGAACATAATGCTCGTGTAATATTGTGTTCACATTTGGGAAGACCTAATGGGCAAGTTGACCCTAAATTATCCCTAAGGCCAGTACTTGCAAGGTTATCAAAACTTTTAGATAAACCGGTATCTTTCGCCGAAGACATTTTAGATAAATCTACTATTGAAATGGTAGATAAAATGAATGACGGCGACGTGTTGATGCTTGAAAATATTAGATTTTACAAAGAAGAAGATGAGAACGATGAAAAGTTCGCAAAATATTTAGCAGGACTTGCTGACATATATGTGTTGGAAGCATTCGCTACTGCACATAGAAAGCATGCGTCTACTTATGGTGTAGCAAAATTGTTGCCATCTGCTGTTGGCTTTTTGGTAGAACAAGAATTGTTGATTTTTGATAAAGTTTTAAACAATCCTGACCACCCATTTGTTGCGATTTTAGGTGGTGCTAAGGTTGCTGATAAATTGCCGGTAATTGAGAACTTGCTTGACAAAGTAGATACGATTTTGATTGGTGGTGGTATGGCATATACTTTCATCAAGGCAATCGGTGGAAATGTGGGAATGTCCATTGTTGATAATACTAAAATTGATTTGGCAAATGAAATTTTAGATAAGGCAAAAGAAAAAGGAGTAAAAATTGTTTTACCAATTGACAACGTAGGCGCAAAAGAATTTAGCGAAGATGCAGAAGTTAAATTGTTTAATAGTGGCTTTATTGCAGATGATTATCAAGGTATGGATATTGGTCCAAAGACGATTAAAGCTTTCAAAAAAATAATTAAAAAAGCAAAGACGATTGTTTGGAATGGACCAGTTGGCGTATATGAATACGAAAAGTTTAAAAAAGGTACAAACAAAATCGCTAAATATGTAGCAAAAAGTAAATCCATATCTGTAATTGGTGGCGGTGACAGTGTGGCAGCAATCCAATCTTTGGGTGTAGCTAAAAAGGTGACTCATCTATCTACTGGCGGTGGCGCATCTTTAATGTTATTGCAAGGTAAAAAATTGCCTTGTGTGGAAGTGATTGAAGACGTGTAGGAGTGTTATGCGAAGATTAATAGTCGCAAATTATAAAATGAATGGCGACAAGAAATTGTTCGCTAAAATAATAAAAGAAGTCAATAAAGTAAAAGTTAGGGACACAAAAATTGTTTTGTGTCCACCTTTTGTTTATCTTGACGAATTTAATCTAAAAAACAAAAATGTTGAGCTAGGTTGTCAAGATATAACTAATCAAGAAAACTCAAAATCTACTGGACAAATTAGTCCTAAAATGCTATTAGAATTTGGCGTAAAGTATGTGATTATTGGACATAGTGAACGCAGAAAGATTGGAGAAACTGATGAACAGATTAATCAAAAAATAAATATTTGTTTAAATAATAAATTAAAGCCAATAATTTGCGTAGGAGAAGAAAAGAAATCTGATAAATTAGATATTGTTTTAGAGCAAATTAATTATGCATTAAAAAATATTGATAATAATATTATTCCAATCATTGCATACGAACCTGTATGGGCAATAGGCACAGGGAAATTGCCCGCAGTCAATAGAATAAACAAAATGACAAGAATGATAAAAGCTCATCTAGAAAAATTAGGATATACAGATTCGAGCATTTTGTATGGTGGAAGTGTGGGTATTGATAACTACAAAATGATAAGTGATGCAGATATTGATGGATTTTTACTTGGTGGAGTGTCTTTAAGAATTAAAGAATTTATTGAAATTGTAAAAGGAATAGACAATGAGTAGAAAGGGTATTTTGATGATTTTAGATGGCTACGGAGAAGGAAAATCCGGGCTTTATAATGCAGTGAAGAATGCTAATACTCCTACTCTTAATGAATTGAAAAAAAATAGTTATTCTCTTTTAAAGACCGATAGTGAAGCGGTTGGTCTGTTTAACGGAGAATTGGGAGGGAGTGAAGTAGGACACACTACAATTGGAGCAGGAAGAATTGTACCGTCCACTGCAAAAAAAATTCATGATGACATTAAAATAGGCATATTTCAAAAAAATAATAAACTTTTAAATAAAAGAGATAAATTAAAAGCAACACATGGGAATCTTCACTTGATTGGTTTAATGAGTGATAAAAATATTCATAGTGATATAAATCATGCATATGAAATATTAAAGATGTTTAATAAGTATGCCAAAAACATTTTTATTCATTTTATTACAGATGGTAGAGATTCGGGAGGAGAAGATAGCCTTAAATATTTAAAAGAGTTGCAGAAATGCATTAAAAATATGACAAATGTAGAAATTGCTAGTGTAATGGGGCGATTCTATGCAATGGATAGAGAGAATAACATGGATAGAACGGATTTAGCTGTGCATACTATGTTTAATTTAGATAAAAAAATATCTAATATAAAAAGTAATGAAATTGAAAATTATTTAAAAAAAGAGCATTTGTCAGGGAACACAGACGAATATATTAATCCAATTCATATTGATACAAAACAAAGTTCTGAATTGAAAAAAGATGATTTGATATTCTTTTTCAATTTTAGAGAAGATAGATTGAGACAAATTGTGATGAAAACATACGAATTAAGTCATAATATCATAACAATGTCAAGTGTTAGTACAGCTAAAACAACTGTTTTGTATCAACCCAAAATTGTAAAAAATACTTTGAGTGAATATCTATCAAAACAAGGGAAAAAGCAAATAAAAATCAGCGAAACCACCAAGTATGCACATGTCACTTACTTTTTAAATGGCGGAAGAGAAGAACCATTTGAAAACGAAGATAGAGTTCATATTCCTACTATAAAAGTTGATAATTTTAGCAAAACTCCTAAAATGAGAGCAGGAGAAATCACAAAAGAGATAATAAAAGCTATGGATAAAAATTATGATGCTATAATTGTTAATTACTCAAATCCTGATATGCTTGGACATACTGGAAATTATGAAGCGACTGTTGAAGCATTAGAGGAACTAGACAGATGTGTAAAAAAGGTAGTAGAATACGCAAAGAAAACAGGATATTTTTTATTAATAACTGCCGACCATGGCAATAGTGAAATGATGCGTACAATTTCGGGAGAACCACACACAGCACATACTTTCAATAGAGTATTTTGTCTAGCAGTAGAAAAGGATAAAAAATACAAATTCAAAAAGTATGGTGAATTGAAAGACGTTGCACCTACATTTTTAAATTTATTGCAATTAAAACCAAATAAAAGTTTTACAGGAAAGAGTTTGCTATTATAATCGCCTTGACATTCCTTTAACTTTTTGTTAAAATTCTAATAATATTAGATTCGTTTGATATTAAAATTAACGTTAAGGGAAAATTATGTTAAAAAGTTATTATTATCAATTTATTAATTTTATACAGGAGATGAGCAAAGGTTGGTTTATTGCCATATGGCTAGTTTTGCTTGCAGCAATTCTATTGTGTGTTATGACTTTCTTTAAAGAGAATAGTAAAGCCAACAAAAAATTTGTCAAGGTTAGTATGATGATTTTGGCTGTATTGCTATTTGCACTTCTTGTTTGGCTCACTTATATTAGAAAATAATAAAAAAGACTTGTAAATAATAGTAATTTATGTTATACTATTTAAGCATTTGGAGGAAATATGAATTTTTTATTGGCAACAGTTCCAGCATGGATGAGTAGAACTTTTCCTATATTTGAACGTATATGCTTAGTATTGTTAGCATTGTTGGCATTAATTTTAGTAGTTTTGGTATTCATGCAAATAACAGGTGGAAGCAATACTAATAATGTTATTACAGGAAATCAAGATAGTTATTATGCACAAAACAAATCTGGTTCTCGTGAAGGCAGAATTACTAGATTGATTTATATAACTGTTGGTTTAATTGTATTGTTTAGTATATTGTACTTTGTATTTATGAAAATACCTAAACTTTATTAAAATGCTAAAACATTTATTTCAATTTGATTTTAATAGATAATTTATATAGTTTATATTAAAATTATCTATTTTTTTTGTTTTTTGTTTGATATGATTTGTTATTTATTGAATTAATTGTTAAAATAATTATATGGACATAGTTAAACTTATTAGAGAAAACAATCTTATATATTTAAAAATTGATGCACTTGCTAAGGCATTATCAAAATTGACAGGAGAGTCTGTAATTGATTTAAAAAATGAAATCAATTCGCTTATTCATGACGGAAGTCTCTTTTTAGATGATGAAAAGAAGATTTCTATTTCAGCGGATAAAGGATTTTTTAAGGCAAAAATTACTTTAAATAGAAAAGGCTATGGATTTGCAAATGTGGAAGGTTATCCAGATTTTTTTATTCCTGCATTTGCAATAAATGGTGCATACGATGGAGATGATTGCTTGGTAGAAATTATCAATCGTAAATCAGATGAGGAGATTGAAGGAAAGGTTGTGAAAGTTTTACGTCACAATACTACGCATATAGTGGGAACCTATATTGAGGGTAAAAGCAAAAATGTTGTATTCCCAGATGATGATAAATTACCTCAAATTAGAATTCTAAAAAATGACAGCAAGAATGCGAAGAACAATGAAAAAGTATGGGTTGAACTTGACATGGATTCAATGGACAGCAAAGAAGTTCGTGGAAAGGTGGTGGAAATATTAGGTCTTGCAAACACTCCAAAAGCGGAGCAACTATCAATTATTAGGTCATTTAATCTAATAGAACAATTTGACCCTAATACTTTAAAAGAGGCACGTTCAATTTCGCAAACTGTTGATAAGAGCCAATATAAAAATAGAGAAGATTTTACTTCTCAACGAGTGATTACAATAGACGGAGAAGATGCACGAGATTTTGACGATGCAATAGCTGTGGAACGCATTGATAATGGAGGATATAGATTATCAGTTCATATTGCAGATGTCTCTGATTATGTGAAAGAAAATTCTTATTTGGATAAGGAAGCATATCGACGAGGAACAAGTGTGTATTTTTCAAACCAGGTTATACCAATGCTTCCAAAAGAGTTGTCAAATGGAGTATGCTCACTTAGCGAGGGTAAAGATAGACTTGTATTAAGTGTAATCATTGATTTGGATAAAGATTGCAATGTTTTAAAACATAGAATAGTTGAAGGAATAATCCATAGTAATCATAGAATGACATATACTGAAATTAAAAATATTTTAGAGGGAGATAATTTCTTAATAGAAAAATATCACGATGTTTATGATGATATTTTATGTTATCAAGAAATTTCTAAAAAATTGCTAATGAAACGTCATGCTCGCGGCGAGATAAGAATGGATATTCCAGAACCTTATATTTTGGAGAATGCTTCTGGTGAAATAGTCAGCATAGAAAAAAGAGTGCAAGATGAAGCACATGAAATAATCGAAAGTTTAATGATTTTAACAAATGAATGTGTTGCAAAGACGTATTTTGATTTAAAAATACCTTTTGTATATCGTGTGCATGAAAAACCAGATAGTGAAAAAGTGTTAAGGCTATCAAATATGTTAAAAAATATGGGGGTAGCTAATCAATTGCAGATTGACGGAGATGTGCCGGCAAGTTATCAAAAAATAATTGAATTAATCAAGGGAAAAACAAATGAAACCACTTTGACAAAGTTAATTTTACGTTCGATGATGAAAGCTAGATATACACCTACATGCTTAGGGCATTTTGGCTTAGCAAGTGAGTATTACTGCCACTTTACTAGTCCAATTAGAAGATATCCAGATTTGTTAATTCATAGAATTATTAAAAATCATTTGCGTGGTGTTCCAATTCAAAATTTAAAATTAAAGTATACACCTATTGTGGCACAAGCGAGCGAACAGTCGAGTGAAACAGAAAAAACAGCAGATGAAGCAGAAAGAGAAGTTGACGATTATAAGAAAGCTGTATATATGACTAAGTTCATAGGAGAGCAATTTGTTGGCACTGTTTCTGGGGTACAAGAGTTTGGTATTTTTGTTGAACTAGAAAATGGAGTAGAAGGTTTGGTGAGATTAGAATATCTTCCAAGTGATGAATATGAATATGATGACATGTCTATGACTCTTAAAGGAAATAATCATCATTATACAATTGGAGATACATTAAAAGTGATTGTTGCCAACGCAAATACAAAACTAAGGCAAATTGATTTTGAATTGGTAGGAGTAGAGAAAAATACATTAGGAAGTTTTGTCATAAAGAAAAAGGATAATAGGACAAAAAAACAGACAAGAAAGATATCTAAAACTACAAAATCTAAATCAAACAAAAATAAAAGAAAAAAAAGATAATATTAATTTATAAAAAAATTAATAAAATATTAAAATAAATATAAATTATTATTATAAAAATAAATATTCTAATTAATTTTAGAATATTTTTTAATATTTTAATTATTTTATCAATTAAAATATTTTTAGATTAATAATTATAATTTACAAAGTGTTTAAAATTATGATATAATATTTGTATGAAATTGGTTGCAGAAAATAGAAGAGCAAAATTTGAATATGAATTATTAGATAAGTTTGAAGCAGGAATAGTCCTAACAGGTGATGAAATCAAATCAGTTAGATTAGGGCATTTTTCTATTAATGATTGTTATGGTTTCATTAAAAACGATGAATGTTTTTTGAGAAATAGTTATATAAAGGAATATGCAAATTCATTTGATTCAAGCAGCAATCATGAGATGACTAGAAGAGATAGAAAACTTTTATTACACAAACAAGAAATTGAAAAAATAAAGAAAAAAGTTGAAACAGAACATTTAACTATTGTACCTACTAGGGCATATTTTGTTAAAAGTAATTTAAAAGTAGAAATAGCAATTGCACGAGGTAAGAAATTGTATGACAAACGTGAAGCTATTAAGAAACGAGAATTAGATAAAAAGAAAAATTTTTCCTAATCTTATTGTCATCTAATTTAATTATGATATACTTGCAAAAATTAAGGAGAGTTTATGTCAAGAGCTATTGCTAAAATGTTGGAAAAATATTATAGAGACGAATTAAAATCTTGCGTGAATAGGATTGAAAAATTTAATATAAATCCAGATATATCGAATTTAAAAGATTCAGAGTTTTCTGTATATAATAGAGTTTTTAATACTATTAATGCAGCGGAGTTAGATTCATTGTCAGAATTCGCAGAATCCGAATTTAATAATGACGAAATATGTATTGGAATTGCAGTAGAATTGTTGATTAAGAAATATGATTCAATTGATGATGAACAGTTGAGTGATATTGTTGGTTCTAGGCTTCCAAGATACGCATTTGTGCGTACAATGTTAAAAGAATCAAAACAAGGCAGAGATAATTTGTGTAAAACAATTAGAGAACATGGAGTAGAATATGTTCTCAAAAGCATCAATCTCAACAAAAAAGAATGTAAAAAGCAAGATTAACAATATACTTTTCATAAAATAAAAAAGTTTTTTCGAATATATAAAAAATAATAAAAAACCACCATCGAGGGTGGCTTTTTTTGGTGGAGCAAGTTTAACGTCAGTCGAAAATAATTAAACGATGTCTAATAACTCTTTAAATTGATCTTCGCTAATGATGTTGTAATACAATTCTGATAATGCGGTTTTAAGAAATTTTAATTTTATTTGTAAGTTTTTACGACTCGTTATAGTGTATTCTTCAAAAAAATCGTCATTTATGCAATTGCCTAAAGAGCAGATTAAAACTCCATCTTCTTCATAACTAATTTGTCCACCAAATGTAGAGTTATAAAATTCAACCCAATTGTTTTTGCTTGGTAATGTCCATTCTTTTAAATGTTCTTTATTTATATAGTTTTTCATAAAGCTTAAAGGATTAAAATATTTATCGAACTCGTGTTTATTTAATTTGTTTGAAATAGATAAAATTCTATCTTTATCAATTGGTAAATGTTTGTCGGTTAAATATTTAATTTTCTTAATAATCGCAATATTATTGTAAGCATAATCAAAAGTTGGAGCTTCAACAATGTCATTAACAGAAAAACCCTCATCACATTTATAAATCCAAAGTTTTGATGAACAATCTTTATATTCAACATAAGCATATCTTTCTTTTTTCATAAAAGCATTATAGCACAACATTTTAAATTAATCAATATTTGACTTGATGTAAGGTTTTAGATTAAATCAAAATTTTATATGATATTATCTTTAAAAAATTTGGGAGATATGTTATAATATGGGTGTTTTAGATAATATCAAAGATAAAGTAAAACAAATTTTTAATTTTAATAAATCAACTGCAGATTTTTTACAATATATTCATGTTGGAAGTTGTAAAAATCCTTGTATTGATTGCCCTAAAAGAAATTTAAAAATTTATAAAAATGGTGAAGAAGTGTTTTTACCTGCTCATTTTGGATGTGATTGTAAATATAAAGACATTGAAACAAAACCTGCTGGAAGTATATCAAACAAAGGATTTCAAGCACCGGATGTCCACTTAAAGGTATATGGTAAATTGCCAGATTATTATATAACAAAAGAAGAAGCAATACAAAAATATGGCTGGTCTAGAGGTGAAGATTTATCAAAGTTTGCTCCAAATAAAATGATTGGCGGAAATAGATTTTATAATAGAGAAGGATATTTGCCAGAAAAAGAAGGAAGAATTTGGTATGAATGTGATGTTGATTATTCAAGTGGATTAAGATATAGTGAAAGACTATATTATTCAAATGATGGTTTAATGTTTTATTCAATTAATCATGGTGAAAGTGAATTTATTTATATAAAATAAGGAGTTTGTTATGAAAGAAATAATTTTTGATAAACAAATGTATGAAAGTTATAAAGACTTTTATGTTCAAATCTATAAGGATTTAGATGGAAAAAGTTTTGGAGATTGGAAAGCATATGAGAATTTAAATTATAATGCGGATATGCTAGATGAATTTTTGTGGTATAATAATGATAAAAATATTAAATATGTTTTTATTAATTTTGATTTAGAAATAATAAAACAAGAAAAAACATTTGATGATTACAAATGGAGAATTATTTTTGATGTTATTCAAGATTTTGTTAAACAATATCCAAATAACACAATGGAGATTATAAATAAGAAAAGTAGTTAGAGTTATCTAACTACTTTTTTTTCTACAAATTTTGACATCTGGTGGAGATGACGAGAGTTGCACTCGTGTCCTAACATAAATATAAATCATACACTACACGTTTAGTCAATGACTATATTCACAAATATTCACTAACATTGACACTGAATAAATGCTATCCTTTTTTGTCATCACTGTGCACAAGGAAATACACAATGACGTTCACCGATATTTGACGCCAGGTTTTAATGTATCGGTACCACTAAACTGACGGCCACGCTAAGCAGCGTAAGCTAATTTATTTTCGTTTGCGTTTATTTTTATTCGTCGTTAACGAATTGTGTATTTAACGTGCCACCACACGACGTGCGTATAATTTAGGTTTATATCAGTCGAAACTAATTCATCCCCATATAAATATTATAGCATAAAATTTTTTTATTTCAATATTAAATTTAAAAATTTATTGAATATATCCAAATTTATATAAGATTTAAAATAATTATTGAGATTGTGATGAGAATATATAATATTAAGTTATTAAATAAAAATAAAAAATAATATTACATAATTGAAATTTGTAAAAATAATAAAAAATTATAAATAATATATAAATTTTAACTAAATTTATAATATTAATTTAAATTATTTTGTTTTTTTATAAATTATGGTATAATGAGTTTGAATATTATTTGAGGAGAGTTATGAGAAAAACTAAGATAATTGGCACAATTGGTCCAGCCAGCAATTCATATGAAGTTATGAAAAAATTAGTATCAGCAGGATTGAATATTGTCAGAATAAATCTTTCACATGCAAAAATTGAGGATATGGAAAAGATTTTAAAAAATGTAAAACGAATTAGAAAGGAAATGAAAGTCCCTTTACCTATAATGATTGATACTCGTGGTCCAGAAGTAAGAGTTAAGACCTTTGTTAATGATAGTGTAAATATCAAAAAGGGTCAGGAGTTCATTTTCACAGGTAGAGATATAGTTGGGGATGAAAGAAGTGTTAGTTTCAACACTCCTGAGATTGTGAAATGCATAAAAGCAGGTAATAAGATTTTGGCAGTTAATGGATTGCTGACTTTCAAAGTACTTGAAGTGAAAGGGCAAGATGTTATAACGAAAGCGATGAATTCTGGTGTATTATCAAATAGAAAAAGTTTAAGCATACCTAATGTGAAATATAGTACACCATATCTAAATAATTTAGATAAACAAGATATACTTTGGGGTATAAAAAATGATGTTGAATTGATTGCTGCTAGTTTTGTTAATTGTAAAGAAGATGTGTTTGCTCTTAGAAGTTTTATAGAAAAAAATGGTGGAGATATGAAAATTATTTCCAAAATTGAATCTAGCTGTGGAGTAAAAAACCTTGACGAAATTATTGATGCTTCTGATGGAATAATGGTGGCACGTGGGGACCTTGGGGTTGAAGTGCCTGTTGAAAAGTTGCCAGAATTACAAAAAAATATAATAAAACGTTCTAAGGAAAAAGGTAGAGCGGTCATCACTGCAACCGAAATGTTAGAGAGCATGATATATAATAATCGTGCAACCCGCGCAGAAGTTAGCGATGTAGCAAATGCAGTATATGATGGTACAAGTGTAGTTATGCTTTCAGGCGAAACTGCTATGGGTAAATTCCCTGTTCAAGCAGTGGAGACAATGGCAAAGATTACAACAGAGACAGAAAAACATATTAATTATGCAAAGCGATTTTTGTCAGGCAACTATAAGATTACAAATACAACAGATGTAGTATCTCACAGTGCAGTAAATGCAAGTTTAATTCAAAATACAAGAGCGATAGTAGTGTTCTCTCAATCAGGAATGAGTGCTAGAATGATTAGTAGATATCGGCCATTTGTTCCAATAATAGGTGCAACACCAAATGAAAAAGTATATCGTCAGTTAGAGTTGTCTTGGGGAGTAATTCCAGTATTGACAAGTGAATACAATTCAACTGATGAAATGTTTGAAATTGCAAACGAGTTGGTGAAAAGAAAAAAATATGCAAAGGTCAACGATACTATTGTAATAACATGTGGTACACCAAAGAAAAATGGTTGTACAAATCTAATCAAAATAGATTCAGTAAAATAGCGATTAAATGATTTTAATTAAGATAGTTTCATTAATTATTAAAATTATTTTTTATTATTTGACAAATTAATACAAGTTTTTTTATAATGATTTTGGGGTTTACGATGTTAAAAGATAGAGCAAGAATTTACAATTCTAATTTAAAAAATTTATTTTTCAATATTACAGTTATTACTATTTTAGTTATTTCTTTTGCATTATTAATAATTCCAATTATTTATATAAAATGGAATTCTTTTGATGTAATGGATTTGTCGTTGTATTCAATTCTAATTTTTATACCTTTATTTATAATAGCGATTTTGGGAACTAATTCAATTATCAAAAATGACACTAAAAGATATAAAAAATTAACGTATTTTTACATTGCATTGCTATTTATCTATATTATGTCTTTATTATTTGTTGTGTGGGAGTCTAATGATTATATCAAATATTTAAGTAAATGGTATGGATATTATTCTACACATAATCTTAAAGATGCTTTATATGGAATCATTGACGTTAGTAATTATACGCCTGCATATAATTATTTTTTAATATTAATGGCAAAACTTGGATTCACTGATTTATATGGAATAAAATTAATAACATTTTTATTTTCATTATTATTGGCATTCATTATTACAAAAATAATTTCTTCTATCAAAAAAACTAATTTTAATTATCTAATTTTTGTATCAATTTTGTTATTACCTATGGTTTTAATCGAATATACTGCTTGGGGGCAATGTGATGCAATATATACGTCATTTGCTTTGCTTGCATTTTATTTTGCAATTAACAAAAAATCAAAATTGTGTTTTATGTTTTTGGGTATAAGTTTTGCTTTTAAATTACAATTTTTATTTATTGTACCAATTTTATTTGTAATGTTAATAATAAAAGACGAAAATGGTGATAGATACTTAAAATGGAAAGATATTTGGATTGTGCCTGTTATGTATTGCATCAATTTAATACCGGCTATTTCAGGACGTTCAATTTTAGATTTATTAACAGTATATATAAATCAAAGTACTGAAGATAATAGACTTGCTGGCAATTGTGCAAATATTTGTCAAATTTATATGCTTTTAGATTTAGACAACAGTTCAATAAAAAATGTTTTGATGATATCACATTTAGCATTAACAATGATAATGCTTTTTATAATTTTGTTTTTAGTATTTAAAAGATACAAAAAATATGGTTTAACAAAAAATGATTTAGTATTCTATGGAATGGTATTTGCATTTACTATGGTATTCTTTATGCCAAAGATGTTGGATAGATTCTTTTACATTGCATTAATGCTAAGTATTATTAATGTTTGCGTAAATAAAAACAAAATTAACATGTTGATTTCAGTATTTATGAATTTTGCAGTATATTTAAGTGTGTGTCATTCTTATGATTTATTTTTTAATCAAAACGTCACAAGAACATTTGCAATCATTGTTAATACCATTACATTAGTATTTATTATATTAGCAATTGTAAAGAATGAACGCAATAAGAATTTAAAGATAGAGGAGTATGTCAATGATTAAAAAAAAATCAATATTTTTAATTTGTTTATTTGCTCTTGTATTTCTTTTTTTAATTTTATCGTATATAAATTATGGCAGTGCAATTTCATTGATTGCAAATATTATATCATTAATTTTATTAATTGTTGCAGCAATATATTATAGAAAAAATAATCTTACAAAAATTAGTGAATTTTTAGATAATAAAAAATGGTTTTACATTATTTTTTGGGCTATAGCATTAGTTGCAATTTTAGTTAGGGTAATATTGTTTGTATATGTTCCCGCAGGTTTAAATGTTGATGAAGCATCTATGCTTTATGATGCATACTCTTTATTACATTATGGAATTGATAGAAACGGACATTCTTATCCGATTTATCTTGAAGCATGGGGAAGTGGTCAAAGTGCATTATTGGCATATTTAACTATCCCGTTTATTGCAATCTTTGGAATGAATGTTTTTTCAGCTAGAATTGTGATGCTTTTATTTTCTATTGGTGGAATATTTGCTTTTTATTATTTGATTAAATTAATCACAAAAAACAAATTTGCTTCGTTAATAGGAATGGCAGTTTTTTCATTAGTACCTTATACCATTATGATTTCGAGATGGGGTTTAGATTGCAATTTATTTCCATATATGTTTTTGTTTTCAATTATTTTTTTGATGAAAGCAAATGATAACCAAAAATTTATGATACCTGCTTGTATATTATTTGGTATAACGCTGTATACTTATGCTATATCATATATATTCATACCATTGGTGTTGATTGTAATTTACATTTATTGGATTGTCAAAAAAAGAGTGAATTGGAAATATTTCATTATATCTAATATATTATTATTTTTGTTTGCTTTGCCTCTTATTCTTTTCTTAATGGTTAACTATGGCTGGATAGAAGAAATACATATTGGAGCTATTACAATCCCTAAATTATCTCAATACAGAGTTGGTGAAGTAGGATTTTCTAATTTTTTTAAAAATTTAATTAAAATTCCTTTGTTATTCTTTACACAAAATGATGGTTTTACACATAATTCAATTTATTCACTCGGTATTATGTATATAGTTATGTTTCCAATTATGATATACGGAATAATTGTGGCTATTAAAAATATAAGAAAAGAATTTAATTTTTCACTTTTTGTATTCTTAATTTCATTATTAATTGGACTTTTCATAACATTATTAATATATAAACCTAACATCAATAAAATAAATATAATTTGGATTCCGTATATTGTATTTTTAACTTATGGTTTTTACTATTTTGTTTATAATTCAAAGCAAACTTTCATTTTAACGGCAGTATCTGTTTTATTACTCTTTATAACTTTTTGTTCTTTGTATTTTTCAGTTTGGAATAAAGAAATTTCATCTCAGTTTAATGATGGATTAATGGAAAGTATAAGTTATGCAAATCAGATTGCCGGTAATGAATTAATTTATTTTAGCGATGAAATATCTGAACCATATATCTACTGTTTAATTGTTGATAGCGAAAGTCCAGAAGGATATCTAAATACAAGAATTTTTCTAGATAACTATTATAGAAAAACATCTAGCTATAATAATTATAGATTTTTGATAGATATAACTACAATTTCAGACAATAAAACATATATAATGCCATTAGATGAATACAATTCAAAATTTTCAAAAAATTTTGATAGAGAGTACAAGGTGTTTGAAAATTTTGTAGTTATTTATTAATTGATAATATTGAGTTTTAATAAAATTTAAGTTTATTTTAATATTGATTAATTAGTTTTGCATATTCAATATTTTAATAAATTGTTATAGATTGTTTTACAATATTTATATAAATTTATTATAATAATCTTTAATAAACTAAATTATTTATAATTGGTTAGAATATAATAATTAAAGATGAAAGATAAAATTAAAAAATTGTTTGATACTAAAACCACGCATGGAAAAATAATGCGAGCTTGTTTATTTATTATTGTGCTTGCCATTATTTTTGCTGCAATTTATTTGATTTTAAAAGCTACTGGCTTGTGGGAAAAAGTAAATTCAATGGATAAAATTAGAGAAATTGTACAAAGTGGTGGAGTTTTTAGTTTTTTAATATTCATATTGCTTCAAATCTTACAGACGACAGTTTTGCAGATACCGGCGATATTTGTGACAATAGCGGGAGCGGTAATATTTGGTAGATGGCCAGCATTCATAATGAGTTATATTGCTGTGATGCTAGGTAGTATTATAATGTTCTGGATAGGACGAAAAGCTGGACGTAGATTCTTAAATTGGATGATAGGAAAAGAAAGCAGTGAAAAATGGATAGACAGAATGAGCAATGGTAAATATCTGTTTTTCTTGATGATGTTATTCCCAATGTTTCCAGATGATATTTTATGCGTTGTGGCGGGCTTGACAAATATGAGTTTTTCATTCTTTTTATGGACAAATCTATTGGCTCGAGGAGTAGGTATTGCTTGTACGGTATTTTTTGGCAGTGGTGCAATTATTCCTTTCCATGGTTGGGGATTGATTGTGTGGGGAATATTAATAATCTTAGTTGCAATATTATTCTACCTAAGTGTACGATACAAGAATAAAATTGATGAGATTATAAAGGTATTATTTAAAAAGAAAGACAAAACTAATAAGGAAACAAAAGATGAAAATCCGAGTACGACAAAATTGAGTGAGGAAGCAAAATTGCTAAATTCTAACCAATCTGTTGTGATGCTTGAAAATAAAGAATTAGATATTACAAATTCAGATAATAATCAGGACGAAACTTCTAACGAAGAGCATAAAAGAAAGGAAGAAATAAATATGCAAGAGGTTATGACTGAAAGTATAGATGAAAACAAAATTGAGAATAAGAAACTAGAAGGCAAAAATGAAAAAATTGAAGAATTATCTGCTTCTAATAATATAACTGAATTAACTGATACTGAATTAAAAACAGATAAAAAAGAAACCAAATTAATAAAGAACAATAATAGAAAAGATATGGCGAATTAAAAAGAAATAAATATATAATTATTTGCAAATTCAACTTAATTATGATATTATATTAATATAAAGGAACTTATGGAGAAAAATTTAGAAGAAGAAAAAAAATTTAATGGTAAATGTACAAGTTGCGGAGCATCTATAAAGCAAGACGAAAAAGTCTGTTCATATTGTGGCACGCCTAATGTTTACTATAAAGAGCATGTCGTGCCTGATATTGTTCCACCGAAAAGAGATATTGATAGTGACGATGATTTTGATTTTGGCGGAATGCTAGGCGGAATGATGGGAGGCATGATGATGGGAGGAATGTTGAGAGGATTGCGTGGAGGCAGGCCTCCAAGAAGGCGTAGATAGTCAAATTGCTTGACGAAATTTTAATAATATGAAATAATATTATTAAATAATAAAGGAGTAAATATGGGATTTTTTAAAAAACAATTTTTATCAGTGATTGAATGGAAAGATAGTAGTAATGATATTATAGTATACCGCTATCCACTCACAGATAGAGATGAAATAATGAATAGCTCTACATTGGTTGTTAGAGAGAGTCAGGTTGCAATGTTTGTTCATAAGGGTGAAATTGCAGATGTATTTGGACCTGGTACATACAAGTTGTCTACTGAAAATATACCTTTCTTGACAAAATTACTTAGTTTAAGTACATTAGGTAATTCTAGAATAAAAGCAGAAGTTTATTTTGTAAATACTAAACGTTTCATGGGACTAAAATGGGGAACTCAAAACCCTATTATGATGCGAGATGTAGATTTCGGCAATATTCGTTTAAGGGGATATGGAACATTTGCTTTCAAGGTAGAAGATGCTACGAAATTTATGAAAGAAGTGTTTGGAACAAATGCAATTTATAGAGTTAATGATATTGCAACACAATATAAATCCACTCTAATACAACTTTTAACCGATGCTATTGGAGAAAGCAAATTATCAGCACTTGATTTGGCTGCGCATTATAGTGATTTGGCAGACATCGTAGAAAAGAATAGCGTGGAAGAATTTGCTCCTATTGGATTAAAACTTTCAAATTTCGTTATAGAGAATTTGTCTTTGCCAGAAGATGTAGAGAAAATGCTTGATGAACGTACAAAGATGGGTGTTATTAGTGATAAAATGGGTACATACACTCAATACAAAGCTGCTAATGCTATGGGAGATATTGCAAAAAATCCTAGTGGTGGCGGATTAGCAGGACTAGGAGTTGGTCTTGGTGCTGGTTATAATATGGGCAATCTATTTACAGAATCAATTGCGGGGGCAAAAGATAATAAACGTCAGACAGTAATTCAATGTGTTAAGTGTGGGGCTAGCATACCTGGTAAATCAAAATTTTGTCCAGAGTGTGGTGCAACTCAGGCATTATCTTGTCCTAAATGTGGTGAACCAATTAGTAAGGGTAGCAAATTTTGCGTTAATTGTGGCGAAAAGTTAGATGTTAAAAAAATAACCTGTCCAAAATGTGGAAAAGAATTAAATGCCAAAGCAAAATTCTGTCCAGACTGTGGTGAAAAGATTAAATAAGTAGGTGAATTATGGGATTGTTTAGTTATAGAGAAAAAAGATATGGCAAATTCGTATTTGTATTAGTTGCATTGATTATTATTGCTCTTGCAGGTGGTGCAATTTATGGTGGCATATATGCTGTTATGCACATGTCACATTGGTCAAAATATGTGATTATTACGGTTGCTAGTATTGTTGGTTTATTATTGGCTTTGTTTGGAATTTTCTTAATTTTATTTTCATTTAGTTTAATTGGCTCTTCAAAAAGTGTGCGAGATGGAAACAAGGCAAAAGGAATCGCTAATACTAGATTATGTGATAAATGTGGCAGAGTAATTACGAAAAAGGCAGAATATTGTGAACATTGTGGAGCTAAACAACAAACTGGATTAGGACTAAAAGAATGCCCAAATTGTAAAACGAAAAACAGTGGTGCAGCAGCATTTTGTGAAAAATGTGGTTATGAATTTAAAGAATAAAAGTGTACAATAAGTACACTTTTTTTATGTAATATATCTCCTTTTATATTATTCTGAGCAATTTGATTAATCGCTTATAAAACAAATCTATATTTAAAATTAGACAAAATAAGACAAATTAATTCATCAAAAATATTTTGATATACTCTCACTATCTAGTATATTTATCAGTGGGGGAAACAAAAAATGAGAAGAAAAGTTAAAGGTAAATTGTATTTTATGGCAAGAGATGCCAAATCACGTATGAAAAACTATAATAGAGAAAAATCAATATTCAATCAAATACCATATTCAAAAGTCAGTTTTAGTGTATACGACCAGGAGTTATACGAACGTGTATGCAAAATATTATCTAGTGATGAAATAATAATCAATCCTATAAAAGAATTGATAGATAATAAATATTACAATACATTATCATTAGAAGGTAAGCAAAAATACATATTTGATTTAAGCGAAAAGTATAAAGAAATGAAATTAAGATATGAAAGAGAACATGTAAATTTAGCAAATGTATCAAACATTTAATATTTTTGTACAAAATTATTTGACTTTTGTACAAAAATATCTTATATTCTTAAATATGAATAATTTATATTTTGAAATTGACACGAAAACGGAGATGTCAACTGATTTTATCATTCAAAAAGTTTGCAAGTTTATGAATATGGATAGACCATTTTTATTCAGCAAAACAATAGATGAAACAATAAAAGAAATTTGTGTAGCAAAATTATGTAAAGTTTTGGGTATTAAATGTATTTACAATTATAAAAATGAATTTTTTAGTAATTTTTCCATGTTGGTAGGAGAGGCTGTTGTTAGATTGTTGGATATAAAGATAACAATTGCTCCATGTTATTTAAGTTGTGTAAAATTTGATGGAATTAATTTCATTGAGACGGTATCAGAAATTTTACAATCTACTAATATAGAAAAAGGTATATATGATGCATTTAACTTTATTAATAAGCATAAACATCTAATTCCAAACTATAAAAAAGTTTAGATTTTCATCTAAACTTTTTTTGCTATTACATCGCCAGTTCCGGCATCAATTAAAATTCCTAATGTTTCACCATTTGTTGATATTACACCAATATACCAATAATAATTTTTTATTTCGCTATTGGAATAATCTTTTAAGTTTTTCATAACGACTTCAATTTTTGTGTTTTTGTCCGAAGTTATATTCTTTAATTCTTCTTTCAATTCTTCATTTGCTATCTCAATGGCTTTTTCTCCATTCACTGAGAAAAGGCTTGAAGTATTAGTTAATTCTTTGTTGAAACTGTATCCCGTGAATGTTATTTGCACTGTGATACTAGCATCACTTGGTGCTGCTGCACCGATATCTGCCAAATAAGAATTATCTACACTGCTTGGCTCTAAAAATCCCGTATATGTTTGGTCGTTTATTTGAACGGTATAAGTATAGGTGTCATTTGCAAGCGGATTATTATCCAATCTTGATAAGGTTATGATGCCAAAATCTACCATATCATTTATAATTCCATCTAATTGGTAATCTTGTTCTCGTGTACCAGAAGAGAAGGTGACAGAGTATAGTTCATCTTCTGCGGTGTATAAGCTTGTACGTTTTTCTATCAGATAATCTGATAAATTGATTTTTGTACTTCCACAGGCGGATAGCGAAATTAAACTGATAGCAAGTAACATAAATACTAAAATTTTCTTTTTCATATCATTTACCTCAATTCATTATATGTACAAGTTTTATTTTGTAGAACTCAGTTGACAAAACAATCTGTATGTTCTAGACTAATAACATGATATGCAATTTTTGTCCAAGGCAATGTAATGTAGATAGAAAAGAAAAATTAGGTTATTGTAAGCAAACCGAGAGATTAAAATTGGCAAAAGTTATGCTACATAGGTATGAAGAACCTATCATTAGCGGAACGAGAGGAAGTGGGGCAATATTTTTTTCTGGCTGCAATTTAAGATGTGTTTTTTGTCAAAACTATCCAATCAGTCAGGGCGGCAAAGGAAAAGAGTGCACTGTTGATGAGTTGATAAATATTTTTAAACATTTTGAGAAAATTGGAGCACATAATATTAATCTTGTTTCTCCAACTCAATTTGCTTATCAGATAGCTACTGCGTTAAAAATATACAAACCAAAGATTCCTATCGTTTGGAATTCAAACGGATATGAGAGTAGTGAAATGGTAGAAATGTTATCTGGCTTGGTGGACATATATTTAGTGGATTTAAAATATTCGGACAATGCACTAGCTTTAAAATATAGCAGAGCAAAAGATTATGTAGAAAATAGTCATATCGCAATAATGAAGATGAAAGAACAACAACCAGTGGATATAATAGAAAACGGACTGATGAAAAAAGGAATGATTATACGACATTTAATTTTACCAACTCACACGTCTGATAGTATTAAATGCTTAGATTTTATTGCTAAGAATCTTGGTAAAGATAGTATAGTTAGCATCATGAGTCAGTATGAGCCCAGATATGATGCAAAAAATTATCCTGAAATCAATAGGAAAATAAGACCAATAGAATATAAACGAGTTGTCAATCACGCATTAAATTTGGGATTACATAATGCATATATTCAGGATTTGTCTAGCGCTGATTCAAAGTACACTCCGAAATTCTAGTTTAATTGTTTGTTAAATTTCTGTAATTATATAAGTTTATAATTAATCATTTACATAATTAGATAAAAAACCAAGCAATTTGCTTGGTTTTTTAATTTAATATTTAGCGATTCTTCTAATGTGTCTTCCGCCCTCAAATTCACTTGTTAAAAAGACCTTTATAATTTTTAATACAGCTCTAAAACTGGTTAATCTGCTACCGATTGTTAAAACATTTGCATCTTCGTCTTTCCTAGCCAGATAGGCAACAGTGTAATCATAGGCGCATACCGCTCTTATACCTTTAAATCTGTTAGCCACGATGTTTGCACCAATTCCGCTACCACAAATGAAGATTCCCCAGTTGTCTTTGTTTTTTAAAACTTCTTTGCTGGCAGGAATGATAAAGTCAGGATAATCGTCCTCTTTGTTGTATGAAGCGGGACCCATATAGTTATATTCAATGTTCTTTTTGTCAAAATAACTCATTATTTTTTGAGCATAATCAAAGCCGGCATGGTCACATGAAATAATAATCATAATTAACTCCTACTATTTATAGTTTATAACAAAAATAAAAAAAAATCTAGTAATATAAAAACTTTTCTTATCTTTACAAATATAAGGATATATGCTATAATAACTACATGAACATTTTTGAAAACAAACGTTGTCCAAGATGTAATACAAAAATGCCAAAAGAAATAATGGTATGTCCAAGTTGTAGGCTCAATTTTGTTAAATTTGAGAATGCGACAAATGCTGAGGCCAAAATTGCATTAAAAATGGGAGAAAAGGATAGAGTAGTATATAGGAAGGGTTGTCCGAAAGATGTTAGCAGGACAAAATTGACTTTACTTACAGTTTTTTTAGGTTTTATGGGAGCGAATAACTATTATGTTGGTAAAACACATAGAGGGGTGTTCTTTACAATATTCTTTATTATTGGTGTGATAAATGCAATCATTACTAATGTTCTAAATTTAAATCCAAGTGGTGAATTGTGGGAAGTATTCACATTTTTAGTTCTTATATGGGGAATTGTGCTATTTATGTGGATAATTGATATTGCAAAAGTTGCTTTAAATAAATTTAAAATTCCTGTCAGTTTACCATGGTGATAAATAAAAAGGAAATGTACATGAAAACAGTTGTAGTAGGATTAAGTGGGGGAGTGGATTCGTCCGTAGCGGCATACTTGTTGAAAAAACAAGGCTATAATGTCGTTGGTCTTTTCATGCTTAATTGGGAAGAAAATGATGAGAATGGTAATTGTACAGCGGAGCAGGATTTTGAAGATGTAAAGAGAGTTGCAAACAAGATAGGTATTCCTTATTATACTGTAAATTATGCAAAAGAATATCAAGATAGAGTGTTCAAGTATTTCTTAGAAGAATATGAGCGAGGCAGGACTCCTAATCCTGATGTTTTATGTAATAAAGAAATAAAATTTGGTCCATTTTTGCGTCATGCTCTTGAATTAGGTGCGGATTATATTGCGACTGGTCACTATTGTAAACGAGTTGATAGAGATGGCAAAGTATATTTGTACAAATCACATGATAAAAACAAAGACCAAACATATTTTCTCAATCAGCTTAGTCAAGAACAATTGAAATATACATTATTTCCACTTGCAGATATAGACAAATCAGAAGTACGTAAAATTGCGAAAGAATTGGGTCTAGTGACGGCGGAGAAAAAGGACAGTACGGGAATTTGTTTTATAGGGGAACGAAATTTTAGACAATTTTTAAAAAATTATATTCCAGCGAGCAAAGGTAAAATAGTTGATTTGAAAGGAAATGAGTTAGGGGAGCATGATGGAGTGATGTATTACACAATAGGTCAACGTCGTGGACTCAATATAGGTGGCAAAGATGGCTATAATAATAATCGATGGTTTGTTGTGGACAAAGATGTGAAAACTAATACATTAATAGTAAATTGTGGTGAATGTGAAGAAATGTTTTCATCAGCATGTGTAGTGACGGAATTTAATTGGATAACTGATAGAATGAATGCACCATTTACGGCTTACGCAAAATTTCGGTATCGACAGCCAGACCAAAAAGTTTATGTTAATATAATTAATGATAGCACGATTCGTATTGAATTTGAACAAAAGCAACGAGCGGTCACTTTGGGACAATTCGCAGTGTTGTATGCAGAAGACGGAATGTGTTATGGTGGCGGTAAAATAGATGAAATAATCAAGTAAAGCAATTGTTTTAATGAATTGATTATTTAAATTTTATATATTAAGATAAATATAAGTATAAGCGATTGATAAATGAATAAAAACCGCACACAAGAAAAATATAAAATTAATGGAGTTGATTATGAGTTATGCGTATTATAGTAGTGGCGAAAGAGATGAAGAAACCAATGAATATGTTCGCCCAAAGAAGTGGGACAGCAAAGTTTCTGGCAATATATTATTAGATTCTGAATCTGAGCAAAATCAAACAGAAACTGCAATTTCTTTGCCAAAAGAATTTGATTCTTCATATTATTTAGAGAAACAAAAGAAAGCAAAATTTGACGCAGATATCTGGGATTGGATAAGATATCGAAAATATGCACAAGCTGTTTATGAAATGTATAGAAACATAACTTATAATTTTTACAAAAAATATGCGGAAGACATTGAAGATTTAGATTTCCCTGCATTTATAAATAAAGATAGTAATGTAAATTTAGATGAATTGGCAAAACGTTTGGACAATGCTGAGACGGAATTGTCTTCGCAATTTTATAGGAATAATAGGACAGTTCAAGCAAAGATTAATAGACATAAAACTCTTGAAAATTTGCAAGATTATGCAGTCAAAACATGGATAATGTATCATATTCTCAATCATTCTATGGATATTCCACTAAAAAATTCTATTCGCTTTAAAAAAGTCTATGAAAGTTTAGATGAGAGCGATGCAATCAATTTAATTAGAATTTATCGTGGTTGCAAGATTTTACAAAGAAATTATAGGATATATGTTCGTCCTAATTTCATGGAGAAACAAGGTCATTATCTTTATAAAGATGTTGATATTAAAGAAAAGTACGATTCATTAGTAGCAAGTTTAAATGGCATTACGAGTAAAGAGTGCGAAGATATTTTGCAAGATATACGACCTAAAATAGCAGATATAAAAGAAAACAATCAAGATTTAAAAAATCTAATTATGTTCTATCACAAATATGATGACATTCAACGCACTGTTTGGGAAATTAAACGAATCGGTCAAGAATGGGAACAAAATAAAGGTTGGTACGTTTTCTTTGATTCATCATATGAAGATGGGAAAGATGTCTATATAAGGGGAGAAAATTACAAAAGATTTTGTGAACAAGTGGCAAAAGAATGTAAATCACTTGATGAAATATTTCAAGCAGATATAAAAAAGATTATTACAGAACTAGACGAAGCATTGCAATATTCAAAACAAGCTCATGACATATCGCATGCCGATTAAATTATAGCGTATGAATTTTTAAATATTTTAAAATAACAATTAATATAAGATAATGATATTTATTTTATATTAATTTTTTTAATGACTGAATATAAAAAATGATTTAAAAATGATTTAGAATACTATTTTATAGCAAAAAAAGATTATTAAAAATATTTAAATATTTTTTAAAATGTCCTTAAAATAGTTGACTTATATATTTTAATATTTTAGAATTGAATTATAAATATCCGATGTCGATGTAGGATATTTAATGAGTGAAAACTCACAAATAAATTTGCAAATTTGTTTGGTATTCCAAACACCGAATGAATTGATAAATGCATGTCATTCATTCGAAATAGATTTCATTTTGTTTGCAAATTTGTACATAGAATGAAATCAGTCCGTATGGACAATGGTTAGTCGAAACCATTAAAATTTATAAAAGGGGTAAAAAATGACAAAAACAAAGAAAAGAAAAATGTCTAAATCAACCTTTGCCATCATTATAATGGCGGTGGTGATGGTCGCTATGCTCGCTTTCGGTGGCTCTTATGCTTACTTTACTGCTACCGCTACTGCTAGAACAGGAACTGCTACTACCGGTTATGTAAAATTGAATTCAGACGAGACATTTCAATTTACAAAAACTAATGTTATGCCTGGTGATCAATTAATAGCAGCAGGAGCAGCAAAACTAACAGTTGATACAACCGATGCAGCTGGAAACTATGTTGCAATTAAATTTATTATTACTGCACAAGATTCCGAAGGTTCACCTATTGCAGATGTCACCACATTAGGTTTGAATGCGGATAGTATATTAGCAGGAACTGGAGAAGGTTGGTATGCTTCTGGCACTGAAAATATATATATTTATGGTTCAGGAGCTGACACTTGTGTTGCTAAAAAAAATGGAGATATAACCATAAATGCAAGTGCTTTCACCTTGTCAAAAGACATTGAAGATAACTGGACACAAGGTTCAACTAGTAGTGATGAAAAATTGATGGGAGCAACTATTACTATTACAATGCAAGCAAAATCAATCCAAGCTTCTAATCTTAGTGCGACAGATGCTGTTGACCAATTAGTAGCATTATTTGCATAACAAAAAACTCGCATTAGCGAGTTTTTTATTTATTAAAATTCTAAATAACAATGTTGTTGTCACTATATATTTAATTATAAGTAAAGCAAAAATATTTTGCTTTACTTTATTTAAATATAGAGAAATAAGAAATTAATCTTTATTCATTTTATAAAAAAACCGAGTAATCTCGGTTTTTTATTAGTTAATACTAGTTAATAATGTATTTAATTGTTGCAAAATTGTAGCACTATCTGACAAATTAGAAGCCTGTATTGATGCAGCTTTTAATTGGAAAGTAATAGTTGCACCCATTAATCCATTTTCACTTGTATAATCGTCTTCAGCTGTTTCAAAATCGTCTTGGTCCCAATTGTCTTCAACAGTTGTTGATAATGTAAAAGCAGTTGCGTTAACTGTTAAAGTTTTTGTGGTACCACCATCAGGTAATACTGCTACTGGTGTACCCTCAGCACTTCCCCAAATATACATTCCTGTATAACTTCCGCCAGCGGCTTTCCAACCAGTGTCTGACGCAGCAATAATACTATCTGCACTTATTCCATACGTTTTCAAAGTACCAGCATCAATTGGTGTTCCATCGGCTTTAACAGCTGTAATAACAAATTGAACGGCGACGTAATTACCTGCGTCATCAGTTGTGTCTACTTCTAATGTTGCAGCACCAGCAGCCAACAATTCGTCTCCTGGCATTACATTTGTTTTAGTAAAAGTAAAAGCGTCATTTGATGTTAAATGAACATAACCTGTCTTTGCTGTACCAGAGCTAGCAGTAGCGGTAGCAGTAAAGTAAGCATAAGAGCCACCGAAAGCGAGCATAGCGACCATCACCACCGCCATTATAAACGCACATTTTTTCTAATCCACTTTTTATAATATTTATATTATAAAAATATGAAAAAATCTAGCACCAAAGAAGATAAATTAGTGGAACATAGGTTTATTTTCTTATAAAAGAGAGATAACTGTTCGAAAAAAGAGTTTTTTTGCTGGTCAAAAAAACGATAATAAAGGACAAGTTGTATATTAAATCACAACTTACAAAAGGGGAGTAATGAGGGGAAAAGTCAGATTGTCCCCTCATAAAAGAGAGATGACTGTCTGAAAAAGGAGTTTTTTTGCTGGTCAAAAAAACGATAATATAGGACAAGTCGCATATGAAACCACAACTTACAAAAGGGGAGTAATGAGGGGAAAAGCCAGATTGTCCCCTCATAAAAGAGAGATGACTGTCTGAAAAAGGAGTTTTTTTGCTGGTCAAAAAAACGATAATATAG
>CALWFB010000003.1 GCA_944377485.1 uncultured Clostridia bacterium | reverse complement strand
TGTAAAGAACAAGGAGAAGTAATCATAACAATTACATATACAATAGATACTAGTATTTCAACACAAATTAAACTAATTGTGAAATAAATACAATTTATTTAATGTATGATACCAAAAAAGTCAATAATTTAAAAATAAATAATGCATATGAATATATTATTTCTTTATTAATACATAAAATGCGATTAATTAATTTACAAAAAAATTTATTTTTGTTAAACTAAAAATATGAAAGCAATGGGGATTGATTTTGGATTGGCTCGTATTGGCATAGCATTATCAGATGAAACTAAATTTTTAGCATCACCATATTCAACTTATAGGCGAAAGAACGAGAATGAAGATTTGACTTATTTTATAGACTTAATCAAAAGTCAAAAAGTAGATGAAATAGTGTGCGGTTTGCCATTGAATATGCAGGGTGAAGAACAAGAGATTGCATCTCTAACTCGTGATTTTATGTCAAAATTGTCTAGCATGGTAAATATAAAAGTTGAATTTGTTGATGAGAGAATGTCCTCAATTATGGCAGACGATTTATTGAAAAAAACCGAAAAAGACTGGAAAAAACGAAAAGAAAAATTAGACAGTGTATCCGCATCAATCATATTGCAAGATTATTTAGATATAAGGAGATAAAATGAAAGATTTAAGAGATGAAATAAAACCAAGAAAGAAAAAAGCAAAAGACCCAATTGCTCAAATTCTAGATGAAAATAATACAGAAAATATTATTTATCCAGACATTAATAACAATCCTATTGAATTTGAACAAATTGCAGTTATTCCGCTAGAAAGCACTGAAAAATTGTATACTATATTGATTCCTGTCACTCCAATGGAAAATGTTGAAGAAGGAGAAGGTGTATTGTTTGAAGTGGATGAAATAAATAGAAAATTAATTCCTATCAACGATAGTAAAATTATTGATGAAGTGTTAGAAATATATAAGAAATTGATTGAAGAAGGTTAAGAAAAACTATTAAATATATCTTATATTACAAATATTATAAATTGATTATCTATAAATAATATTGAAACATTCGTTTTGTTCATTGCTTAATTTAAATTTTGGTTAAGAATATAAAAATTTTATAGTTTTTTATTGACAAAAATATTAAAACTTGATAAACTGAATTCGTTCAATGAAAAAGCACCTATCATGATTGCTTGTCTGTTGCCATTATGGTTCAAAGCAAAATGACTGGTAGGGAAGAAGACAAACAGGAGGAAAATTTTATGTCAGTTATTTCAATGAAACAATTATTAGAAGCTGGTTGCCACTTTGGTCATCAAACTAGAAAGTGGAATCCAAAAATGAAGAAATATATCTTCACAGATAGAAATGATATTCATATCATAAATCTAGAAGATACTTCAAAAAAGATTGATGAAGCATATGTATTCATCAAAGAAAAAGTTTTAGCAGGAGCAAATGTTTTATTTATCGGTACAAAGAAACAAGCAAGTGAAACTGTTAAACAAGAAGCAGAACGTTCTGGAATGTTCTATGTAAACACTCGTTGGTTGGGTGGTACTTTAACTAATTTTACAACAATTAGAAAGAGAATTGATAGAATGAACAAATTAAATAATATGGAAGCTTTGGGAGACTTTGATTTACTTCCTAAAAAAGAAGTAATTAAATTAAAGGCAGAGCGTGATAAACTTGCTAATAATTTAACAGGTATTAAAGATATGACTTCACTTCCAGGTTTAATCATTTTAGTTGACCCTCATACAGAACATATAGCAGTAAAAGAAGCTAAGAGATTAAATATCCCAACAGTGGGTATTGTTGATACCAATAGCGACCCAGATGATGTTGATTATTGCATACCAGCAAATGATGATGCAATAGGTTCAGTTAAATTAATTTTAAGTGCATTGACTGATGCAATTCTAGAAGCTAAGGGTGGAGTAATTTTACATGACCTTAATGCAGAAGATGAAGACGTATCAATGGAAGCTATGGTTAGTGGTGAAATTGTAAAAGACGAAGATAAGCCAGAAGATAAAAAGAAAAAAACAACCAGAGCTAAAAAAGAAAAGAAAGTAGAAAAGACAGAAGAAACTTCAAGTGAAGAAAAATAAAATGGATAATAAAAGTATATGAATGTAATTGAAATTGTTGGAGTTATCGCATCAATATTAATATTAATATCAATGTGCTTTAATTCGAGTTCATATAAAGGTTCGCTTTTGATGCGAATATTCAATTTAATAGGAAGCATTATATTTACAGTTTATGGCTCATTGATACAAGCATTTAGTGTAGTGTTTTTAAACGGCATTTTAGTATTCGTAAATTTTTATTATTTAATAGATTTAATAGTTAAAAATTATAAAAAAAATAAAATAGATAAGGAGTAATTTATGAACATTACAGCAAAAGACGTTGCTGCTTTAAGAGATATGACTGGTGCAGGAATGATGGATTGCAAAAAGGCATTGGTTGATGCAGATGGCAATATGGAAAAGGCTGTTGAACTTTTACGTGAAAGAGGAGTGGCTAAGGCTGCTAAAAAAGAGGGTAGAATAGCTGCGGAAGGATTTATTGATGCATACGTGCATGGCGGTGGTAGTTTTGCATCTCTTGTGGAAATCAATACTGAGACTGATTTCGCTGCAAAGAATGAAGAATTAAGAGAATTTGCTCATAATATTGCTATGCAAGTAGTAGCATCTCGTCCAATTTGTGTGAATATTGATGAAGTACCACAAGATAAAATTGATGCTGAACGCAATATTTATCGTGTGCAATTATTGAATGAAGGCAAACCAGAAACAATAGTAGATAAAATTGTTGATGGTAAAATCAATAAGTATTATGAAGAGGTTGTATTGATGGAACAACCTTATATTAGAGACGATTCTGGCAAGAAAAAAGTTAAAGATGTTTTAACTGAATTGGTTGCAAAAATTGGTGAAAAGATTACAATTAGACGTTTCTATATGATGACTATGGGTGAAGGTTTAACTAAGCGTAATGATGACTTTGCTGCAGAAGTGGCTGCACAGACTCAAAAATAAATCTATAATTTCAAAAAACTTTTGTGAATTATCGCAAAAGTTTTTTTAATGCAATTATATTATAATTTAAAATATAAGTTTGTTTATTTATTATTTTAAATTTAATTATGGCATATTGAAATAGTTGACTTTTATTTATAATAAAGTGTAAAATTGGATTAGAGTGTTGACCAGTTGCATAGGAGAAGATACAAATAGTTATCTTGAAAATAGTGCAAACTTCACAAAATCTATTGATGGAGAATATACAGTCTATACAAAAGTTTAATTGTATAGAATCAATATTGCTCTAATAACTAAATTCATTAATATAAAGCAAACATATAAGAGTTGGGAATATGTATAAAGAAGTTAAAATATCTGTTTTGATACCAGTTTATAATGTAAAACATTTTTTGCCAAAATGTTTTGACTCACTGGTTAATCAAACGTATAATAATCTTGAAATTATTTTTGTAGATGATGCATCAACAGATGGAAGTAGAGAATATTTAGAAAATAATATTAAAAGACTCAAAAATGCTAAATTATTATTGCACGATTGTAATAAAAACTTGTTCTTGACTAGGATAACTGCTATGAAAGAGTGTACAGGAGATTATTATATGTCTTGACAGTGATGATTATGTAGACAATAATTATTACGAAACATTAGTTAAAAAGATGATTGATACTGATGCTGATATGTGTATTGGAGATATGCAATTTGAGAATGGTGATGCAAAAAAAGATATAGTTTTGAATGCAAAATTTGAAAAAGATTATTACTCAAACGATGAATGTATTGATTATCTCTTCTTCTCAAACAACAATCATTTAGTTTCCGTTTGGAATAAAATGATTAGCCGTAGGGTTTTGGACAAAGCTCTTCTTGATTTGGAGAAGATGCAGGAACAAGCCGAAGGTATCAATATGTGTGAGGATAATATTTTCTTGTTCGTTTTTGCCTATTACACAAATAAACTTGTGCGTGTCAGTGGTCCCAAATATCATTACGTTCAACATAGCAATCAATCAACAATTTTTGACAAGAAAGAGAAATTGATTATGCAACTAAATAGCCTTCTGAAAGCAACTGATAAAATCATAAATTTTTTGAAAGAAAAAAATTTATATAATAAATATGAAGATAAAATTCTGAATAGATATAATTTAATATTTAAATTCTTGAAAAGTAAAGTCTACAAAAATGGATTTTCGAATGATTTAGAGATTAAAAATGCATTTAATTTTGACTTTAAATCTAGAATATTTTTAAAACAGTTTGATAAATTTAATTTATTCAAATTTGATAGGTTTAAAAATTTAAAACGTAAATGATTATATCATAAATATTGTTCTTAAAATTAAGCAAATTGTGAATTAATAATTTATATTTTTAATAACTAACAGTTTAAATCCTCTAACTATGCTAGAAGTATTTACTGTTAGTTTTTTTATAATATATAAATATCATAAATTAAAATGATAAAAACAATAAATCCTAATTTTAAATTTGAAAAAGACAAAATATAAATTTGATTATTAAATGAGTTGCAATTTTTTTCATTTTTGTGTAGTATATTTTCATAGGAGAAATTATGAACGAAAATGTTGAAATGGCATTGATGGAATATGACGAAAATTTAAATAAACATTATAATAGGCTTATTGATGAATATATGATGATTAGAGTAGGAAGAGCTAATCCAAAATTGATTGAAAATATAAAAGTAGATTATTATGGTACTCGTACACCAATAATTCAAACAGGCAATATTACTGTGCAAGATGCAAGAATGTTGATTGTTTCTCCTTGGGACGTATCGACATTAAAATCAATCAAGGCAGGCATTGAGGCGGCAAACCTTGGAGTCAGTGTCAGTGATGATGGAAAAATCATTCGTGTAGGATTTCCAATTTTAACAGAAGAAAGAAGAAAAGAGTTTTCAAAAGACGTGAAAAAACTTTTGGAAGAATGTAAGATTGCTATGCGAAATGCTAGGCGAGATTGCTTAGATATATTTAAAGAAATGAAAAAGAATTCTGAAATCAGTGAAGATGAATATTCAACTCTTGAAAAAGATGTGCAAAAATCTCTTGATAATTTTACAGACAAGGCAGACAATAGTTGTGAAAAGAAAATCGCTGAAATAATGGAAGTGTAGAATGAATTTTGAAAAATTGAAAAATAATCCTAAATTGCCTCGTCATCTTGCATTTATAATTGATGGCAACGGAAGATGGGCAAAACATAGAGGTTTACCTCGCAGTTTAGGGCATAAAGCAGGATTTGATAATTTAAAAAAACATACTGAATATGTCGAGCAATTAGGGATAAAAAATTTGTCGCTCTATTGTTTTAGTAAAGAGAATTGGAATAGACCAGAAGATGAAGTTAATTATTTGATGAAATTATTTGACCAAATGCTCGATGAATATAAGAAAGAGTATTTAGATAGAGATGTGCGAATTGTAATTTCTGGTGATATGGACGATGAACGACTTCCAGAATCAGTCAGAAAGAAAGCAAAAGAATTGATGGAACTGACAAAAGATAAAACTGGTTTTATCATCAATCCTTGTATAAATTATGGTGGTAGACAAGAAATTATTATGGCAATAAATGAGATATTAAAAGAAGGAAAATCTGAAATTAATGCAAACGAATTTGAAAAGTATTTGTATACGAAAGATTTATTGCCACTAGATTTTATTATTAGAACATCTGGCGAACTAAGAACCAGTAATTTCTTGCCATGGCAATCAACATATAGTGAATGGTATTTTCCTAAAACATTGTGGCCAAGTTTTAGTAAAAATGATTTAGTGAAAGCATTGAATGCATATATGAAACGCAATAGACGTTTCGGCGCAATAAAAGGATAATAATGAAACAAAGGTCAATTACAAGTTTTTTTATAGTATTAGTTGTAGCAATAGCTGTTGCTAGCAAATTTTTGCCTTATGATATAGGCGATTATGTCTTTGATTTGTTTATACTCTGCATTACAGTTGTTGCAGCTTTTGAAATGAGCCATTTAATAGAAAATTGTAATAAAAAAGTAAATAAATATCTCTCATCAATGTATTCAATTTTTAACTATATAATCTTTATATGTTGTTATAAATTATTAGAATTTTATTATATTCTTTTAATTGAAATTGCTGGACTTATAGTTTATTTCTTACTAATTTTAATAACAGAATGTATAAAAAATAATGCTAGAACATTCAAAGAAATTCTAATTGTGAGTTTAAATAGTATTTTAGTTTGTTTCTATCCAGAATTTTTGTTCTGTTTATTTTTGAATATAAATCATATTGATTTCTATGCAGGATTAGATTATTTTTCAATAGTTTTCATCTTATTGGTTTTTGCTATAACAATGTTGTCGGATACGTTTGCTTATTTGGTAGGACGTACATTGAAAGGTCCTAAACTTGCTCCTTCAATTAGTCCAAACAAAACAATTAGTGGAAGTATAGGTGGCTTGATTGGTGGTATTGCAGGAAGTATGATAGTTTATGCATTGGTCTATAATATAAATTCATGGCAGGCGATTTTGTCTATGTACAATTTGACTTGGTGGCATTTCTTGATAATCGGTTTGATTGGCTCAATGGTAAGTCAAATAGGTGATTTGGTAGAGAGTAAAATTAAACGAAACGCAAATATTAAGGATAGTGGCAATATATTACCAGGACATGGTGGAATGTTAGATAGAATTGATGCAATGATATTTTGTGTGACATTCTTATATATTACAAGTTTCATTATTATAATATAATTTAGAATTGAAAATGCTCTATTGAAATAAAATATAAATAATTTGTTTCATCAGTGGCATTTTTTATTTTCATGAATTAATATAATTTTATGCAAATTCAATTAATGATATAAAAAATTGAAATTAATAAATAAAAATTTTTATTTATTAAAATTTTGTTGAAATATGAAAAAATAGCAAAATTAAATAAATTATATTTATTTTGGTTGCAATTTACTGTTATAATTATTATACTTTTTTAGTATAATTAAAGGAGAGTATGTCCAATTTGTTAAGTGTAGCATCAGTTTTTACTTATATTGGTTATATAATTTTAGCCATTGTTGTTTTGCTATTTATGGTGTTGATTCATGAATTGGGACATTACACTGCTGGTAAAATATTAAAATTTAAAATCAATGAATTTAGTGTGGGCTTTGGTCCTAAATTACTTCAAAAAACTAAGAAAAATGGTGAAAAAATTTCTTTAAGAGCATTTCCATTAGGCGGATATTGTGCATTTGAAGGAGAGGGTGAGGAAGGGAAAGAGAATCCGCAAGCCTTTAATAATCAAAAACCTTGGAAAAGACTTATAGTGCTATTTTTTGGTGCATTTTTCAATTTTTTAAGTGCTATTATCTTTTCATTCATACTTTTGATTTCTTCCGGATATGATTTAGTTGAAATAAAAAATGTAAATGAAAATTCCATAAATTATGGTAAATTCCAAATCGGAGATGTGATATACGGAATTGATGGTAATGAAATTGATTTTGTGCATGATGAATATTTTAATAATTTATTGACTGATAATGTGCAAGAATATTATTCAAAGTATTTAGGTACTACTGATGAGCTGAAAAATGAATATTCATTCACTAGTGAAGGAAAGACATACTATATGGATGAACAGCCAATAAATTTTAATGTAAAACGTGATGGTGACGAGATTGAGATTACTGCATATATCAATGTAATATATAACGATAAAGGTGAATATTCAGGTTGGTCATTATATAGTACAAATACGGTAAATTCCACAGAGTTTTCTATTGCTAATTACAAATACTCTTTTGGGGAAAGTTTGGTTGAGGCGATACCATTTACATGCAAATGGGCTTGGAAAATTTTAGTAATATTAGGTCAGTTATTGACTGGGCAATTATCAATAACCTCATTAGGTGGTCCTGTCACAACTATTAATATGATAGCAACTTATACACAAACTGGCGGATTTGCATATTTATTGTTATTATTACCGTTAATTGCAGTTAATCTAGCAGTATTTAATTTATTGCCAATACCTGCCCTAGATGGCTTCCAGATGATATTTGTGATTATTGAATGGATACGCAAAAAGCCATTGAAACAAAATGTTATTAATATGATAAATAATATTGGATTAATAGCATTGTTGTGTTTTGTCGTGTTAGTTGATATATTACAATTTGTTTAATTTAGTCAGAATTGTTCTAGTTGACAATTCTGACATTTTTTGTTATATTATTTCATTATGAATGATAGATTAGAAATTTTAGATAAACTATATGATGGATTAAAATTCAAAGATGCTACTTACACTGAAAAAAATAATACATGCGTGATGAACTTTTTATATAATCCAGACATTTTTAAACCAAATGATGAAAATAAAAAGGTGTTATACAATAAATTTGAAGAGATAATAGGAAATTATGTAAAATTTTCTCTTAATTTTATAACTTGTCCACTAGATAAACGTACAATTGCAAATTATACTTATTCTACAATTATGAATATTTTTCCTGCTATTTCAAAAAATTTCACATATGATGATGTTTCAGTAGATATTGATAACATGAAAGTTAATATTACCTTACGTTTATCGCCATCAGCATATGAATATGCAAAAAGTTTGAATAGAGAAATGTTAATAGCTGAAAAGTTAAAGGAAAGTTTTTTAGCGGATTTCAGTGTGACATTTTCTAAAAAAGATGACGAAGTGGTGATTGAAAATCAAATAGAAAAGAATATGGAGTTGATGGCATCAATCAAAGAGGCAGAAGAAAAAACTGTATATGAATTATCTGAAATCGCAAACATTATAGGTAAAAATGATTATTCATTAGCCACCGATTTTACAAAAGTTAAATCTCCAATAGAAAATGTTGTAATATGTGGTGAAGTGACCTCAGTACAAAGAAAGACATATAAACGCAATTACACTAAAAATTCCGAGACAAAAGAAATTGAGCGAACATTCTATAATTTTTCCATACGGAATGAAAATAAAATCATGTACTGCTCAATTTTCCCTAAACAAGCAGATGAAGCAAAAGGTGATTTAATTGAAGTGGGAATGAACGTCTGTTGTTTTGGTTCATTTAGAGAATTTAATGGTAAACTAAATTTTACAGCAAACAGTATTGCCCGATGTGTATTCAAAAAAGAAGAAATAAAATCGCAATTTAAGCATGTAAACGAAGAATATCATACAGTTTTCCCAAAAGAATACATAGATTATGAACAAGCCGACTTGTTTTCGCTAGAAGAAAAATCATTCGCTGGTAATTATGTCGTTTTTGACCTTGAGACTACCGGACTGGAACCTCAAAAAGATGAAATAATTGAGATAGGAGCATGTAAGATATTGAATGGCAAAATTGTAGAAACATTTTCTACGTTTGTAAAACCTAGTAGACATATTCCAAAAGAAATAACTGAATTAACAGGGATTGATGATAGTATGGTAGAAGATGCTCCTACAATCAATTATGTTTTGCCTGATTTTTATAAATTTTGTTATAATTGCACTATGGTAGGACATAATGTGTCATTCGATATTTCATTTATTTACAATATTGCTAAAAAATTATCGTATAATTTTGATAATCCACTTATGGATACGATTGAAATGGCAAGGAAGAAATTGCCAGGATTAAAAAATTATAAATTGTCGACTGTGGTTGATAAGTTGAATATAGTATTAGACAATGCGCATAGAGCAATAAACGATGCAACTGCCACAGCAAAAGTTTTCATAAAATTATATTAAAACTATTGATTATTAAAATTTATTGTGATATACTAATAGTGACGACTAGGAGTGGCAATGCCACTCCTGATTAGTTTTATAGGGAGTAATATGAAAGTAGCAGATTTAGTTTTTGAAAACATTAAACCGTTGTTTAAAGACGATATTCACTTAATTGAAGTAGAATATGTAAAACGTAATGATGGAATGCATCTAATTGTTTACATTGATAAAGAGGGTGGTGTGACAATAGATGATTGTGTCAAAGTAAACGACATGATTAATCAAACTATTGATGATTTGAATCCGACCAATGATTCACCATATGTTTTAGATGTGTCTTCATATGGACTGGATAGACCGCTAAAATATGATTGGCAATTTAAGAAATATGAAAATAAAAAAGTTAATGTGAAGTTATATCAAAAAGTAGATGGCAGAAAAGAGTTTGTTGCAACATTGCTTGGCAAAAATGAAAAAGAATTTACATTCAATATTGATAATGAAAATTTCACTATAAATACTGCTGATGTAGCATATATTACACCATATATTGAATTTTAAGGAGTATAAAAGATGATTAATAAAGATTTTTTTGAAGCATTGAGAGATTTAGAAGCAGAAAAAGGAATAAAAGAAGATGTATTTATCTCAGCCTTGGAACAGGCTTTGACTGCTGCATACAAAAAAAATAGCGGAGAAGCCCGTAATGCCCAAGTGAAATTGATACCTGAAAAGAATACGATTAAAATCTATTCATATCGAACAGTTGTTGATAATGTGGAAGATGAAGAAAAAGAGATTAGTCTTGAAGATGCTCATCAAATCAAACATTCATACAAAATCGGTGATTTGGTAATGCAAGAAGAGAGCACAAAAGATTTTAATCGTATAGCTGTTCAAACTGCAAAACAAGTGATTACTCAGAAGATTAAAGAAATTGAAAAGCAATCTGTATATAAAGATATAGCAGAGAAAGAGGGTAAACTAATAGTTGCAAATGTAAAACGTATTGATGTTGACAATGTTTATCTTGAAATAGGTGGCACTACACTTGAAGGATTGCTTACAAAACGAGATATGCTTCCAAACGACAATTTCAAACCAGGTGATAAAGTAAAAGTGTATGTTCGTCATATTCGTGATGATTTTAAAGGTACAGTGGTACAAGTGACTAGAACACATGCCAATTTTGTCAAGTTGTTGTTAGAAATGGAAGTGCCAGAATTAAATAATGGTGAAGTCAATATTGTTGGTATTGTTCGTGAGGCAGGTTTAAGAACAAAAATTGCAGTTAGTACAACGGTTCCTAATCTAGACCCAGTTGGCGCATGTATAGGAAACAAAGGAAGCAGAATTAATCCTGTAATTAACGAATTAAATGGTGAAAAAATTGATATAATCAATTATAGCGAGAATCCAGCAGATTATATTGTATCCGCTTTAAGTCCAGCAGAAGTGAGTGAAATAACTGTGGATACAGCCGCAGGTGTGGCTAACGTACTTGTTCCTGAAAACAAATTATCACTAGCAATAGGCAAGGGAGGACATAATGTGCGTTTAGCAGCAAAATTGACAGGATATAAAATTGATGTTAAACCTACTGCTGTCGAAACTACTGCACATAAATCTAACGATATTGTCAGCACAAATAGTGCTAATATCATACTAGATGATGATTTCTTTGATGATATTGATGAATAGAGGTCTTATGCACACAAAACAAGTTAGAAGATGTGTCGCTTGTAGAGAATGTAAACATCAGTGCGAAATGATTAGACTCACAAAAATTGACAATCAAATATATATTGA
Organism: uncultured Clostridia bacterium; assembly: GCA_944377485.1. Taxonomy (GTDB): domain Bacteria; phylum Bacillota; class Clostridia; order Christensenellales; family UBA1242; genus Onthoplasma. The sequence goes on along the minus strand of CALWFB010000003.1, from coordinate 87,483 downwards.
TAAAAAGAATTCGTTAGGTGGGCGTGGTGCATATGTTTGCAAAAATGAAGAATGTATTAAATTGGCTGTAAAAAAGAAATTATTTAATCGGGCATTCAAAATGAATATTGATGATTCAATTTATGAACAATTAGGAGAATATGAACAAAATAATTAGTTATATAGGATTTGCTATTAAAGCAAAAAAAATAATTATAGGTCAATCGCATTTAAAGCGAACGGACAAAAAATTATATTTAATATTAGTTTGTTCATCTGCAAGCGAAAACTTAATTAATTTGGCAAAAAATTTGGCAACCAGAAACGAATGCGATTTTATTATTACAAAACCAAAATTAGAAGAATTGACTAATATTCAAGATGTAAAAATTATCGGCATTACTGATGATAATTTAAGTAAAGCAATAATAAATAATAAGGAGAAAATTAATATTGGCTAACGAAACAAAAAATCAAGAGTTTAATAAATCTATTAAACAATTACAGTCTATGGTTAAAGACAAGATGATTATTGGTCTTGCTGAAAAGTATTTCAATCTAAAAACTGAAATGAATAATTTGGCTAGGGCGGTTAAAGAAAAAGAATCTAAACTGTTATTAGAAGAAAGTAAACAATTATTAGAAAAAGAGAAAGCGGAAAAATCTCAGGAAGTAATACCTGAGAATGTTTCAATTCCTGAAAAGAAAGAAGAACCAGTAGTTGAAAAACAAGAAAGCAAACAACCAGTATCTAATGTTAATCAAAATCAGAATTATTCAAGACAAAATAATAATAATTATAAAAATAATTATAATAAAAACAATTACAATACAAATAATTCTAATAACTCTAATTTTAATAGAGATAGAAGACCATTTAACAACAATAGACCACAAAATAATCAACAAAATAGACCATATAATGCCAATAGACCTAATAATCAAAATTTCAAACCAGGACAAAGAGCTCCGTTTAATAAAGATAATTTAAACAAACGTCCGTCTATTAATTATGCACAGCCTATTATTACTGCTAGTCCTGCCAGAAATTTTGGCAACAAGAAGAAAGAAAATGAAAGAGGAGAAGAAAAGAGAGCATATTCGAAACGTGATTTAATCAAACGTGGAATGCTAGATTTTGAGGATACAGAAGATAGAATGGTCAATCGTAAAATTCGACCAAAGAAAAAAGAAGTAGTCGAAAAACCAATCGAAAGACCACAAGGTCCTGCAATTATTACTACCGATAATATAACTATTAAATTATTATCAGAGGTTAGCAGTAGACCAGTCAGTGAGATTATTAAAAAGTTTATGCAACTTGGTATGATGGTGACGATTAATTCCACTGTTGATTTCCCAACAGCAGAATTAGTTATGTCTGACATGGGAGTTGAATTAATACAAAAATTAGACAAAACTAGCGAAGAAAAATTACAGGACGTACAGAAAAATATTCGTTCATATAGTGATTCAGAAGCAGTCACTCGTCCACCAATAGTGACTGTAATGGGACATGTCGACCATGGTAAAACGAGTTTGCTAGATTATATTAGAAAGACAAAGGTGACTCTTGGTGAGGCTGGCGGTATTACGCAAGCCATAGGTGCATATCGTGTAAATGTTAATAATAGATACATTACATTTATTGATACGCCAGGACATGAAGCATTTACTGCAATGCGTGCAAGAGGTGCTTCTGTCACAGATATAGCAATTTTGATTGTCGCAGCCGATGATGGTATTATGCCGCAGACAGAGGAAGCAATAAATCATATTAAATCTGCAAAAATTCCTATGATTGTAGCCATTAACAAAATGGATAAACCGCAAGCTGACCCTGATAGAGTAATGCAACAACTCGCTGAACATAATGTTTTGCCAGAAGCTTGGGGAGGAGATGCAATTATTTGTAAGATTTCTGCTCATACAGGTGAAGGTATTGATAAGTTGTTAGAAACTATTTTGCTTGTAGCTGATATGCAAGACTTGAAAGCTAATCCAAATGTTCCTGCTATTGGAACCCTACTTGAATCTCGTCTTGATAAAGGTAAGGGAGCAGTTGCTTCATTGATTGTTTTAGATGGTTCGTTGCATATTGGAGATACGATTGTCTCTGGCACAAGTATATGTAAAGTTAAGGCAATGATTGACGAAAATAATCGAGCAGTAAAAATAGCAGAACCTTCTATGCCAGTCACTGTGCTAGGATTTAATGAGGTTCCAACAGCTGGTGAAACATTTACGGTAGTTGATGAGAAATTATCTAAACAGATTGTAGAAGAAAGAAAAGCAAAAATTAAAGAAGATTTAATCAAGCATAGTGGTGGAAGTACACTAGAAGATTTGATTCAAAAAACCAGTGAAAAAGAAATGAAAATATTAAATGTCATTTTAAAGACAGATGTGCACGGCTCACTAGAAGCAATAAAATCTTCAATTATGAAATTGGTCAATGATGAAGTTAAAATTAACATTCTTCATAGTGGTGTTGGAGCAGTAAGTGAAAGCGATTTAATACTTGCTAATGCATCAAACGCTATGGTTATAGCTTTCAATGTCGGTCAAGATAGCAAAGTGAAAACACTTGCAGATAGAATGAAAATTAAAATCTACTCTTATAAGATAATTTATGAATTATTAGACGAGTTAGAACGTGTGATTAAGGGTATGAAAGAGCCAAAATATGAAGAAGTATACCTTGGTAGAGCTGATGTAATGGCGGTATTTAAATTATCTAATGCAGGTATAATCGCAGGTTGTATGGTTAGAGATGGAAGAATTGTCAGAGGAGAACATGCTCGTATATATCGTGGTGATGAAATGATTGCTGAAACAGAAATAAAATCATTAAAGATAGTTAAAGATGACGTTAAAGAAGCTGGCAAAGACAGAGAATGTGGAATTAAAACAAGCTTTGATGATGTGGCAGTTGGCGATAGAATTGAATGCTTTGCATTGAAAAGGATAGAAGAATGAAAAGTGTTAGAATAGAACGTATTAATAGTGAGATACAAAAATTAGTTTCTGAAATAATTGATACTAAATTGCGTGACCCACAAATAGATGCTATAATTAGTGTAAATCAAGTTGATACTACACCAGATTTAGCGTATTCTAGGATATATATTTCTTCTATGGGTAAGACTCCAAAGGAAGAAGTTGTCGCTAGACTCAAAGGTGCAGGTGGCTTTATTAGAGGTCAGTTATCTAAAAGAATCAATTTAAGAATCACTCCAAGGTTAGAATTCATTTTGGACACATCAGAGGAATATGCAAATAAGATTGATAATATTTTAAAGACAATCAAATATTCAACTCCAATAGATGAAACGGATAATAATGATGATAAATAAAGGAATAATTGCAGTAAATAAACCAAAAGATTGGACAAGTTTTGATGTAGTCAATAAAATAAAACACCTATTAAAAATTAAAAGAGTGGGACACTTAGGTACACTAGACCCTATGGCAACAGGTGTATTGCTTGTGACCGTTGGGAAAGCTACAAAATTATTTGATTATTTTCAAAACAAAAACAAGACATATTTGGCAAAATTTGAATTCGGATATGAAACGGACACACTAGATATCACAGGTAAAATCACAAAAAAGACAGATACTTTGCCATCGATTGGTGATATTAAGAAATTAATCAATAAATTCATTGGTGAAATAGAGCAAGTGCCACCCAAATATAGTGCAAAAAATATAAATGGTAAAAGGGCTTATCAATTAGCTAGAAATAATGAAGAGTTTGAATTAAAACCAAAATTAGTAAAAATTGACGATATAAAAATTGTAGATTATTCAAACAATATTTTAACAGTAATAATTTCGTGTGGTAGCGGCACCTATATTCGTTCAATATGTCGTGATTTAGCAGAAAAGCTAAATTCATACGCAACAATGATAGAATTAGTGAGAACGGACGTTGGTAGAATTAATTTGAAAAATTGTGTCAATATTCAAGAATTAGACGAAAGCAATATACGTAATTATATAATAAAATTGGATAAAATGCTTGATATTCAAATATTTTCAAATAATTCGCAAACAACATCAAAACTATTAAATGGTCAAATAATTGATACAGAGTATAATGATGGCTTATATAAATTAAATGATAGCATGGATACTATTGCAATAATTAATGTAAAAAATAATAGGGCAAAAATGTCAATATTTTTAGATTAATTATTGTCAAACACATAAAAATATGATATACTAAAAATAATAATGAGGAGAAAATTTTATGATAACAGCAGGAGATATTAGAAAAGGAGTTATTTTTGACGATGGAACATCTACTGACCCTAAAAAACCTAGTCTATTTTTGGTTGTTGACTTTCAACATGTAAAACCAGGTAAAGGTGCCGCTTTTGTGCGTACAACATTGAAAAATGTCATTACTGGTAAAGTAATTGAACGTACTTATAATCCATCAGAAAAAATCAATGATATTTCAATCGAACGTAAAGAAATGATGTATTTATACAACGAAGGTGGACTATACTATTTTATGGATAATACCACTTATGACCAAATACCTTTCAATTATGATACGGTTAAAGATGCATTGAACTTTGTAGTAGAAAATACTAATTGTAATGTACAATTCTATAATGGTCAACCTATCAATGTTGAACCGCCTATATTTGTAGAATTAACTATTACTAAGACCGAACCAGGAGTAAGAGGAGATACTGTTAAAACTGGCGGTAAGCCGGCTACTCTTGAAACAGGATATGTGATACAAGTTCCATTATTTGTCAATGAAGGAGACCGTGTACGTGTAGATACTCGTACTGGCGAATATATGGAAAGATTATAAGATTTTGTCAATTAAGGTAAGTCAAAAATTAATACATTAATAAATTAAAAGTCGAAAAATCAGTACTATTGTGGTATTGATTTTTTTTGCGTATTTTTTTGATTTTTTTCTAATAGTTTTATGTATGTTAAAGGACTATTTAGATAGGGATATTTACAATTTAATTACAAAATCATTCAGTTTCTCAGATATAACTGAAATTCGTATGCGTGTAAACGAAAATTTAATAGTAGTTGTTAAAAATAAAAAATACTATTTAAAAGATGAGGCAGGAGAGTTTGTAAAAGTAAATAGCAATATGATTGAAAACTTTGTTAGACGAGCAAGTGAAAATTCTATCTATGCCTTTAATGACAATATTGTAAACGGATTTATAACATTACCAAAGGGAATTCGAGTTGGATTATGCGGAAATATTGTCACAGATGGAGATAAAATTGTGACAGTAAAAGAATTTCAATCTGTCAACATACGTATTCCACATGTAATTAGAAATTGCAGTTTGTCTGCTTTTGATTTTCTAGTGGGAGATGATGTTAAAAATACATTAGTAATCTCTCCGCCAGGAAGTGGCAAAACAACTTTTATTAGAGATTTTATTTATCAATTATACTGCCATAATATATCTAAAAATGTATTAATTGCAGATGAGAGAAATGAAATTTGTTCCGTAGTAAATGGAGAACCAAATATTGATTTAGGTGGATTTTGTGATATTTACACTAACTGTACAAAAAAATTTGCATTTAAAAATGGCATACGTAGTATGCGTCCAGACATCATTGTGACTGATGAAATTGATTTGGACAAAGACCTTCCATCAATTATCGAAGCGATTAATTGTGGTGTTAATGTGATTGCGACAATTCATGCAAAGGATATAAATCAATTAAAGAAAAAAAATAATTTTGATAAAGTGTTGGACGAAAAATATTTTTCTAGATTTGTGGTTCTATCCAGTGATGAGGGACCGGGAACTCTAACTAATATTTATGATGAAAAATTAAATTGTATCTTTTGCAGGTGAATATGATTAAATGGATATTAATTATTGTCTTAATAGTTGTAATCATGTTAATTGCCTATTCTGTTAGCGAACAGATAAAGGATAAATATGATTTTTTCAATAATCTTAAATTATTTTTAAATCAATTCAAAATTAATGTATCATTCAGACAAGAAAAAATCAATGAATTTTTACAGAAAAATAATTCTAAAAAACAATTTAAATTGTTTATAGAAGAATATTCAAATTTTTTGAAAACTGGAGAACTTAATTTAGAAAAGATAAAAGTCTTAGATGACGATGATAAAGATATTTTACAAGATATTGTAAAGAACGTTGGTAAATATGATGCTAAAAATGAAATAAATCAAATGGATTCGTTTTTGGCTACTGTTGATGTGAAATTGGTTAAAGCAAATGAAGATAAGAATAAATTATGTCCAATGATAATCAAACTCTCATTATTGTTTGCTATTGGACTAGCAATTCTATTGATATAGGAGGGAAAATGGAAATAATCTTTAAACTAGCAGGTATAGGGTTAATCACTTCTATCGTCAATCAAATTCTAAAATATTGCGGTAAAGAAGAGATAGCGTCAATTACAACTCTTGCAGGATTAATAATTAGTTTATTGATGGTGATTGATTTAGTACGTGATTTATTTACAACTGTACAATCGTTATTTATTTTTTAGGTAGAGTATGACTGAATTGTTGAAGATATTGGCAGTGGCATTAGTCACAGTTTTTGCTCACATAATTGTCAAACAAACCCGCCCAGAAATAGCTATGATTATATCAATTGCGGGAAGTGTTTTGATTATAGTTATGATTGTTGACAGTCTAAGTTCTGTCATATCTTCTTTTTATAATATTTTTCAAACAACAGGAGTAGATACAACATTACTCACACCGCTTTTTAAAATTATTGCCATTGGATATATTACAGAGTTTGGAGCAAATATTTGTCAAGATGCTGGGGCTAGCAGTGTGGCAGACAAAGTTCTTTTTGCAGGGAAATTGGTGATTTTATTAGTTGCGCTTCCAATTGTGACAACTGTTATAGATATGGTGGTGTCAATATTATGAGGAAATTAAAAAAGTTTAATTCAAACAAAATTACAATCATTTGCATGATATTGTTGATATCATTATTTTCGATTTTTACTCCTATGGCAACTTTTTGTGTTGAAAGCAGTACTGTTGAAATTAGTGAAGATTTAAATAATTCAATTATTGAAGAATTAAATGAAATAGATTTTTCTGGTCTAAACGGAATTGTTGAAGAATTTCAAAATAGTAGTACCAATATTTTTTCAATAGAGAATATTAAAATCAAAATTTACTCCATAATATCAGGCGAAAATGCAGTTTCTTATTCATCATTTTTTGCAAGTATTTTTTCAATATTTTTAGAATTAATCGTCAAATATCTTCCTATGTTATCATTGATAGTTGCCATTGGAGTTATCAGTAATTTATTAAATGGAATAAAGAGTAAATTTAATGAAAAGTCTACAAGTGGGCTAATACACCTTGTTTGTTTTTTAGCAGTTGTGGTTTTGACAATAGGTATGATTAGTTCGATTAGTAAAACAAGTGTTAATTCCATCAATTCAATGGTATCTCAGATGAATGCAATTTTTCCTATTCTTTTAACACTAATGATTGGAATAGGAGCAAGTGCTAGTGCAGGAGTATTCCAACCAATTGTTGCAATCATATCGACATATGTAGCAGATTTTTTTACTTATTTAATTTTACCATTGTTTATGGCTAGTTTTGTTTTTGGTATTATAAACAATTTATCTGACAGTATTAAACTTAATAAATTCAATTCATTTATTTCAAGTTTGTTTAAATGGTGTGTCGGGCTTGTATTTACTTTGTTTTTTGCAGTATTTACTATTCAAGGCATTTCAGCAGGAACGTTTGACAGTTTAAGCATTCGAACAACAAAATATACAATCAAAAGTTATATACCAATCATGGGGGGATATTTATCAGATGGAATGGATTTAATTTTGTCTAGTACAATTCTTATAAAAAATGCAGTAGGTTTAGTTGGTGTATTGATGATTATTAGTACAATTTTATCTCCATTATTGGAAATTGTAGTATTTAGTCTATTATTAAAACTTGTTAGTGCAATTTTACAACCAATGGGGAATAATAAAACATCAAATTTTTTGATGTCAACCTCCAAATCTATAACGATGCTTTCAACTTGTATTATAGCGGTAGGATTTATGTATTTAATTTCTTTTGGCTTGGTCATGACGACTTCAAATGTGGTGATGTGATGGCGGGATATATATTAAGTATTTTAGGAATAGTTGTAGCCGGTGTATTTATAGATATTATAGTGCCTAGTGGAACAATCAATAAATATATTAAAAGTATTTATGCTATCTTTGTTCTTGCGGTAATAATTAGTCCGGTTATAAAATTTTTCAATGACAACCAAGGATTCTCTTTAAATTATCAGGAATATGAAATTAATGAAAATCTAATGAATTATATTAACAAGAACAAAATTGAATCTATGCAAAAGAATATAGTTTTGGATTTAGAAGATGAAGGATTGAATAATATCGACATAATTATAAATTATTCTATTAATAACAATGAATTGTCTATAAATTCTTGTACAATTAATTTAAAAAATTTGGTCATTAGTTCGGACAAGCAGCATATAAATAAATATGAAATCATTAAAGAGGTTGTCCGAAAGTATACAAATTTAGCAGACGAGGAGATGATATTCTATGAGTGATAACGAAAAAAAAACAGGTTTTAAATGGTTTGAAAAATTAAAAAAGATAAAACACATTGAAATCTATATCGCCATTATATTTATTGTAATCCTACTACTCATATATATGTCAAACTTTACAGGTTCAAAATCGGACAATAATGATTCAAATACGGATACTTTAACTGTGACAGCATACATTGATAGACTAGAATCAAATCTTGAAGAAACTTTATCAAATATTGGAGGTGTGTCAGATGTGAAAGTAATGATAACTTTAAACATGGCTGAGGCAGAAGTGGCAGATTCGCAAATTAGTTTGAATAAATTTCCGGAAATAAAGGGTGTGATTGTCACAGCAAAAGGAGTAAATGATACGGCAACAAAATTAAAAGTACTTCATGCAGTAGAAGCAGTTATTGATATACGTAATGGAAATATAGAGATTTTATCAAGTGAATAAAAAATAGGAGGATTTATGAAAACATTATCAAAAAAGAAAAAAATTATTATTATCTCTGTAATGGTGGCATTATTATTGATTACAGGCTATGTAAATGTAGCATTAAACAGTACAATATCTGATGGTATGAGCACTAATACAAATACTAGTTCAGAAAGTTTTTATACTTCATATAGAACGGAAAGAGAAGCAACAAGAACTCAGGAAATTCAATTTTATGATTCAATTATAGCTAGTACTACAAGCAGTGATGAAGCAAAACAGGAAGCCGAAGAAAATAAATTAGCATTGATTGCTCAAATGGAAAAGGAATTGGTGACCGAAGGTATTATTAGAGGAAAGGGCTTTGAAGATGCGATTGTCACATCAAGTAGTTCAAATGTTAACGTTTTTATTAAAAGTGCAGAATTGACAAAAGCAGAAGTGGCTCAAATTACATCAGTAGTGACAGAACAGTTAGGTGTAGAGATTGATAAAATTGTTATTATACCGTCAGAATAATTGCTAAAAATATTTGCTTGTGATATAATATACATAAGAGGTTGAATTTATGGCACAAATTAAAAAAGTAAATGACGCAGATACATATATCAATAAAAACATGGTAGTATCAATCGTTAGTCTAGCTACAAAAGAAATTCAAGGTGTAATAGACGTATATCAACCAACAAAATTATCAATCAAAAGATTGTTTAACCGCAACGTTGGCAAAGGTGTGCGTATAAAATATACAAAATTAGGGATTTTGATTGATATCTATGTAATTGTAGAGACACAATGCGAAGTAAACGATGTTGTCTATAAAATACAACAAAATGTTAAGAATAGTATTACTTCGTTATTGCCAATCAAAATAAAAGCTATCAATGTTCATATTATGGACGCAGAAAAAAAAGATTCTCTCTAAATGAGAGACTTTTTGTCATATAAGGAGAAAACTATTAAATGAAAAGAACAGAGATGAGAGAGTTGGCTTTTAAAACAATTTATTCTAAATTCTTTAATCCAACAGAAGAAGATATTTTTGCCAACGCAGATGAAAAGGGATTGGAGTTTACATCAAAGATATTGAACAACTTTGCTGAACACTATCAAGAGATTAACGAATTTTTATCATCTAAATTGAAAGGATACACACTTGAAAGAATTTATAAAGTAGATTTGGCTATACTGATTTTGGCGACTATTGAATTAAAGTATATTAAAGAAAATCCGAAAGAAGTAGTCATCAATGAAGCAGTTGAATTGGCTAAAAAATATTCAACAGACAAAAGTCCAAAATTTATAAATGGAATATTAGCTGATATAGTGAAAGAAAAATAAATCTTCTTTAATTAATTTATTAAATAAAATTAGTAAAAAAATGAAAGTTTTTACAGTATCACAGATAAATAGAATTATAAAAGATTTGATAGACAATGAAGTTATATTGGAAGACATTATGATAACAGGAGAATTGTCTTCTTTTTCAATTACGAGAAATATAGCATATTTTACATTGAAGGATAGTGACAATCTTCTTAATTGTATACAGTTTAATGCGCACACAGAATTCAAAATTGGAGACATGGTTCAATGTAGAGGAAATATAAAATATTATCCTAAGGGCGGAAGATTAACTTTTTCTGCCTTGTCAATAGAAATGTGTGGTCAGGGTGAATTATATCAACAATTTTTAAAATTAAAACAAAAATTAGAGAGTGAAGGCTTGTTTGATGATGAACATAAGATACCTATTCCTAGATTTATAAATTCAGTAGGTGTTGTCACATCTAAAACTGGTGCAGTGTTGCAAGATATAAAAAACATAGCTTTTAGAAGAAACCCTAATATTGATATCTATGTTTATGATGCACAAGTACAAGGGAATTTTGCAGTCAAGCAGGTTATAGAAGGGATAACATATTTTGACAATATGTCAGATGTTGATGTAATTGTTGTCGCTCGTGGTGGCGGAAGTATAGAAGATTTAATGCCTTTTAATGATGAAGAGTTGGCACGTATAGCCTATATATGCAATAAACCGATAATAAGTGCTGTTGGACACGAAACAGACTATTCAATTTTAGATTTTGTGGCAGATTTAAGAGCTCCTACACCTAGTGCGGCAGCTGAACTTATAACTTATGATAATTTAGAACTTATTCAGTATGTTAAAGATTTACAATCAAATATGAATTTTATTTTGGAAAACAAAATTATAGATATTGATACCAATATTAATTACAATATCCTAAATATAGAAAGAGTAATTAATGAATCAATAAATGGTGAAATTTTGTATATAAATGATATATTGAATGACATTGAGCATTATTTAGATAAAAATATAGACAATACTACATATCGTGTAAATATTTTATTAAATACACTAGATAAATTAAATCCAATAAAATTATTAAAGTCAGGATATGCTCATATTATGAAAGATAATCAAGTTGTAAATTACGAAAATGTAAATGTTGGTGATGAGTTGGATATAAGAACTAGTGAGTTAAAGCTAAAAGCGAAAGTGACAAATAAGGAGAAATTATGATAGAGCAAAATATTAAAAGATTAGAAGATATTGCAAAAAAATTAGAAGATGGTACAAATCTTGATGAAAGTTTAAAATTGTATGAAGAAGGGTGCAAATTGGCAAAAATTTGTTTAAAAGACTTGGAAAAAGCAAAAGGAAAGATTATAATGATAAAAAAAGAATTTGACAAAAAAGGTGAAGATAATGAATAAACAATTTGTAAATGAATTAGCAGATATTAAAACAGATTTTGCTCAGTGGTATACTGATGTTATTTTAAAAACAGATATGGTTGATTATGGTCCAGTAAAGGGTACAATGGTGATTAAACCATATGGTTATGCGATATGGGAAAACATTCAGCACTATCTAGACAAAGAGTTTAAAAAACGTGGTGTACAAAATGCTTATTTTCCGCTTTTAATACCAGAAAGTTATTTAAAAAAAGAAGCAGAGCATGTTGAAGGGTTTGCACCAGAAGTCGCTGTTGTCACTTACGCTGGTGGTGAAGAACTGAGTGAAAAATTAATAATTCGTCCTACAAGTGAAACAATAATTTGTGAAATGTATGCCAAATGGATAAAATCATATCGTGATTTACCAATGGCTATGAATCAATGGTGCAATGTTATGAGATGGGAGAAAACTACTCGTCCTTTTTTACGTACTAGCGAATTCTTGTGGCAGGAAGGGCATACAGTACAAGCCTGCAAGGAAGATGCAGAACGTGACACACAAGAAATGTTAAAGGTTTATTCTGATTGCCTTAGAAATCTTATGGCAATACCAACACTTACAGGGAGAAAAACCGAGAAAGAAAAATTTGCAGGTGCTGTTGCAACATATGGCATGGAAGCAGTTATGAAAGATGGCAAGTGTCTTCAAGCAGGGACTACTCATGATTTAGGACAAAATTTTGCTAAATCAAGTAATATTAGATTTCTTAATAAAAATGGTGAATTAGAATATGGTTATTCAACAAGTTGGGGAGTAAGCACAAGGTTAATTGGTGCTTTGGTTATGGTTCATGGTGATGAGCGTGGGCTACGCATGCCACCAAATATTGCGCCTATTCAAGCAGTTATAGTCCCTATTGCAAATCATAAGCCAGGAGTTAATGAGAAATGTCAAGAAGTTTATGATAAGTTAAGCAGGGCAGAAGTTAGAGTAAAACTTGATAATAGTGATAACACACCGGGTTGGAAATTTAATGAATATGAGATGAAAGGCGTGCCTGTACGATTAGAGATTGGACCAAGAGATATTGAAAACAACGTATTGACCGCAGTTAGACGTGATACTCATGAAAAAGTGCAATTAAATCTTGATAATGTAGTTGATGAATTAAAAAATTTATTAAAAGATATCCAAGATAATATGTTAAAGCAGGCAGATGACAATCTAAAAGCTGCAATTGTTGAAACAAACAATTTTGATGAGTTAGTTAAAGCAGTAAATGATGGAAAGGTGGTACTGTCATATCATTGTGGAAATACTGAATGTGAAGAAGAAATCAAACAAAAAACCACAATAAAAACACGTGTAATTCATTCGTATGATGAAGCACACAAATGTATATATTGTGGTAAACCAAGTAAGTATCGTATTTATTTTGGTAAACAATATTAATAATATTAACTATAGAGTTTTTGATTTTAAAATAAAGAATTTATTTCCGTATCAAATGAGAAATAAATAAACTTATATTAGCATATATAATAATATATAAAAAAATTGAAAATCTATTGAATTTTCAAAATAATTATGTTAAAATATGTTGACTTATGAAAAATTTGATACGAAAATTTAGAGAAATTCCAGAATCAAAAAAAATTATTGTGTATGGCAAGTTAGCTTTTTTTAAAAACTTGTTCTACTTTTTGTTTAAAATAATAGTCGGTATTGTATTTAGGTCTTGGTTCCTTATTGCCATCGCTGTTTACAGCTTATTCATTGGTTATGTAAAAAATAATTGCTCACGAGGGTTGTTAAAGAACAAAGACAATATTAATGATATCCATTCTTATATCAGGGGTGGAGTTGTCTTATCAATATCCAGTATATTTTATATTACTTATACCATTTTCCAGATTTATTATCCGTCAAATTTTCAATATAATTTAATCATTGCTATTGCAATTGCCACATTTGCTACTTATAGTATTGCAATGTCTATTGTTGGAATTGTTCGTGCAAAAGGTAAAACAATGCTTATAAAAGAATATAAATTCACTAACTTTGCTACGGCTTTTAATAACTTAGTATTGACTCAAATCGCATTATTATCAATTTCTTCTACAAGCATTAGAATGGCTGTTTATAATGGGATAATTGGAGTGATTGTTGGTATTATTATTCTTGGAATTGGTCTGTATCTAACAATTGATGGATTAATTAAAAAACATAAGTTTTATCAAATAGTTAATAAAAATCCAGACATTTTGAACTATATTAAATCTGCAAATAATAAGAAATCTGACATTATTCAATAATAGAGGTAAAACTGATGATAAGAACTTTACAGGAATCTATTTGTTTGCAAAATATTTTTATTAGTTTATATAATTTTATGATATTATACCCAAATCTTTCATTTGAAAAATTTATGTACAATTTTGTGTCATCAAATGAAGAACATAAAAAATCATTAGCAAATGCAGTACTTGATACTTGCATTTCAAATATTATTAAAGAATGCATTGTACTACAAAATCAAATATGGAAAAACAACCCTAATGCTTATAATGATAGTTTAATTAGGAATGAAGTTTTGTATAATATTATAAAAGATAAAATTAAAATTAAAGGAACGGTCCCATTCAATAAAAAGGAATCTTTCAAAAGAATAAGACAAGCAATCGCACACAACAGCAAGGAGATTGAAAATTGTCAGTATGATATTAATGGGTATTATAATCTAAATTTAGGGAAAAGTCATAATGACACAAATGGAGAAGAGATAAAAATCACTTTGTCTTTATTGGAGATGGTTCAATTGATTATGCTACTTGCATCAAATAGAAGAAAAGACACAATTTCTACATTTTCTTTTGATAAAGTAGAGATAAATAGTATTGACGATGCAAAAAAATCCATCTATTTATCTAACAATTCGGAATCACATATAGATAGCAATCAAGCAACAAGAGTATATAATGCTCTTCATTATTGTTTGAACAAAACAAATTTAGATGACGCAGTTAACGAAATTGGTTTAATTATACCAGGTAAATCGAATGAACAACAAGTATTAGATGAAAAATTGATAACGTTAAGTTTCTTGACAGCTCTATATAATGGTGGTTCTTGGAATAGTATGAAAAAAGATTACCCGATTATGAATCAATCTTTATATGTCGTTTCAGTATATTTTTCGTTAATAACAAATATCTTATTTACAATTGTCACTTCAAGAAACAATAATGAAATATCCGAATTGTTTGCTGATACTGGTTTATCTTTAAGTGCACAAGATATTAGACACATGAGAAATGCTTTGTGTCATGGAAGATATTTCCATGATTATAATAATAAATTTTATTTTTATGATGGTAAAAAAGAGTTGACTTTTGAAATGAATTTATCTATTCAAGATATAAATAAGATATTAGATAAAATCGCAAAAGGGCAATATCCTGTATATGTGTTGGACAAAGAAGATTAAAAGAATTTAAATTATTATTAAATTTAGTTAAAAATAAAAATTCACCAATTTGCTTGGTGAATTTTTTTATGGTAGTCCTATGGGGAATCGAACCCCAGTCTTAGCCGTGAGAGGGCCATGTCCTAACCGCTAGACTATAGGACCATTGTTAATTTATATTAGCATAATTAATTCTAATTTTCAAGTGTATTTGCTTAATTTATTGAAAATTTTATGCTATAATTCTACAAATGAAATCACGTTGGTTTAATTATCGACCATTATGCATTATTTTTATTTTCCTATTATTAGGTTCAGTTTTTGTTTTTTATTTTTCTGATTTCAAACTTTTTACAATTTTAATCACCATAATTGTATTTTCACTTTTATTAGTACTAACCATTATGAAAAAGAAAATTAAATATGTTTTAATTCCACTAATTTCGTTTATTGTTGGTGCATGTTTGTATTTTGCTGTAGTCACTTCATTTCAAGAAGAGATAGAAACACCTAACACTATTCAAGCACGTATTTATAATGTAAACATGCCAGAGGACGGTAGGATTAGAGTATATGCAGATAGTTGTAAATTTGATGGTCAGGATATAGGTGAAAATATTATAATTTACATTTATGATAATTCGAATTTGTTTGAACATATTGAATTGGGTAGCATAATAACATTTACTCCTTCTAATTTTTATCAGACAGATTTATATTATTATGGCACTCCAAATGCAAGTTATTATTCTAAAAATTTGAAATTTAGTGCAACTGTCAGCTCTAATACTATTAATTATATAGGTACTGATTTGACTTTTGCAGAGCAAATAAAACAACATATAAAAGAAAACTTGGTAGATGGTTTGACTAACGAAAACGTTGAGATTGCATATTCAGCACTATTTGGTGAAAAGGAATTGTTGTCTGATAGTCAATATAATGCATACAAATTGTCAGGTGTGGCACATTTACTTGCAGTATCAGGTCTTCATGTGGTAATTATTGTTGGAGTACTGTATAAAATTTTAGATTTATTGAGGATTAAGAATTGGCCAAGAATAATTATCGTATCTATAATTTTAATTTTGTACATGTACATATGTAATTTTGCAGTATCAATTATCAGAGCAACAATCATGTCTATTGTTATGCTTTTAGCTCCAATGTTTTTTAGAGAATATGATACTCTTTCATCAATAGCTTTTTCTGGTATTATTATATATTTCATCAATCCATTATCTGCTTTTGACCCCGGATTTTTAATGAGTTTTGCTTGTGTAATTGGTATTGCATTACTAAATAAACCAATTCGAAGTGCTCTCGCTCACTTAAAGATGCCTAATTGGCTACTTGACAGCCTAAGTATCAGTTCAGCCACTATGACATCGCTTATATTCATTATGGCACACTTTTTCAATACTTTAAATATTATCTCATTATTAGCTAATATAATCTTAATTCCTATTTTTACATTTGCTTTTACTATTGTATTTGTAGTTTCTATATTGTCCTTAATTATTCCTTATGTTTCTATTGTTCTTTATCCTATAAATTATATTTTTGATTTTATTAATATTGTTGCTACAATCTTAGGTAATTTATCAATATCAAATTTTCAAACCATATCATTTAATTATGTGGCTATTTTAGTTTATTTATTATTGTTAGTATTTATTAGTAGAATTTGTGTAGCTGATAGGAAAACAAAAGTAATCTTATCTTTGCCAACAGTTGCATTATTGGTCGTTTGTTTGTTATAATATAATTATGAAATTTATTGAATTAAACAAGAATTTGAAAAATAGAATAGAAAACGTCTATAAAATAATAGGAGACGACTCTTTTTTGATAAGACAAACTATTATCAATTTGAAAAAGTTTTTAATAAAAGAATTTGAAGAATTTAATTACATAAAATTAGATGCAGATAAGATGAAGGTGGACGAAATAGAAGCAAACTTACTTACAATTCCAATTAGTAATAATTATAGATTAGTGGTAATAGAAAATCCAAATTCAGAGATATGCAAATTCATCAATAATTTTGATTTTACTGACAGCTCGACAGTTTTACTGGCAATCAATGCAGACAAAATTTCGGTAGGCGAGGTTGTTGATTGTAATAAATTAGATAGAAAAGATATAAGCAACTATATTTTAAATTATTTAGGTAAATTACATTTATCAATTCACGAGCAAGCATTGGACTATTTAATTGATGCCTGTTCATCAGATATGGCAAAAATTAACAATGAGTTAAACAAAATAGGAAGTTATGCTCTTGGTGAAAACATTCAAGTAATAGATTTAAATATTGTCACAAATATGGTATCATATTCCAGTGAATATGTAATCTATATGTTAACTAATGCAATTGATAATAAAGATTATACCTCTTATCAAACAATAATAAACCAAATGAACAAATCTCAAACAGCTGCTGAGATATTTTCATATATGGGTAAATATTTTAGACGAATGCAATATATTTCAATTGATAAAAATGATGATGAATTAATAAAGATTTTAAATTTAAAACCATATGCAATTAAAATATCAAGACAAAACATCGCTAAGAATGGAGTAAAATATTACATCAATTTGTATCAGAAATATGTTGATTTGGATTACAAAATAAAATCTGGTGAAATTAGTGCTAAAAATGCATTGTATGAATTAGTGTTTTAATGTTTGCTATATTAATTTATAAGTGTTATAATCAACGTTATGAATAGTGAAAATATATTACAGCCAAAAGAAATAATTTATTCTCGCCGTAGGACAATCTCGCTTATAATAAACTCCAATGGAGAATTGATTGTACGAGCTCCAATAAATTGTCCGCTAAGTAAAATCAGCAAATTTATTAATGAAAAATCAAATTGGATAATCAAGAAAAAAACATATTTTTTAGAACACAATATATACAATCCATTAAAATTTATAGATAATGAATATTTATATTTATTAGGTAAAAAGTATGAAATAAAATTGACAGAATCTGCTCGTATAAAAGTGAATGATAGCACTATTGAACTTCCCAAACTTGATAGTAAAAACAAATTGATTAAGTTTTTATCTAAAACTGCAAAAAAATACATTACCAAGAGAGCAGAATATATCGCTAGCATTTTTGATTTCAAATACACTAGTATTTCAATTACATCAGCACATACAAGATGGGGTTCATGTAGTTATAAAAACAAACTTAATTTTACTTATAAATTAATTATGTGTCCAGCAGGTGTCATAGATTATATTATAGTTCATGAATTGTGTCATACGATTGAAAAAAATCATGGTAAAAAATTTTGGAATAAAGTGAAAAGTGTATTACCAAATTATAAAGTTGATGAAAAATGGCTGAAAGATAATAGAGGTATTATAAACGTGATATAAAAAATGCTAGTGTAAATCACTAGCATTTTGATATACAAACTAAAAAATATTATTTATTGCTAGAATATGAACTTAATCTAGCTTTTTTTCTATTAGCTGTTGCTTTTTGTAAAATACCCTTAGAAACAGCTGAATCAATTAATGAGAAAGTTTCACTTAATAATTTTGAAGCATTTTCACTTTCTTTATTATCAACAGCACTTTTATATTTTTTGATGTAAGTAGCAATCTTTGATTTATAAGATTTATTTTCCATAGTTTGTCTGTCAATAACATCTATACGTTTCTTAGCTGATTTAATATTAGCCATACAAACCTCCATTTCGTTTGTTAGTATAACAAATTATATATAAAAATGCAAGTGCTTTCACAATATTTTTGCAAAATCATAAATTATTATATGTTAAAAAAATTAAAACCTACCATTGCAGTGATTGATAGTGGAATAGGTGGGATTAGTATTTTGCGTGAAATAATAAAAAAATACCATGCTGGTAATTATATTTATTTTGCTGATAATCTATATATGCCATATGGGAACAAAAGCAGGTCTTTTATAAAAAAACGAGTAGAAAGTATCATTTCTATGCTGAGTGAAAAATATAAAGTTGACCTTATAATAATTGCCTGTAATACTGCCTCTACTATAATTGATGAAAATACATATAAGAATGTTATTACTATGAAATTTAATCCTAATATTACATATTTTGCTACTAAACTAACAAAACGAACATTAAATAACCATCAAATAATTGCAGACCCAACATTGGCAAAACGGATAGAAGAAAATATATTTAATCATGAGAAATTAGAATGTATCATAAAAAATCATATTCAAAAATACAAATTAAACCAACTGAATTCTTTTGCATTAGGTTGTACACATTATGAATTAGTTGAAAATTTATTTAAAAAATATTGTCCGAATACAACTATTATAAAAAATAGCAGTTATATATTAAAGAATATTCATTATTTCCCCAATACAGAGAATTTAACAATTGTATTTTTAGAGTCAAAGAATAGCAATGAATATTTAAAAAAATTGAATAGATTAATAAGGAGTTAGAATAAAATGTGTGGAATATATGGGTATATTGGAACAAACAATGCTTATTTGGAAGTTCTTAGAGGATTATATTGTTTGCAGTATAGAGGATATGATTCTTGCGGAATAGCATATTTTGATAATGGATTTAAAATAAACAAAGCAATAGGGACTCTTGACAATTTACCTAAAACTGTTGAAACTAATCCTAATATAGCTTTCGGGCACACAAGATGGGCAACGAATGGTGAAGTAAACCTTAATAATACTCATCCGCATTTATCCTTTAATAATGAATTTATAGTAGTACATAATGGTATCATTAAGAATGCAGAAGAAATAAAAATTGAATTGATAAATAAAGGAATATCCTTTTATTCAGATACAGATACTGAGGTTATAGTAAATTTATTGGCTAGTTTACCAGGCAAAATAGAAAAACGCCTAGAAAAATTATTTAGCATATTAAAAGGTAGTTTTTCATTGATAATAGGGTATAAGAATGGTAATCTTTATGCATTAAAAAAATTTAGTCCACTAAATATTTTAAAAGCAGATGATGGTATATACATTTCTAGTGATGTTTCTAGTTTAAAGGGAGGGGAATTATATACATTAAAAGATGGTGATATTATTAAAATAAGTGGAAATGAGTTATTATCTATAACTGACAATAAATTGGAGTTTAAAACTCATAAAAATACAATAAAGGATTTTTCATTAGGAGAATTCAAACATTATATGTTAAAAGAGATTTATGATACTCCTAATGGGATAGAGAATACCTATAATTATTTAAAAAGAAAAGATTTAAGGAAAATTTTTAAGCATTTTTCAGAATTTACGTTCATTGGTTGTGGTACAGCATATCATTCTTGTTTAATAGGAGAAGAATTTTTTAGTAAGATTAGTAAATATAAAGTGAATAGTTGTTTAGCTTCGAATTATAGCATTAATAGGCGAATTAAGCGAAAGCATCTTCATATCATAGTCAGTCAGAGTGGAGAAACAGCTGATTGTATAAAGGTGGCGGAACAAATTAAAAAGTATAATGGAAAGATACTTTTGATTACCAACGAAGAAAATTGTACTATGTCACGCATGGCAGATTATAAGATTTATACAAAAGCAGGGAAAGAGGTGGCTGTTGCTAGTACTAAAACATATTGCACACAAATATTTGTATTTGCATATATAACTCAATTATTAAAAAACAAAAATTTTGATTTAGATGTAAAAACTTTGATTAAAAATTTAAAGGATTATATTGAAAATTTGAATATTGATAACATTGTCTATAAATTAAAAAAGACAGATAGATTGATTTTAATTGGAAAAGATATAGATTATTTATTACTAATGGAAGCAAGCTTAAAAATTAGAGAGATTGATTATATATATACAATTCCAATGTATTCAGGAGAATTGAAACATGGTACTTTATCTTTGATTGATAAAAATAGCATAGTTTTAGCATTAAATACATCTATCGATAAAAACAAATTAGATATAGTAAAAAATGAAATAGAGTCACGAGAAGGAAAGATTATTTCTATTGATGATTATATTAATTTAAATGATATACCTGATTATTTAAAACCAATTTACGCTATAATTCCGTTTCAATTAATTAGTTATCAATTAGCATTAAAAAGGGGATATAATCCAGACATGCCAAGAAATCTAGCTAAAAGTGTGACGGTTGAATAGTTTAATTGAAATTCGATTTCACATACCATTTACGTTTATTATTTTTTATTTGGTTGTTCAGTGAATTCATAAGATAGTCTTTTGGTTTAATTTCAATTTTTTCTGAAATATTGTTTTGTTCATCAATTAAATAATAAGTAATTTCATTATATTTAAAAATATTGCTGTCTAAAATATTTATTATGCCAGATTTTTCACTAATTGATTCTAATAATATTTCTTTTTCATTAACTGTTTTATATAATTTATATTCTTTATTCTTTTTAGCAGTAAATGATATATTAGCACCAGTTTTATCGAGATTCACGCTTAAATCAAGATTGTTTGATATTTTAATTTCAATTGGTTTGTTGTCTGATTTAAAATAATCGTATGCTATGTATCTGTCTATATTTGAGGTGGGGGATACAATTCTGTGATTGTCTTTTGCCTCTAAAGTATCGTAGGGCAGATATTCAACATTGTCAGGTTTTTTGAAATCGGAAGGAATAATATTAGAATATAAATATTTTAGTATGTTTTTATTAATTTCAGTAGGTTCAACAGAACTTAACATATTATTCGGAAGATAATTATTTTTTAAATCACTTATCCATGTCAACATGGTATGTTCACTTGTATAAGCAATATTATATAAATCCGTATTATTTTCACCATTGTAGGCAGTACCTGTTTTAGATGCAACTGGCAAATTCAATGAATTTAATCGTTTTGCAGTACCTGTTTTAGAACTATCCTTTAACATATCATTTATAATGAAGCAATCATTTTCGTTGAATATTTGTTCAGAAAAATCTGTATGTTCGTATATAATATTTCCTTCTTTATCTAGTATCTTATCAACAAATGATATTCCAGTATATTTACCTTGGTTGGCGAGGGTGGTATAAGCGGATAACAAATCTTTAATATAAACACCATTTTTTAAACTTCCTAATGCCAAATTTAGATTTAAATCGGATTTTTCAATCAATATACCGAAGTCATTTAAACAATCACGTGATTTATTTAATCCTACAAATTCTAATGCTTTAACGCTAGGAATATTTAATGAATGTGAAAGAGCATATCTGGTTGTCACATATCCATGAAATGTTTTGTCAGCATTATTAGGAGAAAATCCATTATAATCAATTTTTTCATCTAAGATATATGTTGCTGGCGTCAATATATTGTGTATTATACATGGCATATATACCGATAATGGTTTTAAAGTTGAAGCGGGTTGACGCCTTAAATTATGAAGATTATAATTGCTATTTGCATAATAAGACAATATTTTTCCTGAATTATCTACAACTATCGATAAACTATCTAGATTAGTATTATATTGATTTTCACTTTTATTTATTTGTGAATTATTAATTTTGATTACTTCATTTTGTAAAACATCATCTTTAAATGTTAAAATTTGATATTCTTTATTTATTAATTCTCTTTCACTTATATTTAAAAGCTTGCATGCTTCAAAAATTGCTTCTTCTTCGTATGAATGGTCCAACTCACTATAAGCAGTTAATTCAATAGGAGATGAAAGCACTGTTTGGTATTCTTGTTTGCTTATACTACCTGCTTCAAACATTGTTTTAGCTACAAAATTTTTTCTTTTTAGTGAGTTTTCATAATTGGTTTTTGGGGAGTATTTTAACGGAGATTTAATAAGTCCAGCCAAACAACATGCTTCATTTATAGTCAAGTCTTTTGCTGATTTGTTAAAATATATTTTACTTGCATTTTCTATTCCATAAGCATTTGAACCAAAATATATAGTGTTTAAATACATTTCCAAAATTTCATCTTTTGAAAATTCTTTTTCCATTTTTATCGATAACACAATTTCTTGAATTTTTCTTGAATATGTTTTTTCGTTGCTAAGGAGAGCATTTTTAATCAATTGTTGGCTTATTGTTGATGCTCCCTGAGATTTACTTTGGTTGACTAAATTTACCATTCCTGCTTTGATTATTCGTTTTAAATCATAACCATTATGTGAATAAAAACGTTTATCTTCTATATCTATAAACGCATTTTTTACATATTCTGGTAAACTTTCTATTTCAATAATTGAACGATTTGTATTGTACAATGTGTTGTCGGTTCCGGAAGATGAATAAACTTTAATACCATTATTTAGATTGGTCAATTTATTCACATCTAAATCATATTTGTTGTATATAATCGTTATTGTGATGGCCATAGCTAGAAACAAAAAACATATTATAATTGCTATAATCAACAAAATTTTCATACTTTTTTTATGCTTCAATTTTTCCATCAACGTATTATTTGCAAAATACGAAAATTAATAAGTATTTTGTAAATTTTAGTTGAAAAATCCTTTATATTATATTATAATAATATTTATTATGAATAGTTATCAAGGGAAAACATATCATGTAGTCACATATGGTTGTCAGATGAATGTACACGAATCAGAAAAAATTCGTGGTGTTTTGTCACGTCTTGGCATGAATGAAATTGATGATATTGAATCGGCTGACGTTGTGGTTTTCAATACTTGTTGTATACGTGAAGGTGCGGAGGATAGAGCATACAATAATGTTATGGCTTTAAGACCAATTAAGGAAAAAAATCCTGAAAAAATAATTATTTTATGCGGATGTATGCCACAGCAAAAAGAAGGTAAATACAAATTAAAAGAACGACTCCCATTTGTTGATATAATAATTGGTACACATAATGTCAATCAGCTGGACCAATATCTTTTGAAATATGCTATCAATAGAGAACGCATCTATGATATTATTGAAAAACCTATTGGCAGTTTAGACAACAATAATTGCATAAGGGACGATAAACTCAATGCTTATGTAAACATTATCTACGGTTGCAATAAATTTTGCACATATTGTATTGTTCCATACGTTAGAGGTAGAGAAAAGAGTAGAACAGCACAGGATATATATAACGAAGTAAAAGATTTAGTTCAAAACCAAGGTTATAAATACATTACATTATTGGGTCAAAATGTCAATTCATATGGCAAAGATTTGAAAGATAAGATGTCATTTAGTGAATTATTGACATATCTTTGCACGATTGAAGGAGATTTTAAAATCAAATTTATGACATCGCATCCTATGGATTTGGGTGACGATTTAATAAAGGTTATGAAAAAAGAAGATAAAGTGGCAAAAGCGCTACACTTGCCAGTACAATCAGGAAGTAGTAGAATACTTGCAAAAATGAATCGACATTATGATATTAAACATTATATGTCAATTATCAAGAAACTAAAACATGCAATACCAAATATTGCTTTGTCCACTGATATTATAGTAGGTTTTCCAGGTGAGACTGAAAAGGACTTTAATCAGACTTTGAAACTACTAAAAAAAGTAAAATATGACCAAGTCTTTGCTTTCATGTATTCAAAACGCACTGGTACACCTGCGGCAACTTTTGAAGGACAGATTGATGATAAGGAAAAAAATATTAGATTAAATAAATTATTACGTTTACAAAAATTAATTCAAAAAGACCAAATCAAAAAATATTTTAATAAGACTTATGATTGTTTAATTAGACATATCAATGGAGTAGCGGTTGGAATAACAGATGGAGGGAAAGAAGTCTATATACCTAACTATAAATATGTTAATCAAAATTATTTTGCAAAAGTAAAAATTGAAAACATTCGTAATCATAAATTATCAGGAGTAATCAAATGATAAAACAAAAAAATGAAAATAAAAAAGAAAAACTATCTCCTATGATGGTTCAATATTTAGCGACTAAGGAGCAATACAAAGATTGCATATTATTTTATAGATTGGGTGATTTCTATGAAATGTTTTATGACGATGCAGTTCTTGCAAGTAGAGAATTAGATTTAACATTGACAGGTAAAGATTGTGGTACAAACGAACGAGCTCCAATGTGTGGGATTCCATATCATGCCTATGAATCTTATGCTCAAAAGTTAATAGAAAAAGGCTACAAAGTTGCAATTTGCGAACAGATGGAGGAACCTGGTAAAAAATTGGTCAGACGTGATGTTGTACGCATCATAACACCTGGCACAGTCATTGATAGTTCAATGTTAAATGAAACCAGCAATTCATATATAATGTGTATATATAAAAATAAAAACACAATATCTTATGCTTATAGCGATATAAGCACAGGAGAAATTAATGTAGGAGAATATACTGGCAGTAATTACAAAAATTATATTAATGACCAAATTGTTAGAGTTATGCCATCTGAAATAATTTGTAATAGTGAAACTAAGGAAATTTCTAATGATTTATTATGTGTCCAATCTAATGATAAGTTTAGATTTAATGTATATTATGATTGGGCATTTAATTATTCAGATGCAGAAAAGATGTTATTAAAACAATATAATATTGATTCAATAAAAGGATATGATTTTGATTCTAAGAATTGCATTATTGTAGTTGGAGCATTACTTGAATATTTTAAAGAGACGCAGAAAAGAGAATTAAAACATTTGAAAATGCCAAGGCTTATTCGTGATGAACAATTTATGTATGTTGATACTAATACTAGAAGAAATTTAGAGATTGAAACGACTATGCGTGACAATTCTAAATATGGTAGTTTGTTATGGGTATTGGATAACACTTGCACCAATGGTGGTTCACGTATGCTCAGGAACTGGGTTAGACAACCTCTTCAAGATAAAAATCAAATAAATACAAGGCTTGATATGGTTGAAGTATTTTATCAAGACGCACTAATAAGAGCAGATTTGAAAAATACGCTTTCAAAAATCCAAGACATTGAACGAATTGTTGGTAAAATAGCTTATGGGAATTTGACTCCAAAAGATTGTATAGCTCTTGCAGCATCTTTGTCTCAAACACCAGATTTAAAAAAAATATTACTGCGTTCTAATAATCAAAACATACATAATTTGGCAGAAAAATTAGTAGACACTTCTGACATCGCAAATCTAATATTTATGACAATTAAAGAAAATCCACCAGCAATTATGAAAGACGGCGGATATATCAAAAAGGGATTTAATGAATCTCTTGATAGATTACTTAATATGAAAAGCAATGCAGAAGAATATATTTTGCAAATGCAAGCACGTGAAAGAGAAGCAACTGGAATAAAAAATTTAAAAATTGGCTATAACAAGGTTTTCGGATATTATATTGAAATTAGCAAAATGTATAATGATTTAGTTCCATTTAATTATATTCGAAAGCAAACTGTATCTAATAATGAAAGATATATTACGGAAGAATTAAAAAAATTCGAAGAAGAAGTTCTAACCAGTCATGAAGAAGCATTAAAATTGGAAGAAAAAATCTTTTCATCATTAAAATCTCAATTGTTAGAAAACACGGACATATTGCAACAGATAGCGATTACTATATCTACAATTGATTGCATTTATTCATTAAGTACCGTTGCTGTTAATAATGACTATTGTAAACCTAATATAACTGACGGAAAACAGATAAATATTATAGAAGGTCGTCATCCAGTCGTTGAAAAGATGATTAAAAACTCAGATTTTATTCCTAATGATTGTAAACTAAATGATTCTGACCAACGTACTATTATTCTGACAGGTCCTAATATGGCAGGGAAGTCTACATATATGCGACAAGTGGCATTAATTACATATCTAGCTCATATAGGTAGCTTTGTACCTGCAAAGAGTGCTGATATTTGTATAGTAGATAGAATATTTACTCGTATTGGTGCCAGCGATGATTTAGCTGTGGGACAATCTACTTTCATGGTCGAAATGATTGAAGTTGCTAATATTTTAAATTTTTGCACAAACAATAGTTTAATTATTCTTGATGAAGTAGGTAGAGGTACATCAACTTTTGATGGTTTGTCAATCGCTTGGGCAGTCGTTGAATATTTGTCAAAAAAATTGAATGCAAAAACTTTGTTTGCTACACATTATCATGAATTGATGCAATTAGAAGGCTTATATGATGGAGTTAAAAATTTTTGTATATCAATAAAAGAAATAGGTGGGAAATTAGTTTTCTTGCGTAAAATTATGCGAGGTAGTGCCACAAGAAGTTATGGTATTGAAGTTGCAAGTTTGGCAGGTCTTCCAGACGAAATAATTAATCGGGCAAAAGAATTGATAAAAGAATTTGAAAGCGAAAAAATGAATGACAATGTTCAAGTCGAAAGTGAAATTATAAATACTTTACGTGAAATTGATATAAATAAACTATCACCAATGGTTGCATTTGATACTTTGGCACATTTAATTGATTTAGTGAAATAAGCATATAGGAGAAATATATGTCAATAAATATTCTAGATAGTATGGTTATAAATAGAATCTCTGCCGGTGAGGTAGTAGAGAGTCCATTTTCTATTGTGAAAGAATTGATAGATAATGCACTTGATGCAGGTGCAACCAAAATTTCAGTTGAAATTAAAAATGGTGGCATCGATTCAATAATTGTAAAAGATAATGGAAAAGGTATAGAATATGATGATATTAAAAAAGCCTTTTTGCCACATGCAACTAGCAAAATTAAGAATGTTGAAGACTTGGAATCTATTATGACCCTTGGGTTTAGAGGTGAGGCATTAGCAAGTATTTCAAATGTGAGCCAGACGAACATGATTACCAAGACAGAATCATCAGATTGTGCTTATTCGATAGATGTCTTTGGTGGGACTTTTAGTGAAATTTCACCAGCTACTGGCGATATTGGAACTAAAATAGAAGTTAACAATTTGTTTTTCAATACACCTGCAAGAAGAAAATTTTTGAAAAAACCAAAACAAGAAGAAAATTTTATAACTAATATAATGAGTAGATATATATTGGCACACCCAGATATTTCTTTTAAATATATAGCTGATAATAAATTAATTTATCAAACAGTTGGGAAATCATTATTAGATGCAATATATTGTGTATATGGTGAAGAAACTACACAAAATATAATGCCAGTAGAAAAAATAATAGGTAATTTAAAATTATCAGGTTATGTATCAAAAGTTGGATATAGTAAACCAAATACAACATATCAAACTCTAATTATTAATTCTAGATATGTCGTTGATGAAATTGTATCAAAAGCTGCCTATATGGCTTTTGAAGAATATTTGATGACTAGACAATTTCCTTTTTATGTATTAAATTTGACTATGCCTGCAGTAGATGTTGATGTCAATGTTCACCCAAGTAAAATGAACGTTAAATTTGCTTATCCGTCTAAAATTTATGATTTGGTTTATACTGCTATACGTTCTTCTATTTATCAATTTTTAAATCCAAATAAGAACACTCCTGTTAATATTGAGGAAATAGAAAAACCCGCTGAAAATCTTATAAAAACAGATATTAATTCATTAAAAGAAATTACTGTTGAACCAAATAGGAAAAGTATTAATAATTCAAGTTTTGTAGAACTAAGACAAACAACATATAAGCCACTGACAATTTTTGATGTAAAAAATGACGATGTGGCTAGAAAAAATTTACAAATAGATAATAGTATTCAAAAAGATAACAAAGTTTTAAGTGAAGATTTAAATAATAAAACTATTTCTAATTTAGATAAAAATAAAAACTTAAATAATAATGAAATATCAAACGACAATATTAAAGATATAGAAAATCTACAAAAATCTGAGGGATTTAAGGATATTGGTAATTTTTTAGATTATAAAATTGTAGGAGAATTATTTAATGAATTTTTAATATTAGAGAAAAATGATAAAATGCTATTATTGGATTTTCATGCTGGGCATGAACGATTAAATTATGACAAATTTACAAAAATGGTAAATGACAGGGAATTAGTTATACAAGATTTATTAATTCCATATACGCAAGAAATGAATCAAATTGAAGTTGATTTTATTATGCAATTAAAACCAGAATTAGAACAACTTGGCTTTGATATAGACACATTTGGTGATAAAAAAATAATTATAAATTCAGTCCCAATGCAATTAAAAGACATTAATTTGAAAAGTTTTGTAGATGATTTGATTCATGATATGAAAAATCTAAAACCTAGTATGAATAATGAAATACGCCATTACTTAATGCAAAAAGCATGTAAAAGTAGTGTAAAATCTGGCATGAAATTGTCTGAAATGGAAATAAAAGAATTATTAAAAGATTTAGACTTAAATAATCCTGTATTGTTATGTCCACATGGTAGACCTGTAATTACAGTGATTACACGTGCGCAAATTGAAAAATGGTTTAAGAGAATAGTATAATATGAATAAAATTATAATTATTACTGGATTGACAGCCAGTGGGAAGAGTAAAATTGCAATTAAAACAGCGAAAAAATATAATGGTGCCATTATTTCAGCCGATAGTGTTCAAATATATAAGGGATTAAATATTGGCAGTGCAAAAGAAAATATTGAAATCAGAAATGAAATTCCACACTATTTAATAGATATAAAAGATTTCAATGAAGATTACGATGTAGGTCAATTTTTGCATGATTGTGATTATGCGATTAAAGGTATAATATCAAAAGGACAATTACCTATAATTGTTGGAGGAACGGGTCTATACATTAAAGCTTTATTAGAAGGATATTCATTAGGTAATGTTAGGGCAGATATGCATTTTAGAGATAAATTTCAAAAAATTGCAAGGGAAAGGGGTAGAGAATTTGTTTGGAATGAATTATATAAATTAAATCCACAAAAAGCACAAACCGTTCATCCTAATAATTTAAATAGAGTGATTAGGTATTTGGAACTGGAATTAAACAATCAAACTGAAAACAAACATGAATCTAAAACTAAAATTCTAGACGGATACGATGTTTTGTGTTTGGCAATTATCGACAATAGAGAAGAGATATATGATAAGATAAATAAAAGAGTTGATAGAATGATTGCTTCTGGGCTTGAAAATGAAGTAGCTGATTTAATTAAAAATGGAGCAAATAGAGAAATACATTCTATGAATTCAATAGGGTATAAAGAATGGTTTGATTATTTTGAAGGAAAACAAAATTTATTAGATACCATCAATTTGATTAAGCAACATAGTAGAAACTATTGCAAAAGACAAATGACATTTTTAAAAACAATAAAAGGTGTAGATTTATGCTCGAAATCTGAGGCAGAAGAAAGAATAAAGGAGTTTATGAATGATTAATATAGATAAAGATATATTAAAACTAATTAACGACTGTGAAAAAGAATGTGTTGAACAATTTAATGAAATAGAAAGGATAGAGTTTTTAAATCAATTAAAAGTTTTAAACGCTTTTAATGAAAACCATATTCAAACTCATCATTTTATAGGCAGTAGCGGTTATGGGCATAACGATATAGGAAAAGAAAAAATATCAGCAGTTTTTGCTGACATTTTTCACACTGAATCCGCTTTTGTCAGTCCATTAATTAGTTGTGGTACTGAGGCTATTAGCCAAACTCTTTTTGCTTTACTTAGACCAAACGATAAAATGTTATGCATTTCTGGTACTCCATATGATACACTAAAACAAGTCATATATGGGGTAGAAGGGAAAAACGTTGGTTCTCTTAGAGATTATAATATTGAATATCATGAAGTCGATTTAATCAATGGAGAATTTGATTATATTAAAATAAGAAACAAGATTAAAGAATTAAACCCTAAGATTGTTTATATTCAAAGGTCAAGGGGATATTCATTAAGAAATGCATTAAATATAAATCAGATAAAAGATATTATAGAAGATATACGAACATATTCTAATGTTTATATAGTAGTTGATAATTGCTATGGAGAATTTACAGAAGAGTTTGAACCGACAGATGTTGGGGCAGACTTAGTAATAGGTTCTTTATTGAAGAATATGGGCGGGGGAGTTGCTCCAACAGGTGGCTATATAGCAGGGAAAAAAGATTTAATTGAATTATTTTCTTATAAAATTACAAGCCCTGCATTAGGTATCGATACTGGTTCGTATGAACCTGGATATAAGTTATTCTTTGAAGGAGTGTTCTTATCTCCACATATAGTAGCCCAGGCAAAGAAATTAGTTGTTTTGGCTAGTAAAGTTTTAAATAAACTAGGTTATGATACAACACCAAAATATAACGAGAAATTATCAGATATTGTCTGTTGCATTCATTTTAATGATAAAGATAAATTGATTAAATTTACTCGTGCAATTCAAGCATCTAGTGCAATTGATAGTGATTCAATTTTAGAAGCAGGTGAAATGGATGGCTATGAAGATTTAATCATTATGGCAAGTGGTAGTTTCAATCAGGGTAGTAGTATAGAGTTGAGTTGTGATGGACCTATGAGAGAACCATACGCAGGATATCTTCAAGGTTGTTTGAGTTATCAGCATGGAAAAATTGGTTTAATGAATGCTATTAAACAAATCATCATTTAAGACAAATTAAATAAAATTAAAAATCATTTCAAAAATACTGAAATGATTTTTTTGCAAATTTTAGTGCAGAACATACGAGTTATGTTAGGGTAGATTGGTAATAATTTTAATATTTGAGTGAAATTGATTACATATATTTCAAACGAGTATCTATGTGGAAGAATGTAGGGAAGTGTGCAAATTTATATCCATATCTTTTCGCAAAACACTTCACATTCGAAATACGTGTATTGTAAAAAAAGAGAGTAGGTTAGTGCCTACTCTTCTTTTTTATCTTCTGATTTTTTCTGCATTAGTTCGATTATTGTATTCATTTTCTTATTAATTTTAATTATTGCAACCATTGCTACAGCAAATAGTATTGTTAGTATAAATCCGAAAATTGTCATATATCCTCCTATTTAATTTTAACCTTTATATTCTTACTATTATTGAAACTATTATTGATTTGTACTTTTTGTCTGTCTTTTTCAGTATCGATTTCTAGTAGTTCGTCAGACGTGCAGTTAAATAGTATACATAGTTTTTTAATAGTATCTATATTTGGTTCGTGTTTTCCGGTTTCATAATGAGCATATGTTCTTTGTGAGATGCAAAGATAATCCGCAACTTGTTGTTGAGTATATCCCATTTGGTTTCTATAAAATTTTAATTGATTTTTGAACATAAATAAATTTTATCATAAGAACTAAAAATTCTTGACTTTTAGAATTTTTTAGTCTAAGATTTAATTAGAACTAAAAGTTCTTAAAAGGAGTGTTTTATGGAAATTGTCGAACTAATTATTGAAGTCGCACCAGTGGTTTTGTCTATCCTGGCCACAATCGTGGCATTTATCAAAGGCAAGACTAAAATCACCAAGTCGGTAGAAGAAATTAAAGCCGAAGCCGACAAGCTCTATGCTGCTTATGTCGAGAAGCAGTGTAAAAAGAATGGCATTCAAAATGTCCAAATAACATCGAGTGAGGAGGTAGTAAGTGGCGAAACGAAAGAAAGCTAGAGCTAGCATAGACTCAAAGATATTTAAGCGAACTGCTAGCAAAGGGAAAAAGATTAACGTTGACCCTGCGCCAATGCGTGGTGGTATACGACTATGACAGACTCTCAAAAAATAGAGTTAAAGCTAGAAATAATCAAAAAATTTGAAGGTTTGCACTTTACCTTAGTTGAAATGTATAACATATTTGACGAGCTAAAAAGTGATTTAAGTAAAATCGCCGTAGAGCGAGAGTTAAAAAAATTAAAAATTAGAGGAGAATAAATTATGTTAAATATATATTGTATAAAAGACACAAAAGCCGGGTATATGAGCCCATTTTATTTGCAAAATGACGATATCGCAATTCGTTCATTTAAAAAAGCAGCAAATGAAGTTCAGTCAAATGCGGTTAACGATTTTCCAGAAGACAAAGAACTTTGGTTCCTGGGAACGTTTGACGAACGCACCGGTAAAATCGAAGGTACTGAGCCAGAGTTTTTGGTTCGAGCAGTTGATTGTATAATCAAAAGGAGCGAGTAGAGTATGGAGTTTTATTCAAGAATAAACAAACCGACAACTATTGCTCAGCCCAAATGTGAGAAGATAGTTCCTACATATGGCAAAGAGATAGATAAAGACGGCAAAGTCCATGTCGTAGAAACCGGCAAAACTAATCTTTATGAGAAAATACAGGCTAGCAAAGATGATACTCTTATTTATAACATTTTGGACCGTTTTTCAGCTGGTGATGTTAGCGTATTGCAAAAACATCAAGGTTATTATGCAGATTTGACAGAAATGCCTAAGACCTTAGCAGAGGCACAGCAATCACTCATTACAGCTGAGAATTATTTTAATAACTTGCCATTAGATGTTAGGGCAGAGTTTAACCACAGTTTTAGCGAGTTTTTAGCCAGTGCTAGTGCCGGCAAGCTTGCAGAGCGGCATTCATATTTTAAGGCCCAAGAAAAGGCTGCTGATTTAGTCAATCAATCAACAGTGCAACAGCCAGTAGTTGATAATAAAACTACGCAACAGCCAGTAGTTGATAATAAAACTACTATACAGTCACCGCAAGTGACAACAGGAGGTACAACTAATGAATAGAAATTCAGAGGTGCATTTTGCACAAGTTCCCAAAATTGATGTTAAACGTTCAGTTTTTGACCGTTCGACTCAACATAAAACTACATTTAATGCTGGTAAATTTATACCAATATTATGTGACGAAGTTTTACCTGGTGATACATTTAGTGTACGTACGTCAAGTGTTATACGTATGTCAACTCCAATTTATCCAACAATGGACAACTTATATGCAGATATTTACTACTATTTCGTCCCAATTCGTCTATTATGGGAGCACTGGGAAGCATTTAATGGTTCTAATGACGATACCTTTTGGACACAGCCAACAGAGTATGAGATACCTCAAATAAATTCTCCAAATGGCGGTTGGATTAAGGGTACTATTGCTGATTATTTAGGTTTACCAACGAATGTGACATTCACAGGTGATTATTCGAAAAATCATTTACCTTTCAGAGGTGTTGTTAAGGTTTGGAACGATTGGTTCCGTGACCAAAATTTGCAGACCCCAGCATATTTGGATCTAGGAGATAGTGATACAACTGGTACTAACGGCACTAATTATGTGTCTGATGCAATAGCCGGTGGTATGCCATTACCTGTTGCTAAATATCATGACTATTTTACTAGTGCTCTACCTGAGCCACAAAAAGGACCGGACGTATTGTTGCCACTAGGCGAGAGAGCAGAGGTCTATACAGGAGATGTGCGATCAATTGCTGGTCGTTCAACGCCATTAAAATGGAGTTATTCAGATGACGTGTTAGTGACATCTTCAACAGGTTTAGGTATTAATAATGAAGGATCTACTGCACGTAATAGTCAGAATACTATTGTAAATAACGAAGTTTATGTACCAAACAATCTTTATGCAGATTTGTCAGAAGCAACAGCATCAACAGTTTCTCAACTTAGACAGGCCTTTGCAGTTCAAAGACTTTACGAACGTGATGCACGAGGTGGTACACGTTATACTGAGATTTTAAAATCTCACTTTGGAGTATCATCACCAGACGGTCGTTTGCAACGTTCAGAGTACTTAGGCGGAAAGCGTATTCCAATCAATGTGACACAAGTTGTGCAGACATCATCGACAGATAGTACATCACCACAAGGTAATACAGCTGCATACTCATTGACTGGCGATAGTTCAGACAGCTTTACAAAATCATTCACTGAACACGGTTATCTTTACTGTTTTGTTTGTGTTAGAAATGAAAACACATATCAACAAGGCGTTGAAAAATTTTGGTCTAGAAAAAGACGTTTTGATTTTTATTGGCCAGCCTTAGCAAATATATCTGAACAACCTATCTTTAACAAAGAGATATATGCACAAGGTACTAGTGAAGATGACGAAGTGTTTGGTTATCAAGAGCCCTGGGCAGAATATAGGTACAAGCCTAGTAGAGTTAGTGGTGCATTTAGAAGCAATTATCAGACATCTTTGGATAGTTGGCATTATGCTGATTATTATGAGAGTCTTCCAGTTTTGTCAGATGCTTTTATTAGAGCTTCACAAACTAATATTGACCGTACGTTAGCTGTACAATCAAGTGTAGAGGACCAATTTATAGCAGACTTTTACTTTAATATCAAATCAGTTAGACCAATGCCAGTTTATAGCGTTCCAGGCCTTATTGACCATAACTAGGAGTGAGTATGGGTTTATGGAATGATATTAAAACAGGATTAAAGAATGCTGGTGAAATGATTAATGATGGAATAACTTCTGCTGCCGATTGGATTGGTGATAAATGGAATAGAATAACAGGAAAGAGTAGTGCACATCAAATTGAAGTTGAAGATATGAAAAATGCAGGCTTAAATCCTATGCTTTCTGCTGGTGGTTCAAGTGTTGGTAGTAGTGCAGGTAATCCAATTAGTAGTGCTGCATCTTTAAATTCTAGTGTATTGTCTGGAATTTCAGATATTATTCATTCAGCTGCAAGTTTAACGAACAATCGTAATATCGATAGAGAGACTACTCAACAAATTTATGATGCTAGTGGTCGATTAATTGGTACAGCTGAAAAACTAGTTAAACATTTAAAATAAGCGAGAGCGAATGTCAAGGAAAAGGGGAAGGATAAATAGCGACAGCGGTTTATGTTCACCCCTTGACAAAGCGATAGCGATATAATTTACAGGGCTTCGGGAAGAGACTTCTTCCCGGGGCTTATTAATGTCATTTTTATAATAAAAAACACCTCAATTTTTTGCGAAACTGCAGAGCAGGTGAGCAGTCAGCACAATTACGTTTCTTGATGTAATTGTGCTGACTGGGGGAATTTTCTAAAAATTACCCCAAAAAATATAAAAAATGGAGTAAATCAAATGTCATGTTATCACCCATTGCGTGCATTTGATACCGGTCTTTTGACTGATAACTTTAAGCCTAAGTATAAAATATGTGGCCCTAACGTAGAACGTATACATGCTCCATATCAATATGTTAGAAACGGAGTTAAGCGTTCATATAAGAAAGTATGGCAGGATCAATGGATTACTGACTGGTTTCCTGTACCTTGCGGACAGTGTATAGGTTGTAGGCTAGATTATTCTCGTACATGGGCAGATAGATGCATGTTGGAGGCCCAACAGTATAAGCATAATGCATTTATAACCTTAACATATGACCCGGAGCATTTGCCACCGCTCAAAGAATGCATAAACGTAGAAACCGGCGAAATCTTTATGTGGCCGTCCTTAGTTCCGGACGATTTAAAGAAATTCATGGATGCACTACGTGATTATTATGAATATCATTATAATTGGACAGGTATTCGGTTTTATGCTTGTGGTGAATATGGTAGCATTGGTGGAAGACCTCATTTTCACATCTTAGCATTTAACTTGCCACCATTACCGGATTTGCAGTATTGGTTTACAACGGACCAACATGAAAAAATCTATCATAGCGATATCTTGCAAAATAAGATTTGGAAGAAAGGCATTTGTTCGTTAGGTGAGTTGACATGGAATAGTTGTGCTTACGTTGCCCGATATGTTGTCAAGAAGCAGAAAGGTACAACAAAGGGACTTGTTGACTTGTGTGGCAATTTAGTGTCAGGTCTTGTGCCTGAGTTCACTCGTATGTCACGTATGCCTGGCATAGCCTGGAAGTATTACGATGAGAATAAGCATGAGTTTTATGCGACAGACGAGATTGTATTGTCGGTTCGTGGCAAAGTTCGAACAATAAAGCCCCCTAGATATTTTGATAAAATGTACGATTTAGAAAATGTTAATCCTTTTGTTATGAAAGACATTAAAGTCCGTAGGGCAGAGCGAGCTAAAGAGTCAATGAAAGAGCAGTTGATGCGTACTGACTTAAATGAGAGCGAGTATTTAGCTGTGAAAGAGCGTAATAAGATGGCGCAAGTAAAGTCTTTAAAGCGAGGATTAAAAGATTAGGTATCTATGTGGAAGAATGTAGGGAAGTGTGCAAATTTATATTCATATCTTTTCGCAAAACACTTCTTTTGCGAAAAGATAGACAAAAAATTGAAAAAAATCTTGTGGAAATCATATAATTTATCCACCGATACGATTTTATAATCATATATATGACATATTATGACATATCATTTGTTTAGTTATCCACATATTGTTGTGTTTATGATTTATATACACAATTTAAATTTAAATATAAAATCCAGTGTTTTAATTAAAATTTCGTTTGATGTAAATAAGCGATAATTTCTGATATTATTAATGACCTATTATTCATCTTTTTAATCTAGAATTCGTCTCAGCGCATTCTGGCATTGCTAAAATTATTTTCTATATTAATCAATAGATATTTTTAAATAATTCCTATAGGATCATATTTCATATTTATTCTACTTTGTCTTGCTTGTCGTTATATCTAACTTATTTGTCTAAGATATAGATTATCTGTCAATTTTGCTATTTTATCAAAATTGATATCTTTGCGTAAAAAACCATTTCAATTGAAAAATTTAAAAAAAATCTAATGCTATAGATGATGCTAGATTTCTAATATTAAATTTAAACTTTAAATCCTTTTATTTTTGAAATCATTGCAATTAAACAGATCCATCACTTATTATTCTATTATTTTTGTCTAATTCATAGTTTTCTAGCTATTGGATGATTGAATTTGTATTATTTTACTCTACCCTATCTCTCAATTTATATCTTATATGTATTAATAGGCAAATTAAATTTGTTTATTGTATTTTTATCCTTTTTATCTAGCAGAGGCTTTGAACATCTCTAAAATTATCCAATTCTGATATTTATAGTCTAATGGATATTTTTTTAAGACAAGAATATTTAATTCATACGGAAAAATAAAACCTACAAGATATACAATCTCTATAAAAAGAAAGCAAAACAAATAATAGAATATTGAACTTGGTTTCTAAATAGAATGTTAATATTAATTATCGTTTTTTCTTGACGAATAAGTAGGTCTTGATATATTTCTAAATTGATATTATTTATAGTTTTTATTATATAATGAACTGTAAATTTGAGAATTTATAAATCCACATTAATTTTAAAAAAATAAGTTATCTAGATATCTTTTATCAATCAAAATCAAGCATACTTTCGCGTGCACGTTCAGTTGCGGTATCAAGGTTGATAAACATATCTATATACAATTGTTTAATTGACTTTTCGGGCAAGTTGAATCTGTCGATTTGAGCTATTATATCTCTACTTGCCCCATTATATTTTTTTCCAGCCTGTCTAACTAGCCCATAAAATTCTGATTCAGATAAATCTGAAGTTTTTAAAAGTTTTAAATATGTCGCTATTTCACACGAATTACAGTTTGTTAAAATAACAGAGTAAGCTTTTTTCCTATCTAAGTTAGCATTAGTTTTTAATAAATATAATATGCTCAAATAATCATTAACATTGATAGAATCATTATAACAAATTTCAATTTGATTTTCTTTTACATATTTAGATAAAATTTTAATGACTTCAGATGATATAGTTATCAAATATGAATTTTCGTTTTCATATTTTTTTAAACTTGCAATCATTTTGTAACTAAAATGCGAAGCAATTTTTTTATAGATTGTATCTATACCTTCGTTCATTTCCAACTCTTTATTATATGCTGAGTATATATTTTTTCGCATTAAATAGATCATTATATGAATACAATTATTTATATCTTCAAAACAAATGTTATCAAATTCGCTTATCTGTTTAATGCTGAAATCTGATAAAGGATAATATTCCAATATGTATCCAAGAGGCTCTTGACGACGTCCTTGACAAATAATATTATATAATCGTGACAATTGCTCATTATCTAAATTATTAATGATTTTTATATTCTCAATTAATTTAGATTTGCTTTCGCCATATTTATGAATTGGACTACCAATTTGCTCAATTAAATAATCTATTTGTGATTTGTTCAAATTTTTGTAAAATTTGATGGATTCATCATCAAGATAGTTATCATATAAATGTTGGAGGAGATAATATTTTAGAGTTTTAAAAATATTGTTTTTCACATCATCTGGAAGCTGATTTAAAAGTTTAAAGTTTAAGGCATCAGATTTATCAATTTTTAATAATTTGATTAGATTATTCGTTATGCCATCTTTTCTATAAAGTTTTACAATTTTATCAATGTTTATCATCATATACTCCTAATTGCAATTTATTATATTATGATTAATAGGATATTAATTTTTTTAATTTTTTAAAGTTGAAAGGTACCGTTACCATATCTTCGTATATTATTAAAATCTGTTTTATCAATGTCTTTTAATAACTTCATCCATTAAATTACATACCCTTATTTATTACACGGAGTATATCACAGATATTCTCTAATGTCAATATGGCAATAAAAAATTAGGTCAAATGGATTATGACCTAATAATAATGCTCGTAGCAGATAAGAAACGTTATTCCATATTATCAAAATATTTAGTTACTAAGCAATATTTTACTTCTTTGGTTTAATGATTTTAGTACCTCCCATATATTGCCACAAAACTTCTGGAATTGTAACTGAACCGTCTTTTTGAAGATGATTTTCAACAAATGCAATTAGCATTCTAGGAGGTGCTACAACAGTATTATTCAATGTATGAGCAAATTTATTGCCCTTATCTGTTTTATATCTGATGCCTAATCTTCTAGCTTGCGCATCTGTCAGATTACTACAAGAACAAACTTCGAAATATTTTTTCTGTCTTGGACTCCAAGCTTCTACGTCCAGACTTCTATATTTTAAGTCAGCCAAATCTCCTGAACAACATACTAGAGCCCTAACAGGAATTCCCATTGATACAAATAGTTCAACTGAATAATTCCACATTTTATTGTACCAACTTTCACTTTCTTCTGGCTTACATATAACTATCATTTCTTGTTTTTCAAATTGATGTATTCTATATATTCCCCTTTCTTCAATTCCATGTGCACCTTTTTCTTTTCTAAAACATGGACTATAAGATGTCAATGTAATTGGCAATTTTTCTTCTGGTATAATCGTATTCATAAAACGACCTATCATTGAATGTTCGCTAGTTCCGATTAAATACAAATCCTCACCTTCAATTTTATACATCATATTGTCCATTTCTTCAAAACTCATGACACCTTTTACCACATCGCTTCGTATCATGAATGGAGGTATTACATAGGTAAAACCTTTGTTTATCATGAAATCACGTGCATAAGCTAAAATGGCACTGTGCAACCTTGCAATGTCACCAGTAAGATAATAGAATCCCTGTCCAGAAGTTCGTCTAGCGCTATCTATATCAATGCCATCTAATTTTTCTAATATATCAGTATGATAAGGAATATCAAAATCCGGGACTTTTGGTTCTAAGAACGTTTTTTCTTGTACATTAAATCTGTCATCTTCACCAATAGGTACATCATCTGCTATAATGTTTGGTATGCTCATCATTGCTTGCTTGATTTTACTATCAAGTTCAGACACTTCTTTTTCTATAACATCAATACGTTCATTATTTTCAACAACTTGTTTTTTTATTTTATTCGCTTCATCTATTTTCTTATCTTTCATAAGCATACCAATTTGTTGAGAAAGAATATTACGCTTAGAACGTAATTCATCACCTTCTTGCTTTAATAAACGAATTTTTGAATCCATTTCAATAACTTCATCAACTAAGTAAAGTTTATGATTTTGAAATTTCTTTTTTATGTTTTCTTTAACTTTTTCTGGATTAGTTCTAATTAAATTAATATCTATCATAATTTCTCCTTTTAAACAAAAAAAATCACCCAATTTAGAGGTGATATTTACCACTGTGCCACTCTATTTGACGCTTAAAGCGCCCCACTCTTTTTTGCAAATTGTGCTATGCAATCAGCCCCGCATTACCAGGTATCTAAGGGGTAGACATATATAATTTCCGTGATTTGCTTTCACCAACCGCAAACTCTCTCGCACATTCGTTATATACTAGTCCCTATCGTCGATATATTTAACTATGAGAATTATATATGAATTTAATTATTATGTCAAATTATTTTTATCAAAAAACAAAAAAATATACAAAAACATTAGTTTTTTACGCAAAGATATGATATAATATATTTGTAAAATAAAAGGAATGTTATTTATGTCAAATAATTATTATCTTGATAGAAACAGAAACAATATGCGCAAATTAAATGAAATGCTAACTGAATTACCAGCATTTTGCAGTATTTTTTTCATAGGTATTCAGGATACTACTACCCCACTCACTCGAATAAATTATGCAATTGATTTAAAGACTTTTTTTAATTATTTAACAACATATGAAACCATTTGTTTTAATAAAAAAATTATAGACATAACATTAAATGATATTGACAATATTGATTCACATTTAATTGAGCGATACATGGCATATTTATCATATTATGATAAAGATAATGGAACAGTCATAACAAATGGTGAACGTGGGAAATTGCGTAAATTGTCAAGTTTAAGAGCATTCTTTAAATATTTATTTAATAAAGATATGATAAAAGCTAACGTTGCATCAAAAGTAGCTTCTCCCAAGCTTCATGACAAACCTATTGTACGTTTAGAAGCACAAGAAACCGCAGAATTATTATATTCGTGTGATACCTTATCTGGATTCCCTGAACATCAAAAAAAATACAATGAAAAGTTTAAAGTTCGTGATAATGCTATTCTTTCATTGTTTTTAACCACTGGGATACGTGTTAGTGAATGTGTTGGACTAAATATAGATGACATTAATTTTAATTTAAATTCATTTCGTGTCACTCGAAAAGGAGGCAATCAAGTTATACTCTATTTTGGCGAGGAAACTGCTGATATTTTAAAAGATTATTTGCAATATCGAGAAAGTTTGAATTTGCCGAAAGAAGAACAAGCCTTGTTTATATCTAGTCAAGGTAAGCGTATGGGAGTTCGAGCAATGGAATATTTAGTCAAAAAATATGCCAAAGTCGCTACCCCATTAAAAAATATTACACCACATAAATTGCGTTCAACGTATGGTACAAATTTATATAATCAAACAAAAGACATATATATTGTAGCAGAAGTTTTAGGTCATAAAGATGTAAATACTACTAAAAAACATTATGCGGCTATTAGCGATGACATAAGGCGTTCTGTTGCAGGCAAAGTTAAGCTCAAAGAAGAATAATACTATATATTGTGTAATTTAATATTATTACACTCTTTATAATGATATATTATACTTTGATTTATTACTTTATAAAAATTAAAAATTGTTTATTTATAATTTAATTAAATTATCGTTAAATTATAAAAAATATCGAACAAATGTTTGACAAATTCAAAAATCTTTGTTATTCTATGTTTGGAGTAATAATATTTTATGGATAAAACAATAGAAACATATAATTTCATAGTATCTTATTTAGAGGATAAAAAATATCCTCCTACTATACGTGAAATTTGCGATAAGTTAAATTTAGATTCAACTTCTAGTGCTGTTTATCATCTAAAAAAATTAGAAAAGATGGGCAAAATTACCCGTTCTGTTAATAAAAATCGAGCTATTGAATTAGTAGATAAAACAATTAATAACATTACCCTACCGGTTGTTGGAGTTATAGCTGCTGGTCAACCAATTTTGGCAGAAGAAACATTGCTTGATAAAGTGATAGTTTCTGAAAATTTATTTTCTGGTTCCAATATGTTTATATTAAAAGTAAAAGGTGACAGTATGATAAATATTGGAATTTATAACGGGGATTATGTGGTGATATCGAAACAATCCGTTGCCAATAATGGAGAAATTGTTGCATGCTTAATTGATAATGAAGCTACTGTTAAGCGTTATTATAAAGAAAATGGATATTTTCGTTTACAACCAGAAAATTCTTTTATGCGCCCTATTATTACTAACCATGTAGAAATTTTAGGTAAGGTCATTGGTTTGATTAGAAATAAATTTTAATGTAAAAGATTTATGCTCGTTTTGGCATAAATTTTTTATTTTTATTGACTAAATACTATTTTTACTATATAATAATATAAATTTATTTTGATAAGGGGTATTATGAAAACCGCAGATTTAATTCCATTGATTTTATTAGAATTAAATGAGTGTGATAAATATGGTTTTGAATTGACTAAATCCATTGAAACAAAATCAAAAG
Organism: uncultured Clostridia bacterium; assembly: GCA_944377485.1. GTDB lineage: Bacteria > Bacillota > Clostridia > Christensenellales > UBA1242 > Onthoplasma. The sequence goes on along the minus strand of CALWFB010000003.1, from coordinate 44,061 downwards.
GAAAAATCATAATAAAACAACCCACTCTATATACAATTTTGAAAAAATTAGAGAAATCTAAATTTATTTCTTCGTACTGGCAAGATAGTGATATTGGTGGCAAGCGTCATTATTATAAAATTACAGAAAATGGTAAAATGCAGGTTGCTACCCTACCAGATTATGAAAAATTAATTGAAAATATAATTGATGCAGATACTGATAATCAATTGTCTTTTTCATCTGATTATGATGAAAGTGATACTAGTTTTAATACTTCATCAATAACATCATCTGAAAATTTAAAAACAAATAATGATAATTATAGGTCTGTTTCTATAATGGATAGCATAATTCCAGATTCTCAAAGTGAAGAGGAAAACAGTATTCAATCAGAAAAGGTTCACGAATTGACAGAAAACAAAAAGCTAGATTTACAAGAAAATATTCTACCCTCACATGAAGTATTTGAAAATAATAGTATAGACAATTCAACAGAATTAGAAATTAATCAATCAAATACCGAAATTTTAAAAAGTGACAAAATCAATACAGAAGAAAAATTTGCAGAAAACAAAGATGTGTCTAAATTTACAGAAAAGCAATCCACGATTATCACTGATGAATACAAAATGCAATTTAATAATATCGAATCAAACACTAATTCAAAACAAACAGAAAGCGATGATTTAGATTTATCTCTTAATATTGATGAAAATAATACATATGTCAATGACGAACCTTATAAGAAAATTAAATATGTTGACTATATTGATTTTAAAACTAATCCTAATTATATTTACTCTAAAAAAACTGCAAAGGGTATGAAAAATAGAGTTTTATCTACAAGTTTATATCTTTTAGTTATGACGATTATTTGCTCTATTGTAGTCAATTTTCAAACAAATGTAAGTGCATTATATTACGTCTTTTTCTTAATTGCATTAGGTGTACTAATTTTTTACCCTTCAATTTATGCTTGTTTTTATGAAAGATTTAGATTATATCTACAAAATAATAAATATGAACCCGATTTAAAGAAACAGTTATATATTTCTCTTGCAATTGAATTATTTATTATTGTTGTTTGCATTATAGTAAATATTAACATAGGTAATAATAGCATTCAAAAGATGTTTAGTATAACAAATTTTGCTAATTTGTATGCACCAATCATACTTTCTACTGTAATATTTGCGGATATTTTGTTTGCTTATATCTTTATGAAAAAAAATAAAAAATAGGAGAATTAATGATACCTGTATTGAGTGTAAATGGTTTAACAAAAACTTATGGAACAAAAAAGGTCGTAAACAATGTCACCTTTTCTCTTTACCCTGGTCAGATTTTTGGTTTTGTTGGACCAAATGGTGCAGGTAAATCTACTACTATTCGTATGATTACTGGACTTACACCAATTACTAGCGGTAGCATTAAAATATGTGGTTATAGTATTGAACGTAATTTTCAACAGGCGATTTCAAATGTAGGAGCAGTGGTTGAAATCCCTCAACTCTACCCTTATCTATCTGGATTAAAAAATCTTAAACTTTTTGCAGGTTTTTATGGTAAACAAGCACTTAAACGCATTCCTGAAATTGTTAAATTAGTAGGAATGGAAAATCGAATAAATGATAAATTATCAACATACTCGTTAGGAATGAAACAAAGGTTAGGAATAGCCCAGGCATTATTAAATAAACCAAAATTATTAATTTTAGATGAACCTACTAATGGTTTAGACCCTAATGGAATAGTAGAAATGCGTAATATTCTAAAAGTTCTAGCAGAAAAAGAAAAAATGGCTATTATAATATCTAGTCATAATCTTGCAGAATTAGAACACACTTGTGATGTAATAGGATTAATTAATAATGGCAAGATAATTGAATATAAAACAATGAAAGAAATTAGCAGCATTGTTGAGTCAAAGCAACGAATTCAGTTATTGTGCAATTACCCCAATTATGCTGCGTTATTGTTGAAAAAGAAATATAAAATTGCATCAAAAGTAGTTGGAAATTCTGTTATTTTACCTTTAAAAGAAGCAAATATTGCAGTAGTAATTTCTTATTTAACATATAAAAAAGTTAAAATTTATGGTTTAAAGAAGATTCAAAAATCTTTGGAAGAATTATATTTTGAGTTGCTTAATAGTGAACGGCCATCATCAAGTATAATATAGGAGAGATATGTTTAAAGTTGTTTCTGCTGAAATAAAAAAAATGGTATCAAAGCCAGGAATATATATTCTGGCGATTTTATTAGCTGTAATATTAATTTTAGGTGTTTTTATATACCGCCCTACCATTTATGAAGATACAGCTATTGAAATACAAGGTGAAACTGTTATTGATGTTTATAATGAGTTTTACGGAAATGGAGTTAGTTCTGGTTTGAAAATTGAAACTGACAACTCAATTACTAGTGCTACTAATTCTATTAATCTTTATACAGTTAGTGGGACAAACTACAAAGAATATATCAAAAACCTTTATGATGAATTCGAAAATAATTTTTCAGCATATCGAAATTGTGCATACGATTCATCAAGTACTGCGAACATAAATTTAAATAAAACCGCTCTTTTACAAAGTCTTGATAAACTAAATGAAGCAATTAATGATGGAATAAATAATGCTCAAAATGGTGCATACACAATATTGACTACCAATAGCAATTATAACAGATATGAACAAGCATATGAAAATACGTATAGAATTTTTGATGTGACTGTATCTGAGACAAATCGCTCTCAAATAGCAGATATCTGTAAAGATTATGAAGATAATTATAAGAATAATTTTACTGGTTCAATACAGAATTTTAAATACCCTACTCTAACAGATAATTTTGTAAATTTGTATACTGAAAACGAAGAAGGAACAAGATATTATACTATCAATGAACGCATGACTGATATTTTAAATGAAATATATTCATTGAGAGATTCTGCACAGGCAGATACCGATATAAACCAAAGTTTAAGTTCAAAAGCTCAAATGTTAGATTTAATCAATTTATATATAAATACTGCACGAACATTCACTAATTTAGTTGAATACGAATTATTAACAAATGCATTCTCAGAAGTCAGTACAAATGAACAACTAGATTTAATGTATTTGAGTAATGAATCAGAATATAATTCAAATTCTTCATTGATAAGATATACTTATTTATTTGAAAATAATAAAACAGAAGATGATTATGCTCACCCTTTAACTATTGGTGTGACATCTAACCATGAAACGAATGCTTATGATTATGCATATTTTATACTAAAATTATTTTCATTTATTATAATAGTATATGCTGTGATGACAGCTTGTCACGCTATTGCGGGTGAAATTAAAGAGGGTTCTATGCGCTACCTAGCTATTAGACCAGTGAATAGAACAAAATTGTTTTTTGGTAAATTGTTAGCAATTCTACTAATGTCTGCAATTATGATTATATTCTCAGCCATAATTGCTCTATGCGTTGGAGGTGCTGTTTATGGATTTGAATCATTGACAATACTAACTATATTTAACGGAACAACAGCCATAACAATGCACCCTATTGTCATGATATTAATATATTTGATTAGCATGTTCTTAGAGTTAACAGTATATGCATCAATTGCTATGTTGCTATCATGTCTATTTAAATCTGATTTATTTGCAGTCACAATTATGCTAGTTCTATATCTCATAAATACTTTATTACCGGTATTTGCTGGTGGCATTAACAGTTGGCTTGCATTCTATCCTTTCTCACATATTACTCTATATTCACTGTTTGGAAGTTCAAATTATGCAATAGCAGATAATTTCTTGAATATGTTATTAGGAGCAAAAGTATATGCAGGGACAAACATTGGTTTAACTATTTGCGTTATCATATTATTTATTGGTATTACAAATTTAATAGGTTCTCTTCTATTTAAAAAGAAAGAATTATAATTTGAATAAATAAAAATAGGCATGACTATCATACCTATTTTTTATGCTTAGCTATTTCAGAAGTTGCTAATTCATCACATCTGTTGTTATTGATATTATCAGCATGTCCTTTTACTTTTATCCATTTAATTTTATGCATATTGTTTAGTTCAATTAATTGTTGCCATAGTTCTAAATTTTGTATTGGTTTTTTATTACTAGTTCTAAAACCGTTTAATTGCCACTTTGTAATCCAATTCTCTTGAAATGCATTTATCAAATAAGCACTATCACTATATAAATCGATTTCACAAGGTTCTTTAATCATATCTAATGCCTTAATTGCAGCGGTCAATTCCATTTGATTGTTAGTTGTATTCTCTTGATAGCCACTTATCTCTTTTTTTATATCCTTATAAAACAAGATTGCACCCCAACCTCCATCGCCAGGATTGCCACTACACGCACCATCTGTATAAATAGTCACCTTTTTCATAATCATTATTATAAAAAAACAATCCTTATTTGTCAAATAAATAAGGATATAATAGATTTGAATACTTCAAATAAAAACATTATAAATTTATAAATTTGGCAGGGGAGACGCGATTCGAACACGCAACCGACGGTTTTGGAGACCGCTACTCTACCATTGAGCCACTCCCCTATCCTTTTTATTATACAATACTTAAAATTCATTGTCAAGAAAAGACAACATTTTATTAGATTTTATTTTGGATATTGACATAGAAAACTTTATTTGATATTATAGATATAGGAGTTAAAAATGAGCAATTATGATTTTGTTGTAAGATATTACAAAGAAAAAAGCGAAGAGATGGACAATAATAGAGCAAAACAACACATAAGGTATACATATGCAAAACTCACTCATGGTAGTACTAGATTAATAACGGAACCATATTCATTATTAGATTCACGCGATTTAAAATATTCTCAATTTCCTTATCTAGAATATTTAAAAGATAAGAAACTTGTTGATGAAATAAAAGCCTACGAACAAATTAGATTTGTTAAATTATGTAAAGGTGGATTTTTTGATAACCTTATTCAAGCAAAACATTTTAAAAAATGTGTTGATAAATCTATTATTCGTGCACATAAATATGCACTAACTAGCGAAAGAAAACAAGAAAAAACTAAAAAACAACAAGAAGAAATTGAAAAATATATCGCAAAAAAATATCAAAATTTAAGTTCGGAAGATTAGATATTAATAAAAAATATTGCTAAAATGTTGGCAATATTTTTTATTTTATAAATATAGTTTAAATAAAGTAATAAATAAAACAAGAAAAAATAGCCTTTCAATAAGACTATTTTTTAATTAAAGTTTATTTATTTTGCAGTGTCTGTAAATCGAGATTCTCTGATTACATTTACTTTAATATGACCTGGATATTCAAGTTTAGCTTCAATTGTTTTAGCTATATCATGAGCAAGTACTTGTGCTTCTTCATCTGAAATTTGTTCAGGTTTTACCATAACACGTATTTCACGTCCGGCTTGAATAGCATAAGTTTTCTCTACTCCACTAAATGAATTAGCTATTTCTTCCAAGTCTTGTAAACGCTTAATATAATTTTCGATTGATTCTCTTCTAGCTCCTGGTCTCGCACTTGAAATAGCATCTGCTGCTTGAACTAAAACAGCTTCAAGAGTTTTAGGTTCAACATCATTATGATGTGCTTCAATACAATGGATTACAGCCTCGCTTTCTTTATATTTTCTGGCAAGTTCAACACCAATGCTTACATGAGTACCCTCAACTTCATGGTCAACAGCTTTACCTATATCATGCAATAGTCCAGCTCTTCTAGCTACTTTTTCATTTGCCCCAACTTCGGCAGCCAACATTCCAGCTATATATGATACTTCTAATGAATGGTTTAAGACATTTTGACCATAGCTTGTACGATATTTTAACCTACCTAATACTTTAACAATCTCAGGATGAATATTATGAATATCTGCATCAAAACAAGCATTTTCACCTGCTTCTTTTATGGTTTCATCAACATCTTTTTGAGCTTTTTGTACCAATTCTTCAATTCTTGCAGGGTGGATTCGTCCGTCCATTATTAATTTTTCAAGTGCTATTCTTGCAACTTCACGTCTAACTGGGTCAAATCCTGAAAGTGTGATTGCTTCTGGTGTATCATCTACAATGAAATCAATTCCAGTGGCTGCTTCTAATGCACGTATATTTCTACCCTCACGACCAATAATTCTGCCCTTCATTTCTTCATTAGGTAATGTGACAGTACTAGTTGTCACCTCACTGGTATGGTCTGCTGCACATTTTTGAATTGCCAATGTAATAATGTTTCTAGCTTTTTTTTCAGCCTCATCACGAGCTTTATCTTCTATATCTTTTGCTAATTTTATAGCATCAATTTTAGCTTCATCTGTATATCTATCAATGATTACCTGTTTAGCTTCTTCTTTTGTCATTTGACTGACTTTTTCTAATTCTTTGATAATATTCTCTTGCATCTCATCTAATGCATTCTCTTTGCTGGCAAGAGCCTCAATTTGATTGTGAACTTTTTCTTTTGCTTGTTCAAGTTCTTCTGTCTTTTTATCAAGAGCAGTTTCACGTTTTGTCAATAATTCTTCACGAGCATAAAGACGTTCTTCACTACGTTTAGCTTCTTCTCTACGTTCTTTATTTTCTTGTTCGAAAGTTGATTTTAATATTCCAATTTCTTTATTAGTTTGTTCAACTTGCTCTTTTTTGATTTTATCTGCCTGAGCATAAGCATCTTCTAATATTTTATCTGCATTTTTTTTAGCCGATTTAGATTTTTTATTCATAACCACGGCATAAATACCAATACCAGCACCTATACCGACCAAAAATAGTACAATAGATAAAATAGTTGCCAAGCTATTACTTACGCTACATAGCAAACTTAAATTTACTATGTTCATTTTTACCTACCTTTCATATCGCTACTGCGACAATACAATTATACTATATTTATATTTCTAAGTCAAGTAGTAAGGGTTTAAAATGAACTTTAATAGAATTAATAAAAACATTTAAAACAATAATTAAAATATTAATTGTGTAAATTATAAATAAAATACACCATATTTAGTGTATTTTATTTTAAAGTTCATTCTTTATCTAAATCGATAATCTCCATATTATTTAATACAAGATTGATTAAATTCTTCAAATCTATTTTTTCTTCTTCATTCTCTGCATCTTTAATTCTAGGTTTAATAATTGGATTTCTAGGCAAAAATACTGTACAGCAATCTTCGTATGGTAAAATACTGGTGTCATATGTATCTATCTCTTTTGCAATTTTGATAATTTCATCTTTATTAAAACTTATCAATGGTCTAAGAACAGGATATTTTGCCACGGCATTTGTGGTGGTTAAACTTTCAATAGTTTGACTTGCTACTTGACCTAAACTTTCACCTGTTATAATAGTTTTATATTTATATCTATCACACAATTCATTAGCAATTCTTATCATTGAACGTCTTAATAAATTGATAGCATATTCGGTTTTGCAATTTACATGAAATTCTTCTTGTAATTTTGTCATACTACATATATACATATATCTAGAACCTATATATGGTTTAATTTTTTTTGCAAGAGTTATAACTTTTTCTTTTGCTTGTGGACTAGTATAAGGGAAACTATCAAAATGCAATATATCTTGTCTTAATCCTCTTTTTGCCATGCAAAAGCCTGCAACAGGACTATCTATTCCCCCACTTAATAATAGTAGCCCATTTCTATTTTCATCTAATGGCAATCCTGAGTATGTATAAATTATATCATAGAAAATAAAGGTATAACCATTTTCTCGTATATCAATATGCACAGTTATGTTTGGACTATGAATATCGACTTTCGCATCTTCATTATTTTTTAATATAATTTCACCTAAATCTGCCTCAAATTCATTGGATTTGATTGGAAAAGATTTATCTGCACGATTGACATCACATTTAAAAGTTGTATTTATTTTCAAAGTAGAAACGTAATTTAAAATATCATTGACATCATTTTTAACTTCTATTGCTTTTGATATTGAATGTATTCCAAACACACATTTTAACTTCTCTATTATTGAATTTTCGTCTTCATAATCTCTAATTATAAATCTATTTTGTATTGATTCAATTTTACAAATTGAATTTTTTAATGCATTTTTAATATTATTATATAATAATTTTACAAAATATTTTTTATTTCCACCTTTTAAATGGATTTCATTGAATCTAATTAATATTACTTTGTTCATTTGTTTAACCTCTTTTTTAATTCTTTAATTGTTGCATTAATTGATTTTGCCATTTCAACACAATTTTCAACAGAAATCTCAGAATCAAAACTAATTCTAATGGCACCTTGTAGATAATCCGGTTTTACAATAGTAGATAATACCCTATTGTGTCCAGCTTTGCTATTACATGCAGAGCCTGTACCAATTAAATATCCTTTTGTTTCCATAATATGTTCAATTGTTTCACCTCGCAAACCTTTAAAACAAATTGAAATTATATTATCAACACATGAATCATCAGATACCAAGTAATAATCAACATTTATATTATCTAATATTGCTTTTTTATGTTTTGAATAATCAATTTGTTCTATGTTTTCTAATGCAGTTTTAAATGCTAAAATGGCTGGTGTGTTTTCTGTTCCTGAACGTAAGTTCATTTCTTGTCCGCCACCTAAAATAAATGGTTTAAATTTATTTACGTTAGAAATAAACAGTCCGCCTATTCCCTTTGGTCCATGTATTTTGTGTGCTGAAATAGTATAAAAATCGACTCCTAATTTCGTTAAATCAATATTGAGCTTGCCAACTGCTTGAACTCCATCTGAATGAATGCTGATATTAGGATTAATTTGTTTAACTCTTTTTACAATGCTTTCTATATCGTTTATTGCACCTGTTTCGTTGCTAACATGTATGATTGAAATAAATGCAACATTTTCATCAACATATTCTATTAATTTATCTATATCTACACTGCCATTTTTATTAAGAGGAATAAATATAATGTTATAACCATTTTCCTTTAATTTTTTAGCAGTTTCATATACTGAACTATGTTCTCCACTACTAATTAAATATTTTTTATCCTTTCTTGTAATCATGGCATTAAGTACTGCATTATTGCTCTCTGTTGCAGAACCTGTAAAAATGAATGTAGATTTTGGTTTTGCATTAAACTTCTTTAAAAAATATTCTCTACAATCTTCAATTTGTTTTTTTACATCAACTGATGGTTGATATAGTGAACTTGGGTTGAAATAATCTCCACTTGCTTTTATATAACTTTCAAGTGATTTTTTGCTTATTCTAGTTGTTGAAGCATTATCAAAATATAACATATGATTATTATAACACATGTTTGATAATTTTACAATCCATTTATACATTACGGTACGAGATTAAGAGATTTTCCAATTAACGACCCATTCAAATAGACTTCTGGCACTTTCCCTACAATTATACTTTCTGCTAGCAATACTTGGTTTGAAGTATATATATCATATGATTTAATTGGTAATACAATATTGACATGAACATTAATATATAAATATAAGGTATGTTTCGTCATATTAATTCCTACTGATTCAAACAAACTTTCAAAGTTGCTACTAACTGCACCTATTGGAGTCAATTTTAAATTTATAATTGGTCCTCTTCCTATTAAAAACGGAATACCTGTGAACGTACCTATATTTATATCTAAACCATCATTGCCCAAATAACTCATTTCTAATTGGGCTTGTTCAACTATTTCACGAGATATGCTATTGATTTCAAATTGGTTAGCAGTAAAAGATGAAATTTCTCCATTAGAAGTATAACTTATATCAATCAAAGAATCATATTTTAATGATTGATTAATAACATTACTTACGGCTCTGTTTATTGCTTCTTCGGTGACTGCACGAGTTCTAGCTGAGGTATATGTTTTTATAACAGGACTAACAACAAAAAAATAATATAATAAAATAATAGTTATAAATATAAATATGAATAATTTTATCCAAAAATTCTTTTTGTGAATAGTTCTTTTCATAATATATATTTATTAGACTAAAACTTTCTTTATATTATTTTCGTCATAAATATTCAAATTATTTTATAAATGTAGAATAATTAAATATTAAAAATAAATTAATTATGTCAGTGTCCTCCACGTTTAGTTTTACTGTTAAAAATTAAAGCAAATATAAACGAAGCAAATATCGCCATTGCTATTCCGCCTGCTGATGCGGTCAATCCTCCTGTAAAAATTCCAATTATTCCATCTTCCTTAGCAGCCATGATTGCACCTCTTGCAAGACTGGCACCAAAACCAATTATAGGTACGGTGGCACCTGCTTTTGCAAATTCTTTGAAAGGAGCATAAATATTAAATAATTCTAGTATCATACCTATAATTAAAAATAATACTAATATTCTAGCTGTTGTAATTTTGGTGCGAATCACGAGAATTTGAGCTAAGAAACAAATAAAACCACCAACCAAAAATGATATGACATAATCCCATATATTTATCATGCTAGTCTCCTTTTAATTGTAGATGTTTTTCTATGTTTACTTGAATTGGATACTGATTTACTTGTTTTTTTATTTCCATTATTTGCTTTGTTTGAATTAGTTTTATTTTCTTTTTCTGTTGAATTAGATTCATAAACCAACTCTACAGCATGAGCAATTCCAGGAATTGTATCTCCCTGCTGAGAAGTTGTAGTACTCATCAAGGCACCGGTAGAAACCATAAGAACTCGTTTAAAATCTCCCTTTTTCATTTTGTATAAAACATATGAATTAAGCACGCTTGCACTACAACCAGCTCCACTTCCTCCCATGAAAACACGTTCAGTTTTATCATAAATCATACAGCCACAATCTGAATAATTTTGACCTAAAATTATATTTTCATGTTCCATTAAATCAATTAATATCTCACTTCCCAATTTGCCTAAATCACCAGTTAAAATCATATCGTAATCAGAAACTTTATGCTTTGTATTTTCCAAATGAGTTTTGATAGTATCACATGCAGCAGGTGCCATCGCTGCACCCATATTATTTACGTCAGAGATTCCATAATCAATCACTTTGCCAAATGTGACAGCCTCAATTCTTATTTTGCTAGGGGTTTTTGAAACTATACAGGCTCCGCCACCAGTGATTGTCCACTGAGCTGTTGGAGGACGTTGATTTCCAAGTTCGAGTGGAAATCTGTATTGACGCTCTGCACTACTAAAATGAGTACAAGTAGCAGAAACGATATTGTCAGCAATTTTATTATCTACAAATATGCTACTTATGGCAAGTGATTCCGTCATGTTTGCACATGCAGAATATAGTCCTATAAAAGGTAAATTTAACTCTCTTGCAGTATATGATGAACTGACTATTTGATTTAATAAATCACCACCTATGAAAAAATCTATATCACTGATTTTTAATCTCGCTTTATCAACGGCATTAATAATTAGGTCGTATAATAATTTACGTTCAGATTTTTCAAAGGTTTTTTCTTTTAGTGTGTCATCTTGAATTACATAGTCAAAATAGTCTTTTAATGGGCCTTTTCCCTCCAAGGGACCTACCATACTAAATCCATCTAAAATATAGACTTTATTTTTAAGTTTGTATGTTTGCATAAATTCTCCTTAAACTTGTCATTACATAAAATAACCAATAAATCCGCATATGATAGAGCCAACAACTCCACATACAATAACAGGCCCTGCAATAGTGAACATTTTTACGCATATACCGTAAATTATTCCTTCTTTTTTGAATTCAATGGCTGGACTTGATATTGAGTTTGAGAATCCAGTGATGGGTATCACTGAACCAGCACCGCCCCACGCACCTATAACATCGTAAACACCTATACCTGTGAGAAGACATGTAATAAATATGATTGTCATAAGCATACATGTACTGACTTCACTTTCACTTAGACTAGGAAAAAAATGGGTATACATATCAAATAATCCTTGTCCAATTGCACAGATTGTTCCACCCAAGATAAAGGCTTTAATTAATGATGGCCATGCTCTAGTCTTTGGAACTTTTGATTCAACGTAAATATTATAATTAATATTTCTTTTATCTTTATCCATAATTTTCTCCTAATAGATTGATTATTAACATTAAATTAAATTGTAAACATTAAAAAAGATTCAAAATTGCAAAAAAAATTTAAAATTTTAAATAATTAAAATAAAATTATACATACTAATGGTAGCAAAGGAGAAATTATGAAAAAAATTATACCAATTATATCAATAATAAGTGCCGGTGTTATGTTAACAGGTTGTAGTAATGCACCCACCAAACTCAATCCAAATGAATTATTAGAAAATGTTAGTAGCTTTCAAAATTGTGTAGATGATTATACTAAAAATGAAAGTGAATCATTATCAAAAATTGCATTAGGGAAATATGAATTGGCAGTATCTGCACCATTAAATGCAACATTGGTAAATGCAGAACCACAAAAAGATTCAAATGATAATAAAAATTTAGATAAGGACATAAAAAAAGCAGAAAACAACAGCAATAATGAAATTGCCAATAATGTTTCACATTTAGATAAAGATTTTAAAAATGATATATCAAATAAAGCTGATGCATCTTCAATAATTACCAATCAAAAAATGAATAATGAAACAAAAAATTCAGAAATTATTGAAAATAAAGAAAACAAAAACACAAAAATGATTACACCAATCGAAAAAACAATTAAAAATGAAGAAAAAAATAAAACAATTGAAAATTTGAGTGAAGATAGAGAAATAAGAAAACAAAATGTAGATAATATGCTCAATCAATTAAATAATAATAATACAAAATTGAATTTATCTAACATTGTTGAAAATGATTCAGAAGCTAAAAATTCAACAATAAACAATGCAGTAAATGATACTGAAATAAATGATGAAAATATAGAAAGTGAAAAAATCTCTACCCTATATTCTCTCTCTAATGATATAGAAGACTCATGTGATGAATTTTGTGAATTAAAAGAAGATATTATTAACGCAATAATTGAAACTCAAAATTTGATAACAAAAGTACAATCAAAAGAAATTGAATTGACAACAGAGCAAAAAATATTTATTACGGAACAATCGGAACAATTGAAAAATTTAGCACGTAGACTATCTAGCATTACAACAGAATTATCTTTAAACTTGTCAGATTTGACAACTATTACAGGAAATAGTGACAATGATTTAGATGCCCTATCATTAAAATACTTAATTGTATTAGACAATTTAATAAATGGAAATGAATTGTTAGAAAATGGTTTACAATCATTAAATATGATTAATAATTTATTTGATATGAGCTCAAAGCTTGCTCCAAACAACAAAGGAAGAATATTGTATGGTTTCAAAAGAAACAATGAAGAACCAATAATCAAAGATTATTTAATTAATGAAAATGGTCAAATAGTAGAAAATACTAACAATTCAGAAAATGAAATTGAAGATGAAGATAAAGTTAACGATTCTCTAAATGATACAAATAGCGAAACAAACAATCAAAATAATACAACTAATAAAAATAATACAACACCTCAAAATAGCAATATTACACAATTAAATAATAGAACTGCAAATACCGAAACAAATAACCAAATAAGACAAAATAAAGCTAGAAAAAACAATGTAGACACCTATAGAAATAATAATTTCAATTCAAACATAGATACTTATGGCAATAATTTTAGAAATACCGATACCTTCTTCAACACTGCTTTATTGGATAATGAATTCATGTATGGAAGAGGAGGAAATCCTTATATGAACAATTACATGTACAACAATCCAAATGGAATGAATTATAATAACATGAACAATTATAATAATTTGAATAATGAAAACAATACTAAGGAAAGTGTAAATAATGATAATACAACACAAAATATGGATAATCCAGACACTACTAGAAAAACTGATAAAACTACCAAAAAGAAAAAATTAAGCAAGAATATTGATACGTATAAAGACTCTAATACGCCAACATTAAAAGCAAAATTCAACAAATTTAAGAATTCAGTATCGAATTTCTTTGCAAAATTTTCTAATCCTAAAAAAGAAGGTCATTATGAAAATCCAATTCATAAATATAATAAAATTACTAATGTCAATGATATAGATGAAATTAAATAGTTTTTATATTGTCTTTCATTTCTTTTAATACCTTATTTTCTATTCTACTAACTTGAACTTGGCTAACACCAAGTTCTTTTGCTATTTCACTCTGTGTCTTGTCTAAATAATATCGCATAATTATAACTTGTTTTTCACGTGCAGATAGATTTTCAATCATATCTCGTATGGTCAATTTATCTAAAAACCCATCGACATTGAAATTATCAGATAATTTATCAAGAATTGTTGTAGAATCTTCATCTTCATTGAATTTTTCATTTAACGATAATGGAGTCGTGTTAGCCTCCATAGCAAATACAATTTCACTTGTATCCATTTTGAATTCATTAGACAATTGTTCAAGAGTTGGATTATCTCCATATTTTTTGTTGTATTCATAAATGAAATTTTTTATTAAAATGGCGGTATGTTTTATACTTCTAGATACTTTTACACTGCCATCATCTCGTAAAAATCTTTTTATTTCACCTGCTATCATAGGTACAGCATAAGTAGTAAATTTCACATTAAAATTTGCATCATAATTATTAATCGCTTTTACAAAACCTAATGCTCCTAATTGATACAAATCATCATATTCTATTCCTTTGTTTAGATATCTTTTTATAACACTTTTAATCAGTGGAGAATTTAATGTTATGAGTTTTTCTTTTGCTAAATCATCACCATTTTTTGCTTGGTTTAACAAGTCAAAAGTTTGTTCATTAGTCAGCATTTAAATCCCCACTACAGCTTGTTCTATCTCTTTTTCCATATTTACGGTCACACCTTCTTTATTATTTCTTACTTCTAACTTATCCATAAAACTTTCCATCACAGTAAATCCCATTCCGCTTCGTTCTTGGTTTGGTTTACTTGTATAAAAAGGTGTTAGGGCTCGTTCAATATCCTGAATTCCTATTCCATTATCTGATATACTTATATTTACTTTATTATCATGAGTAATTATTTTCATCGTCACATAGCCTGTTTTTTCAGGATAAGCATGTACTATGACATTTGTGACAGCTTCATTTACTGCTGTCTTTATATCTTCTAATTCACTTATACTTGGGTTTAGTGGCAAAATAAAACTTGCCACAACATTTCTAGCAAATGATTCATTTTCTGCTATTGCTTTGAATTTTATTTCCATACTATTTTTCATTTTAAATCCCCTTTCTTTTTAAACAATTTTTGGCATTATGTCATACAAGCCAGACATCTTAAAAATTCTTTCTGCATTTCTACTTGGATTTGTAATAAATATAGGTTTATTACACTCTCTCATCTTCTTGTATCGTCCTATCAATACGCCAACACCCGTGCTATCCATAAATGTTAGTTCTGATAAATCTATAACAATTTGCACAAACCCCTTTTGAGTATCCAATAATGTGTCCAAATTTTTTCGTACACTACTGGCAGTATATTCATCTAGTTCACCTGATAGCAAAATATATAGTGTTTTATTTACAATACGAGATTTTATTTGCATAACTCACTCCTTATTTGCATTCTAACAAAACATAAATTAAAAAAAATAATAAGTATTGTTGAATTTACTTATTTTTTTGTTGAAGATTGTAGAGTTTGAAATAAATACAATTATATAAATTTAAAAAATATTTTTATTAATAATTGTGAGCATAATTTTATAAATAAAAAAGAAAGCAAAAATTGCTTTCTTATAAATTGATTTTTTATTATTTAGAAAAATACATAATCAATAGGATAATTCCTACAATTAACAAACATATAAAGAATATAGTCAAGAATACTCTTAATTTATCTTTTGGCAATCTACCAACTTTTCCTGTTTGTCCATTCATTACAACTTTATATCTTTTATCTTTAACTGTTGTATTGACAAAGTATACAGGTAGTAAACAATAGTTATATCTTCTGTCAGGATATTCAATATCTAAACTTAATTGTTCAATTTTAGTACAGCCATGTTTTTTTAATAATTGTTGTTTTATATCTTCTTTAATTATTGTCTCAGCAGTCGAAACACATGAATTGAACATTTTGTCTTTATATTCTAGCATATATCCGTACATAAACTCTTTTTTAAATTCAACAGCTGAACCATATTCAAATGGCATAATCGAACGCAATTCATCTTGTTCAATATTAGAATTGGCTTCAACAGTTATATTTTTATATGTTTTATTAAAGAAACCACTAACATTTTTGTAAACAGTACGTTGTTTAGTATTTCCTTCTCTATCTCTATATGAGTCTACATAACTGAATACGCCATAATATCTTGAGGATGTGCTCATATCAAAAACAAATGCATTGACATATACTCCTGAAATATCTTTATCTTTAATATTTTTAAATATTTTTTTATTAGCATAAAACTTCTTATTTACAGTCGATTTAAATTTCTTTAAAGCATCAGCCTTTCCAAATGTAAAAGGTAAAATAGAATCAATATATAATAGATTCTTAGATTTTGATTTAACAATAGATGTATTACCGCAATATGGACAAACTGTCTGCATTTGAAATTTTGTAAGCATCACATTAGCACCACATGACTTACACTTGAAACTTCGCAATGAATTTGCCAATTCATCTTTTGTTGGTTCTATTGTATGTTCATCGAATGTTTTTTTATTAAAACTATAATTATATGGAACAGGAAAAACTGAACCACAATTTTCACATACATTACCCTTATCTTTTGGGCTAAAATGTAAATGCCCACCACAATTTTCACAATTCTTTAACATAAAAGTATAATAACAAATAAATTTTTTTATATCAAATATTTTTTTGTGATTTTCAAAATTTATTTATTAAATTGAAAATAAAAAAATTGCTAATTAAAGCAATTTATAATAAATTTTTTAAAATTCATTTTTAAATATTTATTTTAATATTCACAATTATTTGGAGTGCGTGGAAATAAAATTACGTCACGAATATTAGTTATACCTGTAATATACATTAAAATTCGTTCGAAACCTAAACCAAAGCCACTATGCTGAACTGAACCGAATTTTCTTAAATTCATATACCACCAATAATCTTCTTCTTTTAAATGTTTTTCTTTCATTATTGTTTGTAATTTTTTATAATCTGTTTCTCTTTCGCTTCCGCCTGTCACTTCTCCAATTCCAGGGAAAAGCAAATCACAACCTCTTACAGTCTTGTTGTCATCATTAATTTTCATATAAAAAGCTTTCATGTCTTTTGGATAGTCAGTCACAAATACAGGGCGCTTGAAAATTACTTCGGATAGATATCTTTCATGTTCAGTTTGAATATCTGTTCCCCATTCAACTGGATAGACAAAATTATTATTATTTTTTTTCAATAATTCTATTGCCTCAGTATAAGTAATTCGTGCAAAGTCATTATCAATAACATTATTCAATCTATTAAATAATTCTTTATCAACAAAGGTATTGAAGAAATTCATTTCATCAGGACACTTTTTCATTATGCCTGATATAATATATTTCATCATTTCTTCTTCGAGTTCCATTAAGCCTTCTAAGTCCATAAAAGACACTTCTGGTTCTAAATGCCAAAATTCATTTAGATGTCTATTTGTATTGCTATTTTCTGCTCTAAATGTTGGACCAAATGTATATATTTTGCCGAATGCAGCTGCACATGCCTCGCCTTCTAACTGTCCTGTCGGAGTTAAATAAGTTTTCTTTCCAAACAATTCATTTTTAGGTTCAAATTTTTTAAATTCATCATAAATATTTTGTGTTGTCACTCTAAATAATTCACTGCCACCTTCGCAATCGGATGAAGTGATTATTGGTGTATGAACATATACAAAACCCTTTTTATTAAAAAATTCATGTAATAAGAAAGCTAATTCACTTCTAACTCTAAATACTGCATTAAATAAATTTGTTCTTGGTCTCAAATAAGCTATTTCACGTAGAAATTCAAGGGAATGTTTTTTCTTTTGAAGAGGATATTCATTATCTGTTGCACTTATTATAGTAATCTCTGTTGCATTTATTTCAAATGGTTGTTTATTTTCAGGCGTGAGAACTATATACCCTTTGCACATTATAGCAGAACCTGTATTCAATTTTTCGACTGAATCATAATTTAAAATTTTATCTCTACTGAATACGATTTGAACACCCTTAAAAGATGTACCATCGTTAAGATTTAAAAATCCAAAATTGCCATTACCTCGGCAACTTTTTACCCAACCTGCTATTATAATTTCTTTATCTTTATAATTATCTATATCTTTATGTAAATCACTAATATCAGTTTTTATCATACATTACCCTTTTTAATCATTATGGTGTCAATCTGTCTGGTCCACGGAACAAGAACATACTATCTTTTATAGTTGGAACATTTAAAAGCAACATTGTTAATCTATCAATTCCAATTGCAAAACCGCCATGAGGTGGTATACCATATTTAAAGAATTCAAGATAATATTTTACATCTTCTCCTAAACCTTTTTCCTCTGCATTTTTCTTTATCTCTTCATATCTATGTTCACGCTGAGCGCCAGATGTTATTTCAATACCCTTCCAAATTAGGTCATATCCTTGCAATATACCATTTTTTCTCATATGATAAAATGCTCGTTTGTCTGGTGGATAATCAGTCACAAATAAATATTCATGGTCAAATTTATCTTTTGCCAACTTTTCACATAATCTTTCAGCTTCTGTTGTCAAATCAGTCTTTTCTTCTTCTGGAACAGTAAAATTATATCTTTTTTCAAGTTCATCATAAATATCCTTCAATTTCATTTGAGGGAATGGGAGTTTAGGTACATTAATCTCTACACCAAATAATTCTTGGATTTTATCTCCATATTTATCTTTTGTCTTTTGTAAAGCATAAGTCAACATCTCAGCTTCTAAATTCATAACATCCTGAAATGATTCAATGTAAGAAAATTCGACATCAAAACTTGTGAATTCTGTTGCATGTTTTTTAGTATGTGACTTTTCTGCTCTAAAACATGGTGCAACCTCAAATACTCTTTCGAATCCGCTAGCCATAGCCATTTGTTTATAGAATTGTGGGCTTTGAGCTAAGTATGCTTTTCTATTAAAATATTTTACTTCAAAGACTTCTGAACCACTTTCGCTTGCTGAACCAATCAATTTAGGAGTATGAATTTCCATGAAATCATGATTTAATAAATATTCTCTCATTGACTGTGTGATTAAAGTCTGTACTTGAAACATAAGTTGATTTTTCTCTTGTCTTAAATCAATCCAACGGTAATCCATACGCTGGTCAATAGAACTATCATCACTTATAGGCATTGCTTCTGCCCTTGATGTTATTTCAACTGTGTCTGGAATTACTTCGATGCCTCCTAATTTAACATATTCATTAGCAATTGCTGTACCTACAACTTTTACAGTACTTTCAAGTGTTGCATGTGAAAAAATCTCTGCAATTTCTGGTTTTTCTGATTTAATGACAGTAATTTGTATCTTTCCTGACAAATCACGGATTACTACGAATTGCATATTTTTTTTATCTCTAAGATTTTCAATAAATCCCTGAAATTCAACCTTACCTGGTACTATTTCTTTTATCTTCATCTTTAATCTCCAAATTACGATTTATATTATATCACAATAATAATTTTATGTAAAGAAAACTAAAATAAAAAACAATACTATTTAATTATAGTATTGCCATTATAATAAATTATTTTGAACTTCACGAATTATTTTTCAATATTAGATTTGTTTTTATTTATTAAACTAATATGTTTTTGATAATCGATAAATTCATCAATGCTCATTATATTATCACAATTAGTGCAAACATACTTTGAACTATTATTGGAATAATTCATAATTTTTTGGCATTCAGGACATGTGCATTCAGTTGGAAGTTCAAATTTTTCTTCCTTTATTTCAGTCAATTCATCAGTCACTTTTTTGCGTATCATTCTAGCTATTAAAATACTTCCCATAATCTCTCCTTCTTGTTAATATGATAACATATAATTAAAAAATGTCAATATCAAATATAAAATAAGCCAAAATAAAAAGGTCGTATAGATGACAGAATTAGGCACGACCTTTTTAGTGCTGAATTAAAGCACATTATAATTTTATAATATAGAAAATGAATAAAAAAATGATTTTAACATCTTTAAATAAAAATCCTATTTGATTTACTAAAAAGTTAATTTATTTTGTCGAAATTAATTGTAAAATTAATGTAAACATTATGCCAAATGTATAAGCAAACACATTAGTTGGCATCTTAGCCTTTTTATCCAACTTTTTAAGTGCCTTTATTTTTGATGTTTCCTTTGGCGTATACTCATTAGCAATTTGTTCAGCATAAAATTTATCTGTGTTCATTTCTACCTCCTTGTACAGACTTATTGTACAATATAATTATCTAAAACTGAACGACACAAAAGTAAGAATATGTTGATTTAAGAATATTTAAGCATAAATTTTATATTATTTTTTAGATATTAAATTACTAATTAAAAAAAACACCTATAATAGGTGTTTATCCGTGGTGGGAAGAGGTGGATTCGAACCACCGAAGACGAAGTCGACGGATTTACAGTCCGTTGCATTTGGCCGCTCTGCAATCTTCCCAATGGAGCTAGTGAAGGGAATCGAACCCCCAACCTGCTGATTACAAGTCAGCTGCTCTACCGTTGAGCCACACTAGCATATATGAAGATTGGTGCCTCGAACCGGAAGCAGAAAATCTTGCGATTGTTCTGATTCCTTTCCAAGCCCTTTGGTGCCTCGAACCGGAATCGAACCAGTGACACAAGGATTTTCAGTCCTTTGCTCTACCGACTGAGCTATCGAGGCAAATGCGTTGGTATAGAATTATAAAATTCTAGAACCAACGAATTGAGCCAATTTATTGTAAATTTTGTCATAGATATCAACATTATTGACAATTTTTACAAACTTACCATTTAATTCCAACTCTACATTAAACCCAGCATCAAATAATACTTGATCTTTATATTTTTTAAATAATTTTTCTTTAATCACAAAGTTTTTCAATTCATCTATCTCGTCAGGTGTTAATTCCCAAGTGGTCTGTTCAGGTTCTTTATCTTCAAGTTTTAAAGTTTTTGTCAAAATGACATCATTATCTGCTGGATATAAAGTGCTAAATAAAATTTCTTTTTTTCCAGGCTGATGTAAACCCCACCATGAATTTAAAACAATTTTGAATGTATTTTTCATATTGAACCTCCAACATTGTAATTAATGGCGACCCGAATGGGGTTTGAACCCACGACCTCCAGCGTGACAGGCTGGCGCTCTAACCAACTGAGCTACCGGGCCAATAAATATAGAAGAAGTGCCATAAACGGCTGGTGGGCCTTCACGGACTTGAACCGCGGACCGACCGGTTATGAGCCGGTTGCTCTAACCAACTGAGCTAAAGGCCCCCAACGTGGTCGGGGTGAAGGGACTCGAACCCCCGGCCCCATGATCCCAAATCACGTGCGCTACCAACTGCGCTACACCCCGATACACACGGTATGATTAAATTTTACTATAAGATTAATTAAATGTCAATAAATTTTGCTTATTTTTTGTAAAATTTTTATAACCATGTAGGAATTATTTCAAAATTTTTCTTATTTAAGTAATATAATTTTGAATTTTTATTAAAATTAAATGCCAAATAATTTGCTGTTAAATGCATTTGTTTTTCGTTATCCTTTCCATATTTATTATCGCCAACAATCGGATAACCAAAATAAGCGATATGTGCTCTAATTTGATGAGTTTTACCAGTAATTAATGATGCAGATAAAAGGCTATCTTCTCCAATATATTCAATCAATTCAAATTCTGTTATTATTGGTTCAAATCCTGTTGTTTTTACCTCGCTAATCCAAACCTTAGATAAATTAGTCATTTTTTTCAAATACACAGTTCGTTTAATTTTACTAATATCTACTCTACCATGTACTAAAAGGGCATATTTTTTGATTATACCTTTACGTGTTTTAAAAGCTTGTAATAATTCCTTCTCTGCCATGGGATTGAGAGCAAATATGACTAGCCCTTCCGTGTTTCTGTCAATTCTATGAACAGGATAAATATTTAAAAATTTTTTTTTAAGAATAGATATTAAATCTCTATCATTTTCACTAACAACTTCAATTCCTGCTCGTTTGTTAACTATTAAAACATTATTATCTGAATATATTTGAGTATACCATTCTTTTTGTTCGCTTGTTTTATAATAGACGACCACTTGGTCACCATTTTTTAGGTCTAAATCTTCCTTTATTCTATTGGAATTAACTTTTATATCTTTATTTTCTATTATTTTTTTTATTTGAAATTGAGAAAGAAAAGGCAGTTCATCTATCACTGCTTTTGATAATTTTTTCTGACTTTCAATAGTAAATTCAATCTTTTGCATATTATTTTACATATAAGTCGTGCATGTATTTTGCACCTAACTCTTGACTGTCTAATGCTTCACTAATTATCCATGGGACAATATTCATTTCTTTAATAACAGATATAAAGTCATCAAGATTTGGCAACCCTTCACTTCCATCTGGCATTTTATCACCAAAATAAAGATGTTTAATTTCTCCCTTATCACCATAATTAATTGTATAAGCATGAAAATGTATTTCCTTAAATTTATCTGGAATTTCATCTTTTATTTTTTGTAGTTTTGATTTTAAAATTTCTTTTGATGTAATGCTGCCAATTTCACGTGCATGTAAATGAGCTATATCAATACAAGGATAACAATATTTACATTTTTTACATATCTCAATTATTTCATCTAGCGAACCGAGACTGGCGATTTTCCCTCCTATTTCAGGATATAACCTAACATCTCCCATATCTATTTCACTTGTAAATTCATTGATGGCGTCAATTATTTGTTTTATTGCTATCTTTCTACCATTCTCTGTATTTTCATGTCCACCACCTGGATGAAATATAATTCTATTTGCTCCTATTGATTTTGCGAGTTCAATGCCTTCTTTCATATTTGATTTGCTTCGACCCACAACTTGATTATTTAAACTACCCAAATTAATATAATATGGTGCATGAATGGATAAGAAAAATCCATTTTTAGCCCTTTCTCTATATAATTTTTTATTATCATCTGACATTTTAAAACCATATGTGCATTGAATTTCTATACCATTTAGCCCCTTTTCTGTCAGCCAAGGAAATAATCCATTCAATTTACCTTTATAATTTGTTGGCATACCTGCCACACCAAATACCATAGTTTCTCCCTATTAAACAAAATTTTTGAAAAACTTTTCACGTAATAACATGTATTTTGCATTATTAATTCTATAACTATTATCGACATCTTCAATAAATTTGGTATTAAAATAACTAGCTATTGAATTATCTTCCATAATAACAATGTTTTGTACACCTGTATTAAGATGTTCTCTATCTAATATATAAGAACCATATAAAACAAATTTTGAATCAATAGTGATAGCATTGAATCTAATAAAGCCATCATATAAATATACTTTTGCTCCCATTAAAGCTAATTCCTTTGCGTATGCACGAGATGCATAATATTTGCTATGCATATTAGTTTTTATAGGAACCATTAATTTAACTTCTATATTTGAATTTATTGCAAAACGAAGTAATGATAAAATGCTTTCAGTTGGAATAAATTCTTCTAATTGTAATTGAATTGACTCTTTTGCTAAACAAATAGCATTGATAATTAATAATTCAATATCTGAACTATACTCATTTGCAACATACATCATTTTTGTATTGTTATATGACTTTTCATGTTCCGAATGAACATAGTCAATAAATTTGTTGCCAGCAAAAACAGCATCTTGATGTGCTGATATATCCATTTCTTGAACAACATCTCCATAAAATTTGATAAATGTATCGGCAATATCATACTTGTTAGACAATTGATTACTTTTTACATCTAAATTACAAATATAACAAACCTTGCCATCTATTGATATTAAATTTCTTTTGTTAGCATAAACTCTGCCCATTGTATTGTGCTTACTAAATCTGTGAACTTTAATTTTATTTTCTTTCATTTGTTTTAGAAGTTTTCTATTAATTAAACTATCGTAAATAAATTTAATTTTGATACCCTCTCTCGCTTTTTCTATTAAAGCTTGCATTATATCGATGAAATCATTTTTATTTACTTTTGTCACTTCAAATATTATATAATTTTCAGCATTTTTGATTTCATTAATCAAATCAGATTTTAATTCAATATATTGTTCAAAAATTTTATATGTATTATTTACTGTCAGTTTTGCATTATATGCCATCTTATTAAACTGGTACAATTCTTCATTCGTACTGACATCGTTGTTTATGATTTCATTATTAATTAGTGTAAGATAAACATCATCTTCTTGTTGTTTTGTAATTAAAGATTTTTTCTTTTTATAAAAAATTGACCTTGAAATGATATATATGCAATATCCTATAATGCTTGTGAATAGAAATACAATTGTCCAAATGATTAAATTTCTAGGTTTATCTCGTTCAAAAATTATCATTATTGAAGTCATAATGATATAAGAAAGTATTAAAAAGACAATTGAAACAATTTTTAGTGCTAACATTAATATAATAATATCAAAAAGATTTCATATTTGCAACTATTTAAAAATAAAAAAATTACCTAAAATTATTGTAAAAATCAAAATTATGTGCTATTATATTCAAGTACTAAATTTATATTAATTTAACTTTTTGCTATTGTGGCTCAGTTGGTAGAGCAGCTGATTCGTAATCAGCAGGTCGGCGGTTCGAGTCCGCCCAGTAGCTCCAATAATACATTCATAATTATTTTAATAACTTATTATATGGGTTTAGAATTTTATTAATTCTATAATCATACGAATCTAAAAACCGTCAAAATTATTGATGGTTTTTTTGTTCTGTTTATATAATAAAAATCCACCAGTGAACCTGGTGGTTTTTCATTTGAGGGTAAAACCCTCCTTTCGTAGCCCACAAGAAATCTTGTTCGGTTATGCTTCGCATTTCTGCTTTGTCGCAAATCTTCTACTTTTTAAATGGGTCTGTTATCTCTTGTATCGTCATTTGTTCCATCTCTCTATCTTCCTTTAGTTGATTTGCTATATATTCGGCTATCGCCCTTCTATTTTTACCTACGGTATCTACGTAATACCCTCTACACCAAAACTCTCTATTCCTATATTTAAATTTCATATTTGCATATTTTTGGTATATTAGTACGCTACTCTTTCCTTTTAAGTATCCCATAAAACCGCTTACACTTAACTTTGGTGGAATTGAAATTAACATGTGTACATGGTCTGGGCAGACTTCTGCCTCATGTATGATTACATTTTTCCATTCGCACAAACTCCTTAGAATTGCTCCTACTTCTAGTCTCTTCTGATGGAAAAACACCTTTCTTCTATATTTTGGAGCAAAAACGACATGGTACTTGCAATTCCAAGTCGTATGTGCTAAACTAAGATTGGTTTCTTTTGACATTATTTCTCCTTTTATGTTTACTTGTTGCTTTGCGGGCTACAAGTTAATCTTAACATAAAAGGAGAAATCTGTCCATCGGTAAACCTCAACCGAACCCCCAGACTATCTGGGGGTTTTCATTTACAATAAAAAATCACGTCTATCAAACGTGATTTTAATTGTTATTGATTTTTATTTTTTGATTTATTTGTTTGAGTTTTTACTTCTTCTTTTATGTCTTCAATAATTTCTTTGCCTTTTTCTACACCTTTTTCAACAGTATCAGAAATAGGTTTATTTGTTTTACAAACGATAGCTCCGATTACAAATCCTATACCCATACCGATAATTAACTCCTTCATAATTCCCTCCTACCGTAGTCTTTGCAAAATTTGTGAAATTATGTAGAAATTAATTATTATGATTTGTTAAAATTTTCCAATAAAAAATATGTAAAATTATTTATTTTTCTTTTCCAGTTTTTCTTTATAATCTTGAACAGCTAACTTCATACAATCAATACAAAAATTAATATCAATTGGCTGTTCATCTCCTAAGGTTGACATAATAGTATAAGGGTCAAGGAACAACATCTCAACCATTTTATTTTGTACCATTTCAGTCATTGTAGAACAAATCGCTACGATATAAGGATTAGCTTGTGCTCTAAATTTACATTCAATAATCATGCCAGCATCTATTCTAAGTGAGAATTCGATATGTGCTGTTTTATCAGAATTAAATAGGTCGGCAATTCCATCTGGTTTTGAAATTCTTCCAGCATTTTTTGGATTGTTAAATAAATTTAATACAACATTACTATACATTTTTGTCCCCCTTTCTCTTTCTCGTCTTCATACCATATGTTGACGAATAAGCACGGAGTTCTTCAACGCAACGTTTAACATTAGCGACAACCACATCTAATTCTTCATAAGAATTATTTTTCCCTAAACTGAATCTAATCGTACTACGAGCATCATCGTTAGATAATCCAATAGCAGTCATAACATGAGAAACTGTTAAACTATTGCTAGTGCACGCACTGCCAGTTGATACAGCGATACCTGCCATATCTAATTTAGTGAGTAAACTTTCACCATCAACTCCAACAAATGTGACAGAAATAATTTGAGGAAGTTTTTGCCTAACATTGGCATTGATAACTATATTTTCAACTGAATTAACTAATTGAGTAATAAAATATTCACTTAATAATCTAATTTTATGATTATTTGCACGCATATCACGTATAGCAATTTCGCTCGCCTTAGCAAAACCTAATATACCAGCAGTATTTGTTGTACCACCACGTTTACCACGTTCTTGATTGCCACCATATATTAAATTGTCAATTCTAAACTTATTTGACAAGTATAGACAACCAACACCTTTTGGCCCATAAATTTTGTGAGCAGAAATAGTCATTGCATCAATTCCAATATCTTGTACATCAATGTCCATGTTTCCGTATAACTGAACAGCATCAGTATGAAAAATTGCGCCCTTTTCGTGAACTGTTTGAGCAATTGCCTTTAAGTTTTGAATAGTACCAAGTTCATTGTTTGCCGCCATTATTGAGACCAAAATTGTATTAGATTTGATTGCTGCCAATAATTCTGTAAATCGAACAAATCCATTTTTATCGACATTCAAATATGTCACTTCATAACCGTTTTGTTCAAGATATTTGCAGGCATTCAAAGTCGATTGATGTTCAATTTTACTAGTTATAATATGATTGCCGTGTAATCTATTAGCGGTTGCAAGACCAATAATTGCCCAAGAATTTGCTTCACTTCCGCTAGCAGTGAAATAAATTTCGTTTGATTTAGCATTAATAGATTCAGCTATCTTATCTCTGCTTTGGTCCACCAAATCAGCAGCCATTCTACCGAAAGAATGTATAGAAGAAGTATTTCCATATACTTCGTTTAATGCCGGCATCATAGCATTCAAAGCTTCTGCTCCTAGTGGAGTTGTAGCTGCGTTGTCTAAATAAATTTTTTCCATAACTAATCTCCATTAAAAATTTAACACAATATGCAAAATTTGTCAATAGCAAAGGGTTTTAAATATTAAAAAAATACGATTTCATAAAAAAAGGAAGTGCTAATGCACTATTCCTCAATTTTCATTTCCTTACATCTTTTAACAAACCCAACAACATCATCATATGAATTTAATCCAACCATACTATCTAATTTTTTCCCTGCTCTAAAACAAACTAATGTTGGTACACTAAAAACTCTATAACGTTTTGCAATTTCTTCGCTTTCATCAATATCTAAATTATAAAAGTAGACATCATCAAATTTGTCTTCCACTCTTTCCAATATAGGTTTTAGCATTCTACATGGCATACACCAAGTTGCAGAGAAATCAATTAAAGTCATGTCTTCACCATTGATAATATCATCAAAATTATTTTCATTAATGCTTTCCATATTTTAATACTCCTTATTATAAAATTATTATAAAATAAGATTAAACACATACGCATTGAATACATTCTATTTTTATATTGAAATATATATATATATCTATTATTCAATCAGTATGTTAATTATTTTAGCACAAATCACAGTTGCCATATTTACTGGATAGTATACCACACTTAAAATGTTTTGGCAATCAAAATCACATGGCTTTTGTTTAGTATAACAAACATCAAGTTTATTTATACCTTCTTGCACACAAAATTTTCTAATTATTTTTGCAATTGGGTCATATGATGTTTTAGTTATATCGACCACTTCAAATTGTGGTGAATCTATATATCTTTTACCTGCACCCATTGCGGATAAAATATATTTTTTCTTTAAACAAACTGTTTTTATCAAAAGCTTTTTAGCATTAATATCATCAATACAATCTAAAACTATATCATAATCATCAAAATTAAAAATATTGATGTTATCTTGACTTAATTTAATTGGAAAAATATTTATATTTAACTTTGGATTGATATCTAGTAATTGTTTTTTCATAACCTCAACTTTCATTTTTCCAACGTTTGACTGAAATGATAATAACTGTCGATTTAGATTAGTGATATCTATTCTGTCAAAGTCTACTATATCTAAATTTTGAATTCCTGAACGAACTAAAAATTGAGCCAAGGCACTGCCTACTCCTCCCACTCCAAAAATAATTATTTTAGCAGAAAAAAGTTTGTTCATTTGCTCATCATTTAGCACCTGAACAAACCTATCAAGATAATTATAATCATTTTTGTTTATATCTTTATAAAACATATTTTTTGAAATCATGTGTGTGAATTAATTCTTTCATACTATTTAGCACAAAAGGCTTATCAATTTTTACTTTAACCATTGGATTTTCTTCACTGGCATTAAATGAAATGTCTTCTAATAATAATTCCATTATTGTTTGTAATCTTCTAGCACCTATATTTTCATTGGTTTCATTCTCATCTTTTGCCAATTCCGCAATTGCATCGATAGCGTCTTCTGTGAATTCTAATTCAACATTATCTACTTTTAATAATTCTTGATATTGAGTAGTAATAGCATTTTGTGGTATAGTTAAAATTTTCTTGAAATCTTCCTTGTCTAAACTGTCTAATTCAACCTGTATTGGAAAACGACCTTGCAATTCAGGAATTAAATCACTTACACTTGAAATATGGAAAGCTCCTGCTGCAATAAATAGTATATAATCTGTATGAACTACCCCATATTTAGTATTTACAACACTTCCTTCAACAATAGGCAAAATATCACGTTGTACGCCTTCACGTGACACATCTTGACCATTATTTTTCTTCGCAGCTATCTTATCAATTTCATCAATAAAGATAATACCTTCTTGTTCTGCTCTAAAAATTGCTTCTTTATTTAACGAATCTGGGTCAATTAATTTTTCGCATTCTTCTTCGAGTAAAATTTCTTTTGCTCTCTCAACAGTCATTTTTTTCATCTTACGTGGACCTTTAAACATGCCACCCATAATTTGACCAATATTAATTTCTCCACCGCCACCATCTAAAAGATTTATCTGTTTAGGTTGTTCTTTTACGTCTATATCAATGACATCTTTATCAAACAGACCTTTATTATAATCTTCATAAAATTTTTCTCTAAATTTTTCTGTATCTACATCGTCAGCTTTATTAGCTTTTTTCAAAGGATATAAGATATCTGTAATTTTCTTATCTACTATTATACTAGCCTTATCTTTGATTTTAGCAGTTTGTTCATCTTTAACAATTCTAACTGCTGCTTCAACCAAATCTCTGACCATGCTTTCAACATCTCTTCCAACATAACCAACTTCGGTGTATTTAGTTGCTTCAACTTTCACAAATGGAGCATTGACTAGTTTTGCTAGTCTACGTGCAATTTCAGTTTTACCAACACCAGTTGGTCCTTTCAAAATGATATTTTTAGGTGTAATCTCTTCTTTCAATTCTTTAGGAAGTTTGCTTCTTCGATATCTGTTTCTCAAAGCAATTGCAACTGCACGTTTGGCTTTTGCTTGTCCAATAATGTAAGTGTCCAAATTTTTTACTATCTCTTTACATGTCATCATATTACACCTCTTCTATAACATAATTTGAATTTGTAAATACGCAAATATCTGATGCTATTTCCATAGCTTTAGTAGCGATTGATTTTGCATCTAACTTTGTATTTTTCAATAATGCTTTTGCTGCTGCCAATGCGTAATTTCCACCACTACCAATAGCACATATACCATCGTCTGGTTCAATAACATCACCGACACTTGTTAAAATAAATAATGTATCCTTGTCCGCAACTATCATCATCGCTTCTGCATTTGAGCGTGCACCATTCCTGATATTCTTTGCATATTCTACTGCACTTCTCATTAAGCTACCGCTATATTTATTTAACATTTTTTCAAATTCTTCACACATGGCAAAAGCATCTGCTGTCCCACCAGCAAAACCAACAACGACCTTACCATCAAAAAGTCTACGAACTTTATGTGCACTACCTTTTAAAATTACAGATTGTCCCATTGTCACTTGGCCATCGCCGGCGACAACGGTTTTCCCATCTTTTTTTACTGCTACAATAGTTGTTCCTCTAAATTGTTCCATTTTTACTCCTCATCTTTCAATAAATCTGATTTATATTTTATTTCATTTAATGCACGTACTCTAAATGCCTTATATCGTTCTTTCTTGTCTTTAATATCAATGGGATTAAGAATTCCAAAATTCGCATTTATTGGCTGGAAATTATCAGCCTTAGCATTAACTAAATAATTATATAGTCCACCAATGATTGTATTTGCACTAAATGAAATTAATTTTTTGCCTTCAATCATACGAATTGCATTTATAGCGCAGTACAGCCCACTAGCGATACTTTCAACATAACCTTCAACTCCACTTAGTTGTCCTGCTACAAATATATTATTATCAACTTTCAGTCTAGAATACTTATCAAGACAATTTGGGAAATTAATATAATTATTAGTATGCATCACACCATAGCGCATAAACTCGGCATCTTTAAGTGCAGGTATTAGTCTGAATACACGCTTTTGTTCAGGAAATGTCAGGTTAGTTTGAAATCCGACTATATTATATATTGTACCATATTTGTTTTCTTTTCTCAACTGAACAACGGCATATGGTTTGTCTTTTTTATGCGGATTTGTTAAGCCAACTGGCTTTAATGGACCGAAGCGTATTGCATCAACACCACGTTTAGCCAAAATTTCTATCGGCATACAACTTTCAAATAAGTTTTTTTTCTCAAACTCGTGTAATACAACCGTATTTGCGTTTATAAGTTCATTATAAAATTTAAGATATTCGTCCTTGTCCATTGGGCAATTAATATAATCCTCTTCGCCTTTTCCATATCTAGCACCATAAAATGCATTATCCATATTAATAGAATCGGCAGTTATTATAGGAGAAGCTGCATCATAAAAATACAAAAAGTCTTGTCCAATCTTTGATTTTATAGCTTCAATCATCTTGTCCGAGGTCAATGGCCCAGTAGCAAGAATTGTTATTGCATTTTTTTCAAACCCTGATACCTCTTCTGAATAAATTTTAATATTCTCATTTTCTTTTATAAGTCGTGTAATCTCACTTGAAAACGCATCTCTGTCTACTGCCAAAGCTTGACCCGCTGGCACTCTGTTTTGATAAGCAACATCAATTAATGTACTGCCTAATAGTGTAAGTTCTCTTTTTAATACACCAGATGCAGTATTTTCATCATCACTTTTAAGTGAGTTGCTACAAACTATTTCTGCGAAATTTTTTGAATGATGAGCAGGCGACATTTTCTTATCTTTCATCTCATATAGATTGACTTTATATCCCATTTTAGCCAAATATAACGCTGCCTCAGAACCCGCCAATCCTGCACCTATGACATTAATCTTTAACATAAGTACATCCTTTATTGTTGCATAAAATTGTTGTTGTACCATTCTTATTAAACTTTTTAAACAATCCGCTATTACATTTTGGACATTTTTCGTTAATTGGTAAATCCCAAGATGCATAATCACACTTTGGATAATTAGAACAACCAAAGAATAATTTGCCTCGCTTACTATATTTTGCTTCAACTGTTCCGCCACATTTTGGACATATACCCGTCTCTTTAATATCAAATTTTACTTGATTGATATTTTTTGTGTTTTTGCATTGAGGGAAATTTGAACATGCTAAAAATTTACCAAATTTTCCATCTCTATAAACCATCATTGCACCGCACTTATCACACTTAATATCACTAGGAATTGGTTCGGATTTTTGTAGAGTAATTCCTGCTTGTTGACTAGCATAATCTAATTGTTTACTAAAATCTTTATAAAAATTATCAACAATATTTTGCCATTTCACTTTACCCAATTCAACATCATCTAGTTGTTTTTCCATATCGGCAGTAAATTTTATATCCATTTCATTTTTAAAATATTCTTCTAAATATTCGGTCACTTGGATACCTAACTCAGTCGGTACAAGTGCTTTTTTCTCAGTCTTTATATAATTTCTATTAAATAAAGTCATAATAGTAGATGCATATGTTGCTGGTCTACCTATGCCCTGAACTTCCATCTCTTTAATTAGTGTGGATTCTGTAAATCTATTTGGTGGACGAGTGAATTTTTGTTCTGTCACAATTTTATCTTTGATTACAATTTCATTCTCTTCTAAATCTGGAATATTAATTCCATTTTTTTCTTCATCTTGAATTTTCAAAACTTTTGTATAACCATCAAATATTAAAGCCTTCCCACTTGCTCTAAATTTATACTCGTTTGCAAGGATATCGACAGTTAAACTATCATATTGAGCAAACGTCATTTGACTAGCAATAAATCTCTTGAAAATCATTGTATAGAGTTTTAAATATTGTTCATCTATTTTACCTTTTAAATATTCAGGAGTGTATTTTAAATTTATTGGTCTAATGGCTTCGTGTGCATCTTGGGCATTTTCTTTTGATGAATATTCATTAAATTTCTTCGGAGCATACTTCTCTCCATAATTATTTAATATATAATCTTTCGCCATAAATTGAGCATCTAGACTAACTCGTGTAGAGTCCGTTCTTATATAAGTGACTAATGCGGTCTTTCCTTCTCCCTGTATCATAATACCTTCATACAAAGATTGAACGCATTTTGTATATGCATTTAAAGTCATTTTCAATTTTGACAATGCGTCTTGTTGTAAACTACTTGTTATATATGGAGCTGGCGGTTTTGAATATGTCACCTGTCTTTTTACTGATGATACTTTGTATTCAGCATTTTCGATATTAGTAAGAATTTTATCTACTGCTTCTTTGTTTGGGATTTCTAATTTTTTATCCTGAAATTGAATTAAATCTGCCTTGAATTTTTGCTCATTTTTTCTCAGTTCCGCTACCACATTCCAATATTCTACTGGAACAAAAGATTTGATTGCCTTTTCTCTGTCCACAACTAGTTTTAGTGTGACAGATTGGACACGCCCAGCACTTAATTTGCCATGAATTTTTTGTGACAATAATGGACTTAATTTATATCCCATTATTCTATCTAAAACTCGTCTACCTTGTTGTGCGTTAACCAAATCGTAATTTATTGGTTTTGGATTTGATATACTCTCTTGAATTGCCTTTTTACTAATTTCATTAAATGCTGTTCTAACCAATGCATCTTTATCTAGATTTAAAATAGTCGCCAAATGCCAAGCAATTGCTTCCCCCTCTCTATCTGGGTCGGTAGCTAAATATATTGCTTCTGCATTTTGCGCTCGTTTTTTCAAATCTTCAACTAATGCTTTTTTTTCTGGTATGATTTCATAAGTTGGTTCATATCCGTGGTCTATATCAATTGCAAAACTCTTGGCTGGCAAATCTCTAATGTGTCCCTTTGTGGGATATACTAAATATTCTGCGCCGAGATACTTTTTAATTGTATCACGCTTACCTGGTCCTTCTATAAAGACAATTTTCATATAGCTCCTTATTTTTTAATTTATTTGTCATTTAATTTTTGTATAACTATTATACAATTTTTTAATATAAAATGATTACATAATTTATAATACATATTTCAATATGTCGGACAATGTATTTGTTTCAATCGCATTGTTCCAAAATGTTTTATTGGTATAATCTGCATCGTCCGCATTTAAGCATAAAGTTTCTACACCTGTCTTATAAACAGTTTCATCATTTTTTCCATTACCGATAAATAAAATATCTTTGGGATTACAATTTTCTTGTTTCATGATATTTTCAATATAATGTTGTTTATCTTCAATTCTATAACTAGCAGAACACACTATATTATTTTCATCAAATAACAATTCTACACCTTCAATATCTGTAATGTATTTTAATACATTTTTCAAAACAATATCAATAAGATTTTTTACTCCTTGCGACATAATATAAATTTTTATATTTTTGTCGTGAAATAATTTAAAGACTTGTTCAACATCATCAATCAATTTAATTTTGCCTGCCAAATAAGACATCGCTGATTTATTCAATCTATATTTTTTATAAGCATCAATACATCTATTTAACCAACCTCTATAATCAAATTCTCCATTTATATATTTGTTATACAAATAAGCATCTTCATCTAACGCATTAAGATATTCCCAAACATTAGCCCATGAATTAGAACCCTTATCAGTTATAGTTAACGTACCGTCAAAATCAAATACAACAATTTTCTTCATCTTCCCTCCACTAAGACTTGATATAGCTATTATTGGCTAATTTTGTGACTAAACCATTCATTTCAAGCTCTAATAAAATAGAATTTAATTCACTCGCAGGTATCTTGGTATAATCAGCTATTTCTTGGAATGTCTTTTTTTCGGTCTGGATATAATTTAATACACTTTGTTGCTCTATGTCAAGTTGAATTACGAAATTTTTATCATTATTCTTTTTATTGACATGTAGTGCATCCAATATATCATCTGGCGAAAGAGTAATTATTCCATCTAAACGCTTGATAATCTCATTAGGACCTTTCGACATCTCTGAATTAATCTTACCTGGAATTGCAAAAATTTCCCTATGAAAATCTGATGCAAATTTTTTTGTATGCATTGAACCACTATTTAATCCCGCTTCTGGAATTAATACAGCATTGGATAAACCAGCAATTATCCTATTACGAATAGGAAAATAATATCCTAATGGAGCAATATTAGGACTATTTTCGCTTAAAATTAGGTTGTTTTCAGATATTGTTCTAGCCAGGGCTTGATTAACTGCTGGATATATATGATATAGCCCACCTGCCAAAACAGCTATTGTCTTACCCTGATTTTCAAGAGCAGTCTTGTGTGCAATCGTATCAATGCCAACTGCTAGTCCTGAGATAATAGTAATATCATATTTTGACAATTCTTTTACAAATTGTTTTGTTGTCACGATGCCATAATCTGTTGGTCTTCTTGTACCAACGACTGCAATAGACAATGTATTTAATAACTGAACATTGCCCTTACAATATAAACACAATGGAGGAGAATCAATCTCTTTTAACAATTTTGGATATCTATCATCATTAATTGTAATCATTATTATATTATCAGATTGAAATTTTTGAATATATCTATCTAATATTTGATTATCTAATAAATTAGCCATTTTACTAATTTCTGTTTTTGTCAATACATCTCTAATATATCTATTAGATAAAAAAGCTGACTTGATATCTTTACCTTTATCAAATATCTTTAATATTTTAATTTTCTTTTGATATGTTAAAAATTCAAATAAATCTAACCATATTATATTTCTATCATCAACTGTCATTTTACACCGTATATTTCTTATCCAAGGTTCTATATTGTATAGCTTCCATTAGATGTTTTTTCTCAATATTTTCTTTACCATCAAGGTCAGCGATTGTACGTGCAACTTTCAAAATTCTATTATATGCACGAGCGGTCAAATTAAATCTCTTGAAAGCAATTTCTAATAAATCCGTACAATCTTTATCCAAGGCACAATATTTTTTGAATTCCTTTTCATTCATCTTTGCATTCGAATATATTTGACTATCTTTAAATCTGTTTAATTGTATTTCCCTAGCCTTATTTACTCTCTTTTTAATTTCACTACTTGATTCTTCTAATTCATAATGAGATAATTCTTCATAATTTATGCTATCTACTTCAATATGTAAATCAATTCTATCCATTAATGGGCCACTAATTTTAGATAAATAATTATGTATAGCGGTGGCGGTACATTTACACTGATTTGTTGTACTACCATAGTATCCGCATGGACATGGATTCATACTTGCTACCAAAATAAAATTGGCAGGATATTGAACTGTCAAAGCATTACGGGCAACTGTAATATATCCATCTTCCATTGGTTGACGCAAAGTTTCAATAGTATTTCTAGCATACTCTGGCATCTCATCAAGAAATAATACTCCATTATGTGCAAGACTGATTTCACCAGGTTTTGCCTTTTGCCCTCCACCTGTTAACGCAATAAGTGTTGCAGTATGGTGTGGGCTTCTAAATGGTCTTTCTACGACAATTCCTTGTTTCGAGTCCAGAATTCCCGCCACACTATGAATTTTGGTCACCTCTAAACTTTCTTCAAATGTCAAATCAGGCAAAATTGATGGAAAACATTTAGCAAGCATAGTTTTACCTGCTCCTGGTGGACCTATTAAAATAATATTATGACCACCTGCCGCTGCTATTTCCATTGCTCTCTTAGCACTTGCTTGACCTTTTACATATGCAAAATCATGTTTGTAATCATGTTCTTTTAATGCAGATTCAAAAGTTTTGCAGTTGTTTTTCTCAATGACAATTTCACCTTTCAAAAACGAAACAACTTGTTTTAAAGTTTCTACTGGATAAACTTCAATTTTATCAATAAACGAAGCCTCCATAGCGTTTTCTTTTGGAATAATAAATTTATTAAAGCCCATTTGTTTAGCGCTAATTAGCATAGGCAAAATTCCATTCAATTTTCGAATTTCACCATTAAGAGATAATTCTCCTAATACTACATAATTCTCTAATGATTTATTTGTAATAATCTCTTCTGCAACCAAAATACCAAGTGCGATTGGCAAATCGTACATACTTCCTTCTTTTTTGGTATCAGCAGGTGCTAAATTAATAATTATTTTATTGATAGGATAATTAAAAGCACTATTTTTTATTGCTGCTTTTACTCGTGATTTACTTTCTTTGATTGCAGTATCTGCCAACCCCACAACATCATAACCTGGCAAACCAGCATTAACATCAAGTTGAATTTCTACTGGGTATCCATTTATTCCATTTAAACCAAATGATAAAATTTTTGCTAACATCAATTCCTCTTTGATTTGAGAATAGCATATAATGAAAAATTTTGTCAAGCAATTTATCGAACAAATGTTTGAATATTTACAATAAAGTCAAAACTAATTAGTTTAAAATATAAATTAAAAAAAGAAAAAAGGCATTACTGCCTTATTTGATTTCTTTAACTTTCGCCGCTTTACCTGAAAGGTCACGAATGTAATAGATTTTTGCACGTCTAACTTTACCCTTTCTAACCACAATGATTTTATCAATACGTGGACTATTGATAGGGAATGTACGTTCAACACCAATACCGAATGACACACGTCTAACGGTAAAAGTTTCTCTAATACCCTTTCCTTTCTTTGCAATTACTACGCCTTCGTATGCTTGAATACGTTCTTTGTCTCCTTCTTTGACTTTAACCATAACTCGTACGGTGTCTCCAATATTAAAAGAAGTAATGTCGCTACGTAATTGCTCTTTCTCGATTTGGTCGATAATAGTCATACTTACCTCCTTCTTGACGTTCTTATAATTGGAATACAGCGGACCGTCAACGTTTTATTATATTAACATATATTAAAATAATTTGCAAGTATTTTTTCAAAATTTATTGATTTATATTTTCTTCATTAAAAATTTCATCTCCTGCAAGTTTAGAATCATTTAATGCAACTTGTTCATCAATAATAATTTTGATATTTTCATCTGTTATAACATTTTTATGTGCTTCGACATCTGCCCCAAAAATATTGATTGCAAATTTCATATTCGTATCTTGTTTTTTGCTATCTATAACGATTTTCCCTAATTTAGGTATTAATTCTAATTTTGGCAAATCACGATTTTGAATTTCCTTAGCATATTGATAACAAATATCTGCTTGCTTTGACATAATAATGATGTTGTCTAAATCATCAGTATTAATATTGTATGGGACATGTTTTACATTTAGATGTTGATTATCTAATTCCACAACAGAAATTTGACCATGCAACAAATAATTTTCAATTCTTTCTTCCTCTGAAACACTAAATACATTTAATATAAAATTTAAAAGCGTATAAGCAGATTCATAAGATGAAATTTTAATTGAAAGTAGTTTATTTTTTAATTTTTCTATATTTTCTTTTGTAAAATTTGAATGATTTTCTCTTGAATAATAATAGATTTGTTCAATAGGTAAATTCAAAATTAAATCAAAATTATCATTGAAAAATTTGATATATTCGAAACTATTTTCACCACAATTATCTTTTAATTCTTCTAATTTTCTTTTTAACTCTAAAATTTTTTTTGTGTTTTTATTAATTAAACTTGCCATAATTACTCCAAAATTTTACGTTATATATAATAGCATAATAAATATATAAAATCAATTACTTTAATATTGATTATATCCAAACATAAATAACTCAATCTTTCAAATAAAAAGATGCTAAAAAGCATCTATAATATGTCTAATTTCATCATCATTCTCACCTAGTATTGCGATAGCATCAAATCTACAATTTACATCTAACATATTGTGAGATTTCAAATACATTGTAGCAACATTTTTAATCTTTTGCTGTTTTACTGCGTTGATTGCTTCAAATGGGTCTCCAAGTTTTTTGCTCATTCTTGATTTTACTTCGATAAAAACTATATAACCATTCTTGTCTTTTGCAATAATATCAATTTCTCCAAGTTTAGTTGAATAATTTGTATCGATTATTTTATATCCCTGTTTCTTTAAATAATTTTGTGCTATTATTTCACTTCTCTTTCCATAAATATTCTTTTGCATTCGTCTTCTCCAATAATGTTTTTCAAAAAACTAAGTCTATGAATAGGTGTCACACCATATTTTTTTATAGCTTCTACATGCTTTTTTGTTCCATATCCTACATTATTTTCAAAATCATATTCAGGGTAAACTTTTGCGTAAACTTGCATCAATTTATCACGATACACCTTAGCAATTATTGATGCACATGCAATTGCATAACTGGTCGCATCACCTTTGATAATAGATTTTTCGATTTTTGCAACACCTAATTTGACAGCATCAATAAGTAGAATATCTGGTTTTTTTTTCAATTTTAAATAAGAATCTTCCATTGCTTTTTTAGTTGCATTCAATATATTAATATTATCGATAACATTCACATCTACTACCGATATTGAATATGCTATTGCCCTTTCACAAATTAGTGCATATAACTTTTCTCTATTTTTCTTGCTAACTTTTTTACTGTCGAAGACTCCATCTATCATCGAATTTTCATCATAGGGCATGATTACACATGCCGTGACAACAGGTCCTGCCAGCGGACCACAACCAACCTCATCCATCCCTGCAATGTACTTTGTATCTTTTGATAAAAAAGATTTGTCATAATCAAATAAAACTTTTGTATTAATCATAATATCTCCAAGCAAATCTTACCTAATTTACCAGCCCTAAAATCTGTCAATAATAATTTTGCTGTCCTGTCAAAATCTATGTCGCCACCTTTTAAAATGCAACCACGTTTTTTACCTATTGCTTTGATTATCTCTATATTTAGTGTAGAATTATTAATATCTACTCCATATTTTGAATTTAATACATCTATAAGATTTAATTTTTTCAATCTATCAATCAACGCACTGGCAATATCATATAGATTTAAGATTTCATCTTTAACCGCACCTGTAATTGCCAAATTGTACGCATATTCTTCATTTTCAAAGTTTGGTAATAAAACACCAGGTGTATCCATAACTTCAATATAATTATCTAATTTTACCCATTGTTTATTTCTAGTCACCCCTGCTCTATTGCCCGTGGTCGCCCTGGCTTTGCCACATAAATTGTTTACTATTGTAGATTTTCCAGAGTTCGGTATACCTAATATCATCGCTCTAATTATAAAATTTACATTTTTTTCTTTATTTTTTTCCAACCTATCTTTAAATACACTTTTAATAGTATTAATAATAATTTTACTACTACCTGAAATCGTAGCGTTTAAACTTATACAATTATATCCTTGTTGATTAAAATATTTTTTAAATTTGTCTAAATCTGAATTTTGTACCAAATCTGACTTATTCAAAACAAAAATAATTGGTTTATTACCTATTACCTTTACAAATTCAGGATTGATACAAGATTTGGGGCATCTAGAATCTAATATATAAATGAAACAATCGCAAATTTTGCTGTCTTGTTGCATTTGCTTTAATGTTTTATTCATATGTCCTGGGAACCAATTAATCATAGTTTTATTATAACAAAAAAACAAAATAAACTCAATGTTTATTCTGTAATTTTTTAATTTTATTTACTTTAATAAATCTGGTCGATTTTTTTGGGTAATTTCTAACGACTGATTGTGTCTAAACTCTTCAATTTTTTTATGATTACCGCTAAGCAAAATATCTGGAACTGCCATATCCCTATAAACGGCAGGTCGAGTGTATTGATTGTATTCTAAGAGATTATTACTAAAACTTTCTTCCACTGTGCTATCATCGCTCAACACTCCTGGAATTAAGCGTATTACGCTATCTGCTAGAACCATAGCGGGTAATTCTCCACCTGTCAGTATATAATCACCTATTGAAATCTCTTCTATATTAAAATAATCAATAATTCGTTGGTCAATCCCTTCATAATGACCGCACAATAAAATTATGTGGTTAAGTTTTGAATAATCCTGTGCCATTTTTTGATTGAATACTTTGCCACGTGGTGACAAGTATATAATTTTAGAATCAGGGGTATTGATTGATTCTATTGCCTTAAATATTGGCTCACACATCATCACCATGCCAGCACCACCACCAAAAGGTTCATCATCACATTTGTAATGTGGCGCACTAGCAAAAGAACGTATATTAATAATATTAATTTCAACCTTTTTATTTTCTACTGCTCGTTTAATAATACTCTCTTTCAATGGTGAAAACATTTCAGGAAATAATGTTAAAATATCTATTTTCATACTTTAAAATCCTCAAATTTTTCATTAGTTGTGACAAATGCATTCAATGTTTCATCAAAATATATTATATCTTCAACAAATGGTAATGAATAAGTGACCGCTCCTGTTTTAATTTGTAAAATGACACTTGCACCAAAATCATCAAAATCTACTAATTCACCTATTTTTTTGTTATTTTCATCTAAAACTGAAACCCCGATTAAATCAGATAAATAAATTTTATCCTTAAATTCTTTATACTCTGTTCTATCAATATATATTGATTGATTTCTATATTTTTCTGCCGTTTCAATATCTGGTATAATGTCAATTGCAAGTGAATAAGCATCTTTGTTTAAATGCATAACTTTTTTTATATTTGCAATTTCTAATTTGTTGCCAATATAAATTTTTTTGAAAATAGAAAAATTCACGTCATCTAGATAAGCAATAACTTTAA
Organism: uncultured Clostridia bacterium; assembly: GCA_944377485.1. Classification (GTDB taxonomy): domain Bacteria; phylum Bacillota; class Clostridia; order Christensenellales; family UBA1242; genus Onthoplasma. Next base: position 2,256 of record CALWFB010000003.1, on the reverse strand, counting down.
CTGCTCCTTTAATGCCGTGAGGTCGTACAATTTTCCCAATCTCTAACAATTTGTTATTCATATTACCTTAGATATATTAATTCTCTTTTCCGTCAAATTTTATGACAAGTTTTTCTTTTGCATTTCCAGCGCTTTTCACAACAGTACGAATAGCATTTGCAATCGCACCATTTCTACCTATAACACTTCCTAAGTCCTTTTTCATTACTAAAACTTTAAATATCTTTGTCTTGCCCTTGCTTTCTTCTGTAATTTCAACCGCATTAGGATTAGATACCATATTTTTGACGATATACTCTAACATTTCTAACATAATTTTCTCCTATGCTTATGATTTCTTCTTTTTGTTATTTGTCTTAGGAACTGAATTACCTTTAACTTCCAAAACTCCAACTCTTTGAAGAATTGATTTTGTAGTTTCGGTTGGTTGAGCACCATTCTTTAACCATTTTTCTGCAAGTTCTTTGTTAATGTTGAGTTGTTTGTCAGGTTCAACAAGTGGATTGTAAGTACCAATTTGTTCAATGTATTTTCCATCTCTTGCTACTCTTGAATCTGCAACAACGACACGGTAAAATGGTGATTTTTTGTCTCCTAAACGAGTTAATCTAATTTTAACTGCCATAAATCTCTCCTTTTTAAGATTTACTTACAAATATTTTATATTTAATAATAATCATATCTGTAAAGTATTTTCACTTTACATTATAACAGATAAATTTTTGTTTGTAAAGAGTTTTATATTATTTTTTTATATTTATTGTTGATTATTTTGAATAAATGTGTTATAAATATCTAATATAAAGTAAGGAGAAAAACAAATGAAAGAAATAAAAGATGAATTATTAACAATGTCACTTGACGAAATGTTAGATATATTATTGAAACAAGCAGAAGAAATTCTTGATGAATCTAAAAAGATTGCAGAGAAATCACAAAGACTTTGTGATTCTATTGAATCAATTGATGAAATCATTAAAACAAGATATTTAGCTAATAGTATCAGACAAGCATACGGTCGTTCTGAAATTGAAAAACCTCGTGTAAATATTGATAGATATGAAGATAGAATGATAAGTATTGCAGAAAATATTGATAAATTAAGTGCTAAATTAAATAAATTGATGCTTTCTGTCTATTTGAAAGAAGTTAACAATAAAGATAATGCGGAAGCATTAAATAAACTAAGCGATATAGACAACATCTTATTAAGTGCTGAATCTTATCAAAGCGAATCAAGAAAAAAAGTAAGAGAATGTATATTTAAAATTAAAGAATTTCAAAAAGAAAAAAGTGTAATATTTTATAGCCCAAAAGAAGAAGCCGCAGATATATCCCCTAACCCTTAATTCTGATAAACAAAAAAATAAAACTTTATGTCAAATTTTTTAATTAAAGTTGTAAAATAAAAAGGATAATGTTAATAATGCATTATCCTTTTTGCTAGTTAAAAAATTATGGATTGACTTCTAGTTTTTGATATATTCGCATTTATTCCTTTACATACAAAACATTTGACCCTAAAACTTTATTTGTGTTAATATATTCCATATAAAAGGAGAAAACTATGAATGCGATGTTTAACATCTCTTATGGTCTATATATATTGACTGCAAAAACAGAAAAAATAAACGGATTATTTTTGAAATAAGAAATAAAAAAAGTTTAAGGTATTAAATTTTATTCGATTTTATACTTCATTATCTTCGTTTTATAAAATCTGCATAATAAATTACTTGATTATTTTTAGTGTGTTTTATTTATGGTATAATTTTTATGTGAAGTTTTATGTATATAATATTTAAGATTTAAAAGGAAAAGAAATGCTGAAAATTAAATTTAAAAATAATGACTATTTAATGGCAAGAATTATGATATCTAAAAGTGTAATGCCTAAATCATTTGCTAATTATTTATGGTATAAATACAAACCTTCTTATTCTAATTTAATGAAAAATATAAAGTCAAAAGATATTGACAATAACATTATTTTAGAGCTTCAACAGCAAAATTTTTTTAATGATTATTTAAAAAGTGCTAATGAAAATTTAGATAGAATTAAAAATCTATGGAATAAAAATGCTAATAAAATAAATTTGTTTTTATTGAAAATTTTTAAAAAGGACTTTGATATAAACGTGACTGCTATCATTCTTCCACCCGCACCCCACACAGTAACACGTCTTAAAACTATTCTTATCGCTTGTGGACCCGACACCCGCCTACACCCCCCATATAACTACCGCGTAGCGCTTG
>CALWFB010000002.1 GCA_944377485.1 uncultured Clostridia bacterium | reverse complement strand
TTGACAACAAATGCGTTAATTTTAGATAATTTTAGATAGTTTTAGATGACTTTTTAAAAAACAAGATTTTTTATCAAAAACTTTCTATTTTCGTTGTAAATTTGCGTTCTTTTTTATAAACTAAATTGACAACAAATTGGTATCCGAACATCAAAAAAACCCTTATAAATAAAGGGTTTTAAGTGGAGCTGATGAACGGTTACGATCCGTCTACCTCTTCCTTACCAAGGAAGTGCTCTACCGATTGAGCTACATCAGCATATTCAATTTTTTAGGTTAATTTTTATGGTAAAACCGTATCTTACCAAGGCGGTGCACTACCGACTGTGCTACATTAGCATATTCAGTTTTTGAGTTAAATTTTGTTGTTTTTTAAATGGTAAAATTTGCCATTTTTTATCTTACCAAGGCGGTGCACTACCGACTGTGCTACATTAGCATATTTAGTTTTTGAGTTAAATTTTGTTGTTTTTTAAATGGTAAAATTTGCCATTTTTTATCTTACCAAGGTGGTGCTCTACCGCTGAGCCACAGTAGCATTTTAAGATTGAATATGTTGCTCAATTTAATTTGCTATTGATTTTAAATAGATATATTTAGTCTTGTTATTTAAAATTTTGTTGAATTTTACTATATCTATTTCACACTAAATCATATTATCAATTAATTGATTGTTTGTCAATGTTTTATATCTAAATTATTATATTTAAATAGTAAATTTTAATTTCAAAAATTTTATTGTTTAATATTTGAATGAGATAATATTTTAAAATACTTTTATATTATTTAAATAAATTTACATATTTTAATGATATATATAAATTATATTTGATAACCTAAGTTTAAATTAATGCTTTGAAATAAATCCAATTTTGATTTATATTAATTATATATTAATTGGGATTGTTGTTGAAAGATAAATTAAAATTTTTATTCATTATTATAATATAGAAATCATATAGCGTGAATTGTTAATAAATAAAAAGGACATAGTCTTATCCTTTTTCTTGATTTATTTTAGGTGGCGGTTATGTTCAATTAATAATTCTTTTATCTTTTCGTCTGAGTCAACTAAATAACTGATGCTTTGACCTTCTATTATATTTGTGATAATACGGGCTAAAAATTCTAGACAGTCTACTAAACATATCCATAATTTACCTTTGTATTCATTTGGCAAATATGTAAGGTTTGTTGTATAAATTTTCTTGATAATTCCTTTTTTATATGCGTCTTCAAATTTTTCAATTCCGTCAGTGAAGAAAGAGAAGGTTGCAACAATATATGCGCCCAAAGCACCACGTTTTTTCATTTCTGTTGCGACATCAATAACAGAACCACCAGACGCTATCATATCATCAACAATTAATATGTATTTTCCTTTTACATCTCTACCGAGATATTCATGTTGAACGACAGGATTTTTCCCATTAACGATTTGAGTATAATCACGTCTTTTGTAAAACATACCTACATCTAGCCCAAGCATATTGGCATATTTTATTGCTCTTTGCATAGCTCCTGTATCTGGACTAATCACTATCATATTATCTTTGTCAATTTTGAAATCTTCTTTTTTCAAAAGAGTCTTCATCACTTGATAGTTAGGGAAGAAGGAATCAAAACTCATTCTAGATACAGCATTTTGTATGTTAATATCGTGGGCATCAAAGGTTAACACACTATCAACTCCTAAATGTTCTAAATCTTGAAGAGCCATTGCACAATCAAGTGATTCTCTCATTAGGCGTCTATGTTGTCTTGATTGATAGAGTAGAGGCATAATAACTATTATTTTTTTTGCCTTACCTGCAATTGCTGAAATAGTACGTTTAATATCTTGAAAATGTTCATCAGGACTCATGTGGTTGACATGTCCATACATTTTATAAGTTTCGCCATAATTAGAAACATCGCTGATTATAAATACAATTTTATTTCTAACACTTTCAGTCAGTACAACTTTACCTTCGCCATTTTGAAATCTTTCATTCTTAGCATAGATTAAGTTTGAGTCATCAGTTTTGAGGTTTTGTTTTATATATTCTCCAATAATTTTACCTCTATCTTTGAAATTGCTCATTACAATAATTTTAAACTGATTGCTCATATGTTCTCCTACGATTTTATTATAACATTTATCGACAACTTTTTCAATCGAATTGATAAATAAAAGACAAAAAATGTGATATAAATTGTGCTTATTTTTTAATTTAATTATTTTGAATAAAAAAAAGATAGATATATCTATCTTTTAAAAAGTTAATTTAAATTTTAATTTTCGATTTGTCCAATGTGGTGTAGGTTAAAGACTTTTGATAGGTGGATTCATAGCATTCTTTCCAGCATGTATAATTAGTTTTGCGCATATATTCTATATTTTCTTTATCAGTTAATTTGGCTTGTTTATATATAGGTTTTAATATATTGACTGTATAATATTTCAATTCAACACCATTTTCTACAATTCCGCTATTTCGGAATGTGATGAAAAGGGGCAATATAGGTACGTTGTGTTTTACTGCATAGTGGAAAGCACCATCTTTCATTGGTCTTGGTTTTTCATAATCTCTCCACATGGCCTGTTCAGGATAAATTAGAATTTTTTTACCTTTATTCAAATAATATTCTACTGCCTGGTTAAATTTCTTCATAACGCTATATTTGTTAGACAAAGGAAGGTATCCTGTATATCGGGCAGTTTCTCCCATTTTGCCTGCCCAGTTATTATAATCAGCAGCAACAAACATAATATTAATACCAACCGCTTTTCTAATTGTAAATGAATCAAATTTGCTAATATGATTGCAAGTGATTATTGCAGATTTAACTCCTTTCAAATTTTCTTTACCTTTAATTTCAACTTTTAAGAGTTTGCAAATTTTGTTTGTATAAATTCGCATTGCGGTTGAATATATTGCATGCTTAAAAGCATTTTTAATGCCTTTTTTGATAAATTCAAAATCTTCTGTGACAGGCAGAGTTCCATCGTATGAATTTTCATTAATATCGGTGTTAAAGTTGCCTTCACGCTCAAATTGCTCTTGAATAGTCATATATTTTTTATATTCGTTTGGGTCTTCCTTTAATATATCTACACTTAACATTTTTTATCCTTTTATTATGTAATTTGATTGAAATAGTTTATATTCTAATTATTTATCTTTTTTCATTTTTAAATATTGTTCGTATATATCATCGTATTGATGCCATTTGTAGACTTCATGCACTTTGTCTATCTGCCATGGTTTAACATTTTGTGTATGGAAGTATGGCAGCCATTTAATTCGTTTGCTAAAATGCTGAATTATAGTATCTGGACGCAAGTTGCCTTGTTCGTTAAATTTGCGTGGAAGATACAATTTTTTCTTTGAACATTTATTTAGTGCTGTCTGGTCAGGGAATCCCATCTTTTTATTCAAGCACATTTCTTTTACTCTGTCGAACAGTTTAGTTTCTTTAATCATTTTCATATTCATAAGGAGCATGCCAGCATTAAAATATTTTGGACGGATAAAGAAATGTCCGTATCTATCTAATACTACACCCAATTCGTAATCGGTGATGTCGATATCAAACAACTCTTTGATATTGCCATTTAACATCATATCAGTATCTAGATAAATAATTTTATCTGGTATTTCACCAATTTTATCAGCAAATAGTCTTAGGAATGTATATGGGGTATAGATACTCAATTTGTTTTCTGACTGTAATATCCAATCTCTAAACTCATCTTTTAATATAATTAATTTAACTTGACTATTAAGATTTTTTTGTTTGACTAAATTATCTAAAAATTTTCGCTGTTCTTCCGAAATAGGACGATATTCAGGATTGATTTCTGTTAGTTCGGCAGAGAGGATGTATATATTTAATTCTTCATTAGTATGTTTAGTCATTGACATAAGACACAATAATATTCCGTCGTAAACTTTATAGTTGCCACCAAATAAAATATTAATCATCTTTGCTCCTTTTAATATATGTGACATATTCGTAGTCACTAAGTTTTGCTCGTTCACACATTTTTTGATAGACTTCATCACGAAGTTTTTGCATGGCTAATTTTTTGTCTATTGAGTTGTCAGGGTAAAAAGGTCCATCAACATATATAATAATTTTTGGTTTTTTAGAATGTTTTCTTTTGTGATAAGTAGTTGTGAATGTAAATACCGGTTTGTTTAAATTCACTGGATAACGAAAAGATTTATTATCAAACGGTCTAATTTTGGTATAATACGGCCAAAGGTGAGCTTCTGGATAAATTAAAACTGGACTATTCTTGCTCAAAACGTGTTCTATTGCCTTGTTGAAATTCTTAGTAGCATTAATTGTATCAGGTAAAGGGAGAGCTCCCCACATACGAGTAAATTTCCCCCAAAATGGAATAGAAACATTGTCTGCATTTGTTATCAAGTATGGTTTTTGGGGAAAACAGATTAGAGTGGGACTAAAACCATCTGAAAATTGATTTGTATGATTGGCATAAATAAAATAGCCACCTTTTTTAAACTGCTTTAAAATCTTTTTATTTTCATATTTTGTATGTTTAAACAATTTAAAATACAATCCTGCAAAAGGAGTTGCGAGTATTCTATATGTGAAAAATGAACAAAATTTATAAAAAGGATTTTTGTGAATATATGTATAATTTTCATCTATTTTGATAGGAGTGATTTTGAAATCAATTATTTCATCGTTTAGTTCGTCATCATAATAGATGATATCTCCATATTTCATTTTTTCTCCTTTTATAAATTATCTTAATTTTTGTACATTTTGTCAAGGATTTTGGTTATTTGTACTAGTATGTTTTTAATTTTTCAATTCAAATCAAATAAAAATAATTATATTCATTAAATTTATTTGCCAAATTGTTATATTTTAGTTATAATATAAATATTATAGAAAAGGAGTGTGTATGAAGGGATTTGTTAAATGGATGGACGATGCACCTTTGTGGTTGAAAATCGTCTTTGCCTTACCAGTACTTGATATAATATGGGCAGTATATCGAATAATCAAGGGTGCAGCATATGGCAAAATTTCTTTGATACTTGGTGGAATTCTATGGATAATTTTGGGTTGGATTGTACTTTGGCTTATTGACTTTATCTGCATTTGTATTTTCAAAGAACCAAAAGTTTTGGCATAAAAATCGACTATTTAGTCGATTTTTTTATTTTAAATTTAACGTTCTATATCTTTGTTAATACTAGAAACATTTGCATCAATATCTAATACTTTGTTTGATTTTTTCTCTGGTGTTTTATATATACTATATGTGGTTTTATCATAACCATAAAAATCACACACGGTGTCGTTATAATATTTTTGACATTTTTCTTTCATTTGTTCGGCATCTTCTCGTACAGTTAAATTTTTGTCTGGATAAATAGGTGCTCCAATTTGAATTGTAATAGTTTTCTTTCGTCTGAAAAATTCAAACTTGCTCTTTTCTCTAAACAAAATTACTATTGGTACAACTGGGACATTGTTTTCGCTCGCAATTTTAAATGCACCGATTTTGAGTGGACGACTGCGTTCATAACGAAACCAGAGTGCCGATTCAGCATACATATGTACAAATCCGCCTTTGTTTAAAATGCTTTTAATCGTTTTATTTAGGTTTATAGAAGCGTCTAGTGAGGAGGATAGAGGTAAAACTCCGCATGCTTTGAAAATGTATCCAACCGGTCCACGTTTCATATTATGGTTGGCAGCAATCACATAAAAGTTCTTTTTATTGACCGCTTGCATGTTCATTAAAATATCTAAGTAATGGACATGATTGCTAATTGTGATTGCAGATTTGATTCCTTTTAAATTTTTTCTACCTTTAATTTTTAAGTGAAAGGCTAGACCATTAACTAATGGTCGAAATACGTATAATATAGTTTTACATACAGCACGTGTAATTTTATAAAGAACGTTCTTAGGAACATAAACGTATTTACCATTAATTTTTTTAGCATTACTTGTCTTGAATTTTGTTGTATGGACATCAAACTCTCCTTTTGTAGCAAGCCTTTCAAGAATTTGTTTGTATTCGTCAGAGTTTGGGTTCAGTTCCATCGCATGTTCATCATATTTATACGTGGTATCAAGCGGTTTTTTCATCTAATTTTTTTATTTCCTCTAATATGTATTTTGCAACGTCTTTTGCACCGTTTTGATGTTTATCTATTTTTTTACAGTTTTCAACATATGGTTCTAATAATTTAGGGTTTTGAATTAATTCTTCCACTTTTTTTCTAATTTTCTTCGGTTTGTATATTGCCATACCGCATTTGAATTTATCTACAAATAATTTTGTCGTGGCCTTTTCAATAGGGTGAGCATAATAATCAACTAGGACAGGAGTATTCATAAATACACTATCAAGTATTGCGTTTGGTCCCGCTTTTGTTATAAATAAATCACTTGCACAATAAAGTTCGTGCGCATTAGGAGTAAATCCCGAGGTTATTAAAGTTATATTTTTATTTACCGAACTCTCTTGTTCTTTAAAATAATCATATACTTCTTGATTTTTTCCTGCTAGCATAATGATTGTGACAGGTAGAGAGGTCTTTAATAATTCCTTACATACAGATTTGGCATTCGCACTTGCATAAGCTCCGTCTGCAATAGTGACGCAAAACTTGTCTTTTGGTATATTGTATTTCTCTCTATATTTCATCTTGTCTTGATGAGAATTGATTATTTCGTCACGTGCGGTAAAATAAACTTGTCTCACATCGTTTGGATTGAAATGTCTTCGCTTTATTGCTTCTTCGTATGCTTGTGGATTGTTGACAATAAATAATCCATCACGATTATCCCACCATGCGTGAATGTTATTGTCAGGATTGTATGTGATAACAATACAATCTTTGTTGTATCGCTTTTTGTATTCTATGGCGCATAATGTCATAAAATAATGGGTGCTAACAATTACATCTGGCTTGTGCTTGTCAATAGCTTTAAGTGCTTCGTTGAGAGCACGTCTAAAAAGTGTGTGATGAACTCCCACCATAAATTTTTGTTTACCTAGAATTTCTAATATGGTGAATACAAATGCTCCATATCCCTTGATTTTGTTAGTCTGTTTTGTTTGGTGAATGATAAAATTATTGAATTTGATTAGAGTTGGATTTTTGTCTTCCTGCATAATATAGCTATCAATCAATTCAATGTCTGGATTATTCGCTTTTCTTAGAGCATCAGAGATAGATTTTATTGACGTGATATGTCCCATGCCAGATTCCATATAGGTTAAAAGTATACGTTTTTTCATAATTCTCCTAAGTAATCTATTTAAAAATATTATAACTAAATTTTAAATGAATAACAAATAAAATGCTAAAAATTTGTCAAATTATTAAAAAACAGCAATTAGTTTGCTGTATTTTTAATTTTTTTCTGTTTTTTTGTCGATTTAGTTTTTTCTTCTTGTGGTTTCCAATATGCATCAATAATCCGATTTGAATCAAAATAACTTAGATTAGGACAAATGCTTCTATGAATAATAACACCACGTCCAGCAGACACAAAACCCACTATGGAATCTCCGTACATTGGCTTGCAACAACCCGCAAATTTAATTAAGATATTATTTAAACCTTTTAGTTGAATTTGTTTGTCTGTTGGAGTGGATAGACTGATTTTTGTGGCTTGAATGTCAGTGTTTTCTTCTTGTTTGATTTGTTTTTGATAAGATGATGCTAATTTGTTTGCAATATATTTTGCAGAAATTGCGTTTGTGCCAATATTTGTATATAATTCATCAATTTCTGTCATATTGTAATATTCCAAGATTTCATCTAAATAAGCCTTTGCCAGCAATTTTGCAACTGAATATCCTTTTTCTTTAATCGCATTTTCTAGTAAAGATTTGCCTAATTTTATTGTCTCTTCCTTCATGTTCTTTTTGAAAAAGGAATTTATTTTGCTACGGGCTTCACTTGTCTTGCATATCTTCAACCAATCTCGTGATGGACCTTTTGAATTTGGATTGGTGATGATTTCAACTACATCACCATTATTCAGTGGACTATTAACTGTTGACATCTTGCCATTAATTTTTGCGCCTACACATTTGTTTCCAACCTCACTATGAATTGCATACGCAAAATCAATAGGTGTGGAGCCAGATGGCAAATAAATGACTTTTCCTTTTGGAGTTTGAACGAAAATTTCATTATTATATATATCTTGGCTCAATGATTTTGCGAGTTCATCAATGCTGACATTTTCGTTTTCCATCATCTGTCTTAACCAAGCAAGTCGTATGTCAAGAGAATCTTGTTTTGAACGTTTTTCTTTATACAGCCAGTGTGCTGCCACACCGTATTCAGCATATTTGTGCATCTCTTCCGTTCGGATTTGTATTTCAACTGGAAAACCTTCAAAAATTACAGTAGTGTGAAGTGATTGATATCCATTCGGTTTTGGGATTGCAATATAGTCTTTAAAACGATTTTGCATAGGTTCGACGACAGTGTGAAGCCTTCCTAAAAGTGCATAACATTCAGGGATGGTCTTTACAATAGCACGCACGGCAATTAAGTCATAAATATTGTCTAGTGGGTGGTCAGCAAGTTTTTTATAGATACTGTAAATATGTTTTTTCCTTCCATACACTCTTCCTGTAATTCCTAAATCTTTCATGCAATTATTGACTAAGGTTTTCAATCTCTCTACAATTGGTTGGCGTTTGTGGAAACGTGAATCAACTTCATTTTGAATTTCATCATATTTTTTAGGGTCAAGAATTTTAAAGGCGCCATTTTCTAATTCGGTTTTGAAAGCAGATAGTCCTAATCTCGCTGATAATGGGGCAAAAAGAGCAAAAATTGAATTTGCTAGTTCAATTTTCTTTTCATCTTCCACTTCATCTATGAATCTAAGTTCGGTCACAACGAATGCTATTTTTAGCATAATTGTGCGAATATCTTTCGTGATAGCAAAAAACATTTTTCTGATATTTTCAGCTTCAACTGATTGTTGAGAATAGTTGATTTTATCTAATTTTATTAAAATGTTAATGGTATTAATCACATTTTCTGAATAGATTGTGGATATCTCATCAATAGATTTTTGTTCACTTTTAATAGCAATATAAAGAAGTGCTACTAGTAAACTATCTTCATTTAATCCCATATCTGCCAGTATTTTTTCTAATTCATTTAATTTGCGAGTGTCAAATTTCACTTCGCTTTTGATTTTAATTATTTCTTCTTTCATATATACTCTAAAAATATAATAACATATAAATTTTTAAATTACAAATTTTTTAGTATTTTTGTTAAAACTTGTTGCGTGTATTTATTTATTGGTTTAAATTTGGATAAGTTCTATTTATTTAAAATTTTTAATACATTATTTTATATGTATTATGTTAATTCAAATAAAGCACTAGAAAAATTGGAAAGTACTCTCAATGGTTTGAGTCCAATTGAGGCACAAAAAAGATTGAAGAAGTATGGCAAAAACGAAATGGAAAGAGAAAAAAAACAATCGTTTTTAAAAAGTTTTTTCAAGCAGTTTTTGAATATTATGGTTGGTATATTGCTATTATCTGCCATTGTTTCATTAGTAATCGCAATAGTCAATAAAGAGTATGCCGATTTGTTTGAAGGCTTTGTAATATTATTTATCGTAGTTATGAATGCTTTGATTGGAGTATTCCAAGAAAATAAAGCACAGGCATGTCTTGATGATTTGAATAAATATTCAAAAACAATAGTAAAAGTAGTACGGAACGGGGTTATCATCAATATTGATAGTACCGAATTGGTTGTAGGTGACATAGTTGAATTGGAAGCAGGCAATGTGGCGCAGGCAGATATCAGATTGATAGAGACTAACAATCTGTCCGCAGACGAAAGTTCGTTAACAGGAGAAAGTGTTCCCGTTGAAAAAAATGCAGATGTAGTTCTTAGTAAAAATACTCCTCTTGCTGAGAGAAGAAATATGGTTTTTTCAGGTAGTATGTTGACAAGAGGAAAAGCAATTGGAGTTGTCGTTGCAACAGGAAAGGATACAGAACTTGGTAAAATTGCAAACCTACTTTTTAATGCAAAAAAAGAAATTACACCACTACAAAAATCCATTGATAAAATAGGTAAAATAATAACATATGCCGTGTTGGCAGTGTGTGTAGTTATCTTATTGATAGAACTCATCAGTGGAAATGGATTTATAGATGCATTAATGACCTCTGTTGCCCTTGCTGTTGCAGCAATTCCAGAAAGTTTGCCAGCAGTTATAACAATAATATTAGCATTAGGAGTGCAACAACTGGCAAAAAGAAAATGTATAATTAAACATCTTCATGCGGTTGAAACTCTTGGCAGTTGCGAAATAATTTGTACGGACAAGACTGGAACTTTGACGTTAAATAAGATGCAGGTAGTGAAGACTTATTTTGATGGAGAATATAATTTACATTCGGGTGAAGTGTGTAGTGATATTATGAAATGCATGATGTTGTGCAATAACGCTAAACTAGAAAATGGAATAGTTTCAGGAGAGCCAACAGAGTGTGCTATTTACGAATATGCTTTGAGCAATTCAACACATGTCGAGCACAAAATTATTCATGAAATACCATTCAATTCTACTCGAAAAATGATGACTGTGATTGTCAATGATAACGGAATTAAAAGTTATACAAAAGGTGCACCAGAAATTTTATTAAATAAGTGTAAATATATTAAATTAAATGATAAAATTCTTCCATTAACAAATGAGATAAAAGATAATATAAAAAAAGTAAACGATGAAATGACGGATAAAGCACTACGAGTAATGGCATTTTCATATAAAGATTTTGCCACATTTAATCCAAATGATGAGTTGGAAGAAGAGATGGTTTTCTTAGGACTAGCTGGTATGATGGACAACCCAAGACCCGAAGTAAAGGCAAGCATAGAAAAATGCTTTAAAGCAGGGTTAAAACCTGTAATGATAACGGGAGACCATAAACGTACAGCCTTTGCGATTGCAAAAGAACTAAATATAGCGGATAATATTCATCAAGTGATAACAGGCGATGAATTGGATAAACTGACAGATAAAGAATTAAGAAAAGTTTGCCATCAATATACAGTCTATGCTCGTGTCAGTCCAGAACATAAAGTAAGAATAGTAAAAGCATTGAAGGGATTGAAAAAAATTGTGGCAATGACAGGTGATGGTGTAAATGATGCTCCGAGTCTTAAAATTGCGGATATCGGTGTTGGAATGGGAAAATCTGGCACAGATGTAGTAAAAAATGTTGCTGATATGGTTGTGACTGATGATAATTTTGCATCAATAGTGGTGGCGGTAGAAGAAGGAAGAAAGGTTTATAGTAATATTCAAAAGGCATTGCAATTTTTGATTTCTACTAATTGCGTAGAAGTGTTTGGAATGTTAATTGCATTGATTTTCTTCCCAGAATATACATTCCTTTTGCCTGCACAAATGTTATTTATCAATCTTGTGACAGACAGTTTGCCAGCATTTGCGCTAGGTTTGGAAAAAGTTGAAAAAGTAGTTATGCAAGCACCTCCTAGGGACAGCAATTCAGGACTATTTGGAGGTAAAGTTGGAGTGGCAATAATTTATCAATCAATTTTGCAAACGCTGATTGTCATGGTTGTATATGTGGTGGGTATAAAATGTTATTCGCCAGATGTTGCTAGCAGTATGGTGTTCTTTACGATAATATTCATGCAATTACTGCATAGTATTAATTGTAAAACAAATTCTAGCATTTTTGAAAAAAATCTTGTAGATAACAAGGCTTTTAATATTTGCTTTTTGATTACTCTCGCTATTAACTTAATTGTCTCATGTGTTCCATTTATGTATCCGTTATTTGGTTTAGAATTCTTAAATCTATCACAATGGATTGTTGTAATCATCGCTTCTATTATAATTATTCCTTTATGCGAATTATTCAAGTTAATATTGGAAAATAAAAGATTTGGAAACAAAAAAATTAGAGTTGGGAAAATGTCGATTTCTAAATTTTAATAAAACGTATATTGATTTACAAGAAGAGATAATAATATTTAATTAATTAGATTATTTAATAAATTAAAAAATGAATAAAAGTGAACATTATGATAAAAATACTCATAGGAGGCAGTATGAGTATTGAGAATAAGAGAAGAATGTCAACAATTGTTTATTATACTTTAATTGCTTTGTCAATTCTCAGTGCTGGATTTTTCATCTATGCATTGATTGTAAAAGACGTGGCAATGTGGGCAAAAATTATTTACTTTATCTGGGCAGGTGTTGTAATTGCAGTAGCCATATTTGATATATTCTGTACAACATCTCATAGAAATAAATTTATATCTGGTATTATAATTTATATCCTAAGTATTTTAGCAGTAATTATGGCATGCATTTTGTATTTTATGAATACTGGTATGGACGGCTTGGCGACTGACTTCTTCAACCTATTTATATCAATTTCAATATTATCATTGATGAGCACTGGTTATTTAATTGCTAGTTGGTGTGTGGGTGAAGCGTTAGTTGAACACGCAAGTGCAGAAGATGAAATTGAAGATGAGATAAAATAATAAAAATAATCGACTTATGGTCGATTATTTTTTTGTTTAAAATATAAAAGTTTATTATAAATTATTAAATCTCATTGTTATTTTGATGGTTTTAATTATTTTTTAATCATATAGAAAAATTAAAATATAAAATATCTATAATGTAAAACCACCATCAACAGTTATAATTTGACCAGTAATGAAATTTGCTTTTTCACTACATAAAAATTCACATAAATTTGCGACATCTAATCCTGTGCCAATTCTTGAAATCGGAGTATTGTCAATTAGGGTTTGTTTTTCATTTTCAGATAAAAATGAATTCATTTTACCTTCAATTAATCCAGGACAAATGGCATTTACAGTTATATTGCTATAACCTAATTCTTTTGCAAGTGCAAGAGTGAAACTATTAATTGCACCTTTGCTAGCAGAATAGATGCTTTCCATGCTTGCTCCCACTTTTCCCCAAATTGAAGAAATATTGATAATTTTTCCAAAATGTTCTTTTATCATATATTTTGAAACATGTTTTGTAAGGAATATTATACTCTTTACATTATTATCAAAAATGTAGTTATAATCATCAATGCTGACATCTTGAATTTGTTTAATTAAGGATACTCCTGCTACATTAATCAAATAATCTATATGTTTGTATTTTTTAATAATATCATCAATCATCGCATTGATTAACTCTTCATCGGATAAATCACATTTGTACGAAACGAGCTCACACTTATCCATCAACTCATCTAATAGATTGTCAATCGTCTTTTTACTATTATTATAGACCAAGATTAAACGATTATCATTTTGTGCAAATTTTCTTGCAATGTCGCTCCCAATATCTCCACTGGCACCTGTAATCAATATATTTTTCATGTTTTTATTATATCAAATTGCTTTGGTTTTTACAATTAAATATTAATATATTTATGCTTTAACTTGGATTTGCAGTCAATTTTTCCTCTATTAAAAATAAAAAAATTGAAATTATTATAAATGTTTTCATATTATGAACATAAATTAAATGCAAGAATTTTAATTCTAAATCTTATTGACATTAAAACTGTAAAATATTATAATAGTTTTATGAAGAAATTATGGAAAGTGACGAAAGTTTTATTGTTAGTGCTGATAATCGCAGCGGCGATTGGGGGCACATGCTATTTCTTTTATTCGCATATTCGAGCAAATGTCAATGCATTTAATGAATTCAGTTCATTTATTTATGGTGGTCAGAAAGATGAGTTCGATGCAAAATTAGAGCATATTGCCACTTATACTGATAATAGATTTGATTTAATAATTGACACTAATGATAAACTTGAAGAAATTGCCATCAATTTAAATTATCATTTAATTAATGCAAAAGAATACGAACTTGATGAGCATTTAATAGTTGAGCAGTTAGATAAGGTTTCTAGCGAGCAAAGAGTTGCCGATGATATGATGGACGAATATTTAATTAAGGTAAATAGTTCATCATTTAATCGTAATACTGGTGCAAATGATTTATATCAACAGATGAGTAGATACTTTGTCACTTTTTCAGACATGTTGAATTGTATTAATTCAGAGTTGAATAATACTAATATTGTGAAAAATGGAGATGTCAAATTTTCAATTATCGACGTGTATGCAAATGTTTGTATCGACACATTTTCAGACTTAGTGACAGATGTGTCCGGATTAAGACATGTGACGGATTCAAACAATATCAATATTGTCAATCAGTATGTGAATTTTAAAAATGGATACATTGTTTCAAGCGGAGAAGGTGATAGTTTCTCACATTTGAATAATAACTTTATCAATAATTATGAAAATTGCAACAAATCTCAATTTGCAAGTGATTTAGCTCAGAATGTCAGCAATATAGTAAATATCACTGATAGTTCTTCGAGTTTGGAAAAAGCAGTTTACTATTTTAAAGGAGTTTTAGGAATTAGATAATGAAAAAAAAGAGTTTTTTATGTCTATTATTATGTTTGCTCTTGATACCAGGAGCATTAGTTTTTAGTGCATGTGGTGAAAGTGATGGATATCAACTGGCTAATTTATCATCTGATTTTCGAGAAATCGGCACTAGGTACGAAAATGTCAATTTGACTAGTGATAATAGAATTGAATTTGATTATTCAATATACACTTATCAAGGGGAACAATATTTTGCCGATGCGGTCAATTCAATTGTTCCTTATAATAATTTGAACAATTTTTATAATAGACTATTTGATTATTCGCTTTCTTTTGTATATGAATATATAGATAGATGTTCTACAAACGAACTCGATGTTGATAAGAATAAACGTAATTTAATTGAATACAATCTTCAAGAATTTGACAATGCTTTAAGAAATGTAAGTACAAATGTTTCTTTGGTGGCAGAAATTGTAAGATTTAATATTAATGATGATATTTTAGATAGTACATGCATGAATAGATTGAAAAATTTGTTTGATTCATATGATGATTTGTTTCAAACTTCATACAATTTAACTAGGTCAATTGCAGATGTCTATTTCAATTATGCTTTAACAAATTCAAATATGGACTTTTCAACAGTTAGTTTAACAGAATTTGATGCTACAAGAGTGACAAATAATTTAGATAGCAAAATTCAAATGCAAATATCTAATTTAACACAATCTTATATTGAACAGTATGTTAAGGGTGGAGAATTATCTACAAAACTAACTACAAATAATTCTGGATTTGGTACAGTTGGTTCTGACTTTAATGATTATTTAACAAAGGTTAGCAAAATTGATAGAGATTTTAACTCATCAATTGGTGAAAGTATTAATTTTAGTACTTCAAAACAGGCATTCTATGAAGCGGCTATTGAATTGTACAATTTGCAAACAATTATTAATAATGAATATGAAATTTACAATCAAGCATGCAACGAAATAGTTTATATAAAAATTGCGAACGATGAGAATGCTACAACTTATGAAAAAATTTGTGCAGACATAATTGAAAATCATAATTATATAGTGGAACAATATAATAATGTCATAGTTGAGATGTTGACTATTATGGAGAACTTGTAATGACAGAAAAAGAATGTATAGAATTAGCTGACTTATTGTATCCAAACGTAAAGAATATTGATTATTATTTAAAAAAATATAAACCAAGAGATAATGTTTTGGGAGAAGTGACAAGGTTAGGACCTAGTCCTACTGGTTATTTACATATTGGACAGTTGTATCAAAGTTTAGTACATCGTTCATTAGCGGATAAAACTAATGGTATTTTTTATTTGAGATTAGAAGACACTGATGGCAAAAGAGAAATAGACAATGCAGGTACTATTGCTTATGAAATGTTAAAATACTACAATTTAACTCCTGATGAAGGCTATCGAGGGAAGGATGAAGAGCTTGGAGATTATGGTCCATACATGCAGTCAAACAGAACTGAAATTTATCATTCTTTCGCTCATGAATTGGTGAAGAGAGGTAAAGCATTTCCATGTTTTTGTAAAGCGGCTAAAGACAAAGAAGAAATAGAAAAAAGGCGTGACGAAGAACTAGAACAAACAAGTGAATTAAAACTGCATGACCCTTGTAGAAATTTAACATTAAACGAAATTAAAGAGAAGTTAAAGAACAATTTACCATTCGCTTTGAGATTGCGTTCTATGGGAGATAGTAATTGTACGCATAAATTTAATGATATCATCAAGGGAGAAAAAGATTTAAGAGAAAATTCACGAGATGATGTGCTAATCAAATCAAATGGAGTTCCGGTTTATGCGTTCGCACATGTAGTCGATGATACACTGATGAGAACAACGATTATTGTGCGTGGACAGGAATGGTATCAGTCGCTTCCAGTGCATATTGAGATTTCAAAAGCATTTGGATTTGAGCCATTTAGATATGCTCACACTCCGAATATTTGTATTTTAGATGAGAACGGCAATAAGCGAAAAATCAG
This sequence comes from uncultured Clostridia bacterium, assembly GCA_944377485.1. GTDB lineage: Bacteria > Bacillota > Clostridia > Christensenellales > UBA1242 > Onthoplasma. Next base: position 105,484 of record CALWFB010000002.1, on the reverse strand, counting down.
TAAGAGGAAAGATGCATTTGCAGATGTTAGATTCTTTATGAAAAGAGGCTATCCAATCAATGCAATTTTAGAATATTTAATGACTCTTTTAAATAGTGATTTTGAATTATGGAGAAAAAACAATCCGGATAAATCATATAAAGAGTTCCCATTCGAAATTAAAAAGATAGGCGTGACTAATCCGATATTTGATTTCTTAAAATTAAATGATATTTCTAAAACAATTATTTCTAAATTTTCAGCAGAGGAACTTTATATTAATTTACTTGCATGGGCAACAGACTGGAATAAAGAAAGTGTAGATATCATTGAAGATAATAAGAAAAATTTGATTGACGTATTATCCATCAATCGAGGAGGAGAAAGACCAAGAAAAGATATCACTGTTTATAGTGAAATTTTGGAATTATATAATTATGTGTTGCCAAATTTTAAACCCAAATATCAATTTGATTTAGGACTAGTAAATAAGCAAAAACTAATCGAATTTCTGATAGATTATAAAGATAATTATATTGAAGCGGTAGATAATCAGACATGGTTTGAAAATCTTAAAAATTTAGCATCAAAATATGGATTCGTGGACAATAAAACTTATAAACAAAATCCTAATGATTATTCTGGGAATGTAGCTGATGCGTCTAAATATGTTCGTCTTGCAATAACTGATAGAATAGAAAGTCCAGAATTATATTCTATAATGAAAATTGTAGGATTAAATGAATGCAAAAATAGAATAAACAATCTAATTGAGGTTTTGAAAAAATAATATTTTTAATTTATTTAGTTGCAAAAAATAGAGGATGTTCCTCTATTTTTTATCTTTTTAGTTGTTTTAATTTTGGTATAAAATAAAAAAACTACGGGAATAATCCCGTGTTTTTTATTGAGCATTGAATAGTGGACGCATATCGATATGGTAGACTGTCACATTATTATCAGCATCAGTAATTTCAACTCTCCAAATTTGATTCTCAGTAGAGTTTGATAGTCCGATAGCTAAGATAAAGTCTTCACTTGTATTTTCGTTGGCTTCAAATGACTTTACTGCGGTTTCTCCTTCTACAACTTCTCCTAATTCTACATTAAAGTCTGATACAAATCCATATTTTATTGTTGTATTTGCTTCGAATTTAACGTTTATTACAATATATTTATCTCCTTCCTCAGCAACACCTTGCCAGAAAGCATCAGCCTGTTCTGCAGTCATTGTAGCAGTATCACCAATTGCTACATAATCATTTCCTTGAACTCTAACAATACTGAATGAATCGTTGTTAGTAAAAGCGGTTTCACCTATATTTGCACTTTCAATATCGCTTACCATTGGAGCAGTTTCAAGTTCATAATTAGCTGGGTCAATAACGAATTTGTAAATTCTTGTGTTTTCTTCTGTACCATCAAAACTGATTTCTATTGTTTTTGTTCTGACAGTTGAATCAATACCTTGGTATAATAAGAAAGTATTATTTGCTTCGTTTGAAGTAAAACTTGTGTCATGTCTAACAGATGTAGATTCATGGTCTGTACCATAGTAGTTAGTTATTGTCGCAGTGAAACCGGTCTCTGTATCTTCATCCCACTCAACTTTTTCAAGTGTTGGTGAGTAGAATCTAAATAGTGCAAAGTTTACACGTCCATCAGTGTATCCTAAATTGTTTGCCACGTCAATGTTATATGGTACTAAACCTATTAAAGTATAAACAGCATCAAATTCAGAATCGTAGCTAACTTCCCAAGTCGTTGGGGCAACGTTATATAATTCGCCTTGTTGATTTCCATCAAATGATAATTCATATATATCATTACCTAAATAATAATTACTTGGGTCAATTATAAATTTATATATTCTAGCATTATCAGTCGTTCCATCAAAACTAATTTCAACTATCATTGTTCTAACTGATAAATCTACACCTTGATACAATAAATAGGTGTTGTTATTTTCGCCTGAACTGTATCCCTGGTCGTGAAGAATTGTTTCAGATTGATTATCTTGACCATAAAAATTCGTAATCTTTGCATAGAAACCGGTGTTGTCTTCTGCATTATATGGAACTTTCTTCAAATCAGAAGTGAATCTAATTAATGCAAAATTTACACGTCCGTCAGTATAACCATAAGCATCAGCAAATTCTTTATTGTATGGAACAGTTCCAGTTAAAGTGTAAACTCCATCGAATCCAGCTTCTGATGATTGAGTCCATGTGGTTCCTTGTACATTATAATTTTCGCCTTGTTCATTGCCACTGAATGTAATGTTATAAATATTTGACTTTGTTTTGTTATCATCATCTTTATCGCCACAGGCTGACAGTACAAATACACTGGCGATAATGAATAATGCAACTAATAAAAATCTAGCAGTATTTTTCAAACTCTTAGATAAATTTTTCATACCCCTTTCTCCTTTTTAAGATATAAATATTATAACCGAATTTAATTTTCATTGCAAATGTTTTTTATTTGTTTTTTATTTTAGTATTATCGCTAAAATCAAAGAAAATATGTAATCATGAAAAATAAATTAAATAAAATTTTTATTTTTTCTAAATTTTATTATTTTTTTATTGCTTTTTAATTTTTTTATTAAAATTTTATAAAAATAATCTATTTTATTATATTTTGCTTTATGTTTTAGACAAATTAATTTTTTTTGATATTAATTTTGTTTAATAATAAAATTATATAATCATAACAATAAAATAAATTATTATTTAATAAAATAAATTATTATTTAAAAATATAAAATTTATTATTATTTAATTAATACAATATTTCAAAACTAAAATATGATTATTTTTAATTATTGTTTTTTTATTTGTTCTAATATATTATTTATTATATATTAAATTATTTTCTTTTATTTTTACTTTATATTAAATATTTTAAAATTTTATTTTATGTATTTCCATATATTTATAATTATTTTATTTTAAAATTGGTAAAAATTGAATGACATTTACGACAAAATGTAGTATAATATGACAAAATAGGAGGGGTATGGAACGTTATATTTTTAATGAATGTGTTTATTTAGGTGCGGGGAGTAGAGAATGTTTGATTGATGAAATAAACAATCGCAAATTCAAAAAAATTCTATTAGTGTCTGATAAAATAATAGTTGAAAGTGGAGTGCTTAATAAAGTTGAAGACGTTTTATTGAAAGGCAAATTTAAATATACAATTTTTACTGATATAAAACCTAATCCAACGATTGAAAATGTACAAAAAGGTTATGAAGCATTGAAAGAATCAAAAGCTAATGTAATTATTGCAGTTGGTGGTGGCAGTGTTATTGATACTGCAAAGGCAATTTCAATAATCGCTACTAATCCAGAACACATAGATGTTGTCAGTCTTGATGGGGCAGTAAATACAAAAAACAGAGCATTTCCTTTAATTGCAATGCCTACTACTAGTGGCACGGCAGCAGAAGTGACAATCAATTATGTTATAACGGACACTGAGAACAAGAGAAAAATGGTGTGTGTTGACCCACATGATGTTCCTATAATGTCTGTCGTTGATGCGGAATTAATGCAAACGATGCCAAAAGGTTTAACTGCAAGTACGGGAATGGATGCTTTAACCCATGCTATTGAAAGTTTAATAACAAAAGGTGCAACTCAATTTAGTGATATGTTTGCACTTGAAGCAATTAGAACGATTGCAGAATATTTACCTATTGCATACAAAGATGGCAATGATATCGAAGCACGTGAAAAGATGGCTTTTGCCCAATATGTAGTGGGAATGGGTTTCAGTAATGTTGGGTTAGGAATCGTTCATTCTATGGCTCACCCACTTGGTGGTCGTTTTGATGTTGCGCATGGTGTGGCAAATGCAATGCTTTTACCAACTGTTATGGAATACAATGCAGAATCTGATGCTAAATCGAAATATAGATTGATTGCACAATGTTTTGGTTTGAAAACTGAGGGTGTAAGCGATGATAGATGTGTAAAATTAGCTGTAAATGCTGTGAAAAAATTGAGCAAAAAATTAAATATTCCATCATCTTTATCTGAGTTTGGAATAAAGGTGAAAGATTTAGATGCTTTAAGTAAAGATGCTTACAATGATATCTGCACTGGTGGTAATCCAAGAAAAACCAGTGTGAAAGATATAAAAAATTTATATAGGTCATTGCTTTAATAAAAAGGAGGGGAATAATTTATGAAAGCATTAACTGGATTTAGTACTAATCAAAAGGCTTATGAAGCAGGTCTTGAAGCTGCCAAAATGGCAGGTAAAAGCAAAGATGCAAAGTTAGTATTTGCATACATGAGTTGTGATTACAAAATTAAAGATGTAATCAAGGGAATCAAAGAAATTTATTCTTGCCCGGTAATTGGTAATACAAGTTTTACTGGTGTTATTATGCCAGAAGGATTTGTTGGTGGAGACAAACCATTCGTGGGAATTATGGTTTTGAGCGACCCTAACATGATTGTGGGTGTTGGTTTTGCTGATAGAAAGGCTTATCAAAGTGCACGTGATGCAGGTGAGGCTGCTACAAAACATGCTAGAATTATGACCGGTATGCCTTATAATGATGAACCAGATTTAATGTACATGGCCGCCAGTCCAACAGAAGAAGAATTCTTCTTGAAGGGCGCAAATCGTGTAGTAGGACGCGTCCCATTATTTGGAGGTTCTGCTGCCGACAATACAATTAGTGGAAAGTGGAGTTTATATCTAGATAACAAAGTGACAAGTGAAGGCGTGGCTGTTGCTTTGATTTATATGAAAGGTGGTTTCGTTAACGAATTTACAGGCGCATATCGTGAAACAAAAGATATGGGTATTATTACAAAAGTTGAAGGAACTAGAAAATTAGTTGCGATTGATGGCACTCCTGCTGTTAAAAAATATGCAAGTTGGAGACAGATGAAAACTAGTGAATTGATGGGAGATAAATTGCTTTCAGCAACCATTACTAGTCCACTTGGAGTGAAAGACAGATTGGGAGATTTGATTGCAATTAGACACCCAATGTTCGCCAATGATGATTATTCAATGAATATCGGTGCTAATCTTGCAGAAGGTACAACGGTCATTCGTATGGAAGCAACTGTTGATGAACTTATTTCTTCAGTTGGTAAAACTTTAAAAGAATTGAATAAGAAGATTACCAAACCTGTTATATGCTATCACCTTGTTCATTGTGGTGGCAGAAGGGCTGGTATAGACAGTAGAATAAATGAAGTCTATAAAGAAATTAAAAAGAATGTAAATGGTGCCCCATTTATTATGGAATTTACATTTGGAGAGTATGGATTCGTTGATGATGGACGAAATACTACTGGTGGTTTGATGCTTTCATTCACTGCATTCACGAAATAAAGGGGGAAAGGTATGCAAAATATAATTAATGGTAAATGGGCAGATTCAAGCGATAAAAAGACTATGAATATTATCAATCCTTATACTGGCAAAATTGTTGATACAGTTCCTGATTCAACCGAAAAAGATGTAAAAAAAGCGGTTGAATATGCAAAAAAAGCTCAGCCTAAATGGGCAGCGATTCCTGTATATAAAAAAGTGGAAATTTTGAAGAAATTTTTAAACTTAGTTGATGAGAATAGAACCGATTTAGCTAAGACTTTATGTATTGAGACAGGAAAACCTATTACACAATCATATGCAGAGATAGATAATGTCCGCATTGCGTTCGAAGCCTTTATGGAAAAGGCTAAACATATTTATGGCAATGTAATTCCTGCTGGTACAGAAGCAGGTCAAGATAATACAATTCAAATTACTGTGCGTGAACCTATGGGAGTGATGGCTGCAATTATACCATTTAATTTGCCTATTGATTTATTTGACCAAAAGATAGCTCCGGCAATTTTGGCGGGAAATGCAGTTATCGTAAAACCACCGCATCAAAATCCTTCAACTATTATAAAAATCGTAGCATTAATGCATGGAGCAGGTGTTCCTAATGGAGTGGTGCAAGTGTTGACGGGTGGAGCAAGAGTTGGTAATGCACTAGGATTAAATCCTGATATTCATGGAATTACTTTTACAGGCTCAGTTCCAACAGGAAAAGCAGTATATCAAAACGCATCAACGCATTTAGCGCATGTCACATTGGAGTTGGGAGCTAATGACCCATTCATAGTGCTCGAAGATGCTGATATTGATTTAGCTGTTGACGAAATTGTTTGGGGAAGAATGTATAATGCCGGTCAAGTTTGTGTGGCTAGCAAAAGATTTATTGTTGACAAAAAAGTGTTGAAAGAATTTGAAGAAAAGACAATTGCAAAACTTAAACCTTTAATTGTTGGCAATCCTATGGATAAAAAGACAGATATAGGTACACTTGTCACAAAAGAAGCTTGTGAAAAAGTTGTTCGACAAGTAAAAAATGTTATTGCCCAAGGTGGTAAATTATTATATGGTGGAAAATCACAAGGAGCAGCATATTATCCAACTGTAATTACTAACATACCAAAGACAGCAGATGTGGCAAATAATGATGAAATATTTGGACCAGTTGTCAGCATCATTCCATGTGATGGAGAAGAGGAAGCGGTAGAAATTGCTAATCAATCAAATTATGGATTGGGCAGTTGTGTATTTACTAGAAACATGAGTAAAGCATTTAAAATTGCATCAAAGATGCAGGCAGGTGGCTGTGTAATCAATGGCGCAAGTTTCCATAGAAGTTTTGAGATGCCATTTGGTGGATATAAAATTTCAGGTATTGGTACAGAAGGCGTAATGTCAACATTTGACCAAGTGACAAAGACAAAAACAATTACTTTGAAAAATATATTGAAATAATAAAATAATTAATTTAATAAATAAAAAACAAAATGCCAGCATTTTGGTATTTTGTTTTTATTTTTTATATAAATTAGCAAATATTATTTAATTATTAAAATATAATATTTAATTTATATTTTCATAATAGATAAAAAATATTTATATATTTTTATAAAAAATTAAATTTTTTATTTAATTTTTTCATTTTTAATTTAAAAATTCAGTATTTTATGTTATAATTAAAATAATTTTAGGAGGATTTATGGCTAGAAAAAAGACAGCAAGCAAGGTTAGAACAAAAGCTGAATTTAATTTTGATATAGATAATAATTCATCAAAGTCGGCAAAAAATAGCACGAAAAAGAACTTAAAAAAAATTGGTACTAGTGGTGTCATTGCTATTGTCGTGATGTTGATAATTGGTGTGGTTGGAGGAATATTTAGTTTTAAATATTTTACACGCAATGATTGTTTTGAGTTGATTGGAAAAGACGAATTGACATTGACATTGGGAGAGACCTATATTGATGAAAGTATTCATGCAGTTTCGTTTGGAAGAGACGTCTCAGATAAAGTGTATATTGAAACTAATCTTCAAATTAACCAAGATGGAGAATATTACGCAGATGAAATAGGTACATATTATATTGTTTATAAAGTGAAGGATTTTAAATATGATAAACTATTTAAAATTCAAAGGATAAGGCTTATTCAATATGTTGAAGAAAGTGAAGATATATTATTAGATGAAGTCGGGGGTGTATAATGGCAAGAAGTAAAACAAAATCAAAAACATCAGTAGCAATATTTTGTATTATAGCTATCATACTTGGCTTTATTGGTGGTGGATTTGGAATTACATATGCAACTCTACCATACAATGAAGAATTGATAGTTGGTGAAGAAGTATATTATTCATATAATGAAAATGAAAAAGTTAATACAGTACCTGTTGTTATAGAAAACGGCAGTATGTCAATTCATTTTTTGGAATTGGGGAATAAATATACAGGAGATTGTACGTATATAAAAGTTGGCGAAGATATTGATATTCTTATTGATTGTGGCTCTAAATCCAATAGTATTAGCACAATTCAGGCATATTTAGATAATTATGTGACAGACAATACTTTAGAATATGTTATAATTACTCATGCTCATCAAGACCATTATGCAGGTTTTGCCACAACGGAAAAAGTTAGTAGTATATTTGATTTGTACGTATGCGAAAATATTATTGATTTTGCTAGAACAAATCAAAAAGAAACAGCAAAAGTATATGGAAATTATTTGAGAGAATTGGAAGATGAAATGCAGGCTGGGGCAAATCATTTTACAGCATTAGATTGTTGGAATGAAGAATTTGTAGAACAAGCAGATGGCGAAACGGTTCAAGCACAAAAAGAATATTTATTAGATGAAGTGAACGAAATATCTTTTCAAATTTTATATCAAAAATTTTATGAAGAAGACGCAAGTAGTGAAAACGATTATTCGGTGTGTGTAATGTTTAGTCATGGAGATAGAAATTTCTTATTCACAGGCGATTTGGAAGAAGATGGAGAGGAATCTCTTGTGGAAAATAATGCTTTATCTAAGGTCGAACTTTATAAGGCTGGACATCATGGGAGTAAAACTTCTTCAAGTGAGGCATTGCTTAGTGTAATACAACCTCAAATTGTTTGTGTTTGTTGCTGTGCAGGTAGTAGTGAATACACTAGTACAAAGGATAATCAATTTCCTACTCAGGAATTTATTAATAGAGTAGCAAAATACACAGAAGCTATTTATGTGACCACCTTATGTGTAGATTACAAAAATGATGAATTCACTTCATTCAATGGAAATATTGTAGTCACTTCAACGGCATCAACTTTTGGAGTTAATTGTTCAAATAATAATACTATATTAAAAGATAGTGAATGGTTTAAAGAGAATCGAACCTGGCCAAACGAAGTTTAATCAAATAAAAAATCACAATTAATTGTGATTTTTTATTTATAAAATTAATAATTTTAATTAATTATAATAAAAATGTATTTTAAATAATTATTTTAATAATGTTTTTAATTTTTTTTAATTATTAAATAAATCATTAAAATTAAATAAAAAACTTATTATTTTATATTTTTTATTTAAAATTAATTAATCTTTTTTTGTAAAAAAGTTTATAAATTTTGCAAAACGTAATGTGACCTGAGAAGAATGAGATATTGCAAATTTTTTAAAAGCAGCCTTACCCGCAATCGTAATGCCTGCAATTAGGGCTGAGACACTTGAAGCAATTACTATTGAAGAGAAATCGCCATTAGATGCTAATGCAATTTTTGTTAAAATACTTGCACCTGCAGCACCTGACAAAATACTACAAATATCTCCGATTACGTCTGTACATATTGCACTGATTCTATCGGCATTTTTGATTAAACTGATTGCTTGTTTGCTCCCTTTTACGTGTCTGGACGCCATAGCTAGAAAAGGTTCTATTGAACTGGACGTCACCGCAACTCCTAGCATGTCAAATATAATGCTTATTGCTATGAAAACTAGAATAACTATTATTGCTATGAATATATTTGCATTAGATAGAGCAATTTCACTAATTATACTAAATGTGAATGATAAAAAAATAGCTAGGAAAAATACTTTTACTGGCCATACCCACCATTTTGACGATTTGTTTTTAGATTTATTCTTTTTTTTGTCTTGTTCTTCCATATATAAAAATGTGAAACTCACATTAAATCACTAAACACGAAGGCAACACTCTGAGTAAACCTTGCGGCATAAGGTTCGGTTGGATTTCCCAATTTTGCACTTCTCTGTCACCAGCTAAGCGGTTTCCCTTTACGCAAAACTTGCACCGAATCGCCACTGAGACCACACTATAATCCCCAGAGTGCCATCATTTGATACAGTCTAGAAGTTTTCCTTAACAACATCATTTATATTTATCTTGATTTTGCGAATAATATTTCAAAAGCAACTTTCATATTTCGTGTACTTTGAAAGTATAAAAGTTTGCGCTTTATCCCGAATTATCCACTCAAAGCAGGCTACACTGCACACAACTTTCGTCATATGCAGGTTCTATCCTAAGCGATAAAATTCAAATAACTTACCCACTTAAGTCTCCACGATAATTGGGAGTGGACGTATATGCCGTTATACGTGTCCCAAAAATCTTAACTCCCAGTATCAGTCCCAATTTGGGCAATCAAGACCAACACCACGAACTTCATAGGTATGCCAGCGATGCTTATTTCGGCACCCTCATATAAACTAGTTGACTAGAATACTGCACCTTCGTTATACTAATATATTATCACAAGTCATCATTCTTGTCAAATATAAAAAAATTGATGCATTGGCATCGATTTTTGTTTTATAATATATGATATTAATTATAGTTATATTATTAGAATAACGTGAGTTTAAAAATCTTTTAATCCTAACATATAGTCAGTTGACACACCAAAAAATTTTGATAATTTTATCAAATTGATTATATCTGGATAACTTTTTCCCAACTCCCATAATGAAATGGTGTCCTGCGTTGTGGATATTTTTTGTGCTAGCTGAGTTTGGGTTAGTCCCTTGTCTTTTCTTAAATCTCTAATTATTTTTCCTATGTTCATATATTTATTTTATGACATTAAATTTTGAATACATACAATTACGCAAATATTTCGTTAGGTAATTTTTGGAAAAAGTATTGATTTTATTATTTAAAGTAATAAATATGACAAGCTGTATTTAAATTTGATTTACTTTCTCTATATATAACTTATTTGATTAGAAAAATATTAAAATTATCAAACTTAGAACAATTAAATAAATGCTGAAAAAGTATAGTTTATTTTTCTTAACTAATTTTAGCATAATTTTTATTGATAGAATTCCAAAAGTAAACGAAGTAATCATCACAACAAAAATTCCTAACCAATTTATTGTTATTTGTGCTGAAAATAATTTAAAGGATTCATATACTGCACTTGCGATGATAATTGGTATGCTCATTAAGAAAGAGAAATCAAGTGCTTCATTTTTTTCTACTCCTACAAGCAAACCACACACTAAGGTTGAACCGCTTCGAGATATTCCTGGGAGTAGCGCTAGTCCCTGTGCTAATCCCATATAAAGTGCTGAACGTTTTGTAATAGGTTTCATGCTGTCTTTTTTGAAATCGGCAATAAATAATAGTACGGCAGAAATTAAAAATCCCCATATCAATGTTTTGGTTGAAAAACTGCTCTCAAAAAATGTGTTAAATAGCAATACTAATATGACGGTTGGAATTGTGGCAATAATAAGATTAAGGTTAGTTTTATTAAATGGGTGACGTATGAGAGTATATAAACGTTTTCTATAACAGAATATTACTGCAAAAAGTGTACCAATATGTGCTACAACACTTATCAGTAAAAGGTTGTCCAGATTGAACATCGAACCAAATAAAACAATATGACCGCTACTTGATATTGGTAAGAATTCGGTCAAACCCTGTATAAAACCTATGAAAATATACTTAATTATCTCAATCACTTGAATTTTTCTTTAAATTATTATATTATAATATCTATAAATTATTACATATTGAGGGAGAAGATATGAAACTTGGTGTGGTAGGGCTTCCTAATGTTGGAAAAAGTACGCTTTTTAATGCTATAACGAAAGCAGGAGCAGAATCTGCAAATTATCCTTTTTGTACTATTGAACCGAATGTTGGTGTTGTAGATGTATATGACGAGAGATTGATTCAATTGGCAAAACTTTATAAAACTAACAAAATTATACCGGCTCAAATTGAATTCGTGGATATTGCAGGATTAGTCAAAGGAGCGAGTGAAGGAGCTGGACTTGGAAATAAGTTTTTGAGTCATATTAGAGAAGTCGATGCGATAGTGCATGTAGTCAGATGCTTTAAAAATGACAAAATTATTCATGTGGAAGGTTCGATTAATCCTTTACGAGATATTGAGACAATCAATCTTGAACTGATTTTGGCAGATATAGACACTGTGACAAAGCGAATAGATAGAATAAAAAAGATAGTTCATGGTGGTTCTAGCGATTTGGCAACACAAAAAGAATATGAATTGCTTAACAAAATATTAGACACGCTAAAAGAAGGTAAATCTGCTAGAATTTTAAGTTTCAATCAAGATGAAAAAAAGATTGTAGATGGTTTCTTTTTAATTACTACCAAGCCTGTTATATATGTGGCAAATACCTCTGATACGTTAGATGATTTTCAAAAAGAGAATATTAAAAAAATTGAAGATTTAGCTAAAAAAGAAAATGCTGAAGTTATCTCTTTGTGTGCAAAAACGGAAGAAGAATTGGTGAATATGGAACAAGCGGATAGGGAGATGTTTAAAGCAGAATTGGGTATTGATTTGTCTGGTTTAGATAAACTTATTAGAGCAAGTTATCATTTATTGGGATTGATTAGTTTCATTACCGCAGGGGAGAAAGAAGTGCGTGCCTGGACAATCAAAAAAGGAACACTCGCTCCACAAGCAGCAGGTAAAATTCATACTGATTTTGAACGTGGATTTATCCGTGCTGATGTTGTTAAATATGATGATTTGATAAGTCTTGGCGATTATAATCTATGCAGAGAAAAAGGTAAAGTAATTAGTGCAGGAAAAGATTATGTTGTTGAAGATGGAGATATAATAGTCTTTAAATTTAATGTTTAGGAGAAAATGTTGAAAAAGAAAGAAGAATTCCAAGTAGGGAAATTTATTAGAGAAATTGAAATTGATGAACATCAACACCTTTTTTGGTTGGGTGTGTTCTTAATTTTAGCAAACATTTTATTATTAATTGCTGTGATTTATTTGGTAATTCAATTTATGAAATGGTATATTTGGATTCTAGATATTTGTGTATTAGTTTTTTGTATTGTGCAGAGCGTTAGGACGTATAAAAATGCAAAAAGAATCAGAGTATATGCAATCCATGATAATTGTTTGATTGTAAAGTCTTTGATGTACGATACAGTAATTGATTTATCACAAATATATGACGCAAAACCTAAAAAAACAGTTTATGATAGATTATCTAAAAAAGGTGTCCGTTCATTAGTTCTATTAATCAAATCAAAATCAAGAGACAAAATAATATTAAGATTCATTAACGAAGATGTTGAAAAATTAGCACAAGAAATTTTAGATTTGGCAAACGAAGCACGATTAAAAAATTTAATAAATCTTACTGGTGAAGTACTTACTGGTTTTGACGATAAAAATATTGAACTAAATAAAGATAAGGATATTCAAAAGTCTGATAAAACTTAAAAGAATTGTAAAAAAATAAAGACAGAGATGTCTTTATTTTAATTTGATTAACAAATAATTTTTCTTACCCTTTTTAAATAAAATTCCGTCTTTTAAATCAGATGCTTTAATTTTCATTTGGGCATCTTCTATTACATTGCCGTTCATTGAAAGTCCTTTCTGTTCAATCAAACGTCTAGCTTCTCCGTTTGATTGAGTAAATTTTGCACTGGTCAACAAATCTAAAAGTCCAATCTGTTCATCATTGATTTCTAATTCAACTGTAGGAGCATTATCTTTATTAATAGATGTGGAAGAAAATAAATTTTTGCTCATATTTTCAGCTTCGATTGCATCGCTTTCACCACGAATAAATTTGGTTATTTCGTAAGCAAGGCGTTTTTTGCTTGCCACTATATCCTGTTTTATAACATTACGAACTTCGTCCATTGGAATGTCTGTAAACAGTGCAAACATCATCTCTACACAAGCATCAGGTGTTTGATATATTCCTTGATAAAAATCGTATGCAGAAATTTTGTCTTTTTCTATCCAAATCGCACCCTTTTCAGTTTTTCCCATTTTCTTTCCTTCTGGTGTTAAAAGGAGTGGGTTGGTGGCACCTATCATAATACGGTTTTTATTATCTATAAAATTCATTTTTCTGCCAAGTTCAGCACCTGCAACAATGTTTCCCCATTGGTCAGCACCTCCCCATTGAAGAACACAGTTGTATTTCTTATTTAAGTATAAGAAATCGTATGCTTGCATAAGCATGTATCCCATTTCAAAAAAGGTCAAACCACCTTCTTGAATACGTTTGCTGTATATTTCATTAGTCATCATTTTGTTTACATTAAAATGAACTCCAACATCTCGCATGAAATCTACGTAATCATAACCTTTAAACCAATCTGCATTATTTACAATAATAGCGGGGTTGTCCCCGTCAAAACGTAAAAATTTGCTATATGCACGTTTGATTCCTTCGATGTTATGTTCTAATTGCTCTTTTGTGAGCATTGGGCGCATGTCAGTTTTACCGCTTGGGTCACCAATTGCAGCAGTCGCTCCGCCTACTAGAATGATAACTTTATGTCCCGCTTGTTGAAAACGTCTTAAAATTGTGCATGGTACACAATGACCAATATGCAAACTATCTGCGGTAGGGTCTGTGCCTGAATATACTGTAATTTTTTCGTGAGTCAATAAGTATTTTAATTTTTCTTCATCTGTTGTTTGATATAATAAATTCCTATCTTTTAAAGTTTCAAATAATCCCATAAATTGTCCTTTTAACGTGAGTTCCATAAGTCAGTTATCCATTCTTGAATAACGTTGCCTTCTATTATATATTTACCTACAAATTCATCAGTTTTGTTATAAATTACTTTTTCAATATGAGTGTTGTCTTGAATAAGTGGGGTAATTGTATCATTAACCGCAGGAATTAAGGATAATCCTACTAATATTCCGTTTAATACTACGATAACACAAGCAGCTTTTAAGACTCCAAATATAAGCCCCAAAACTTTATTTAAGCCACCAAGGATTCGTGTTCTTGCTATATTATCAAATAATCTTGAAAGAAGTGCGATGACAATTTTTAGTACAATGAAGACCAATATACCAGAGATAATTACCATACATATATGACCGAGAGATGAACCAATCACACTTGCAATAGTATCAGTACTTGTCATATCAACAGCGGTATTTGAGAATACAATTTTAATTAACTGAGCAAGCAGACCATTCAAATCCGCAGGAAGATTATTGATAATTTCTTCTGTGCTAGCAAATTTAGCAATTGAACGAGAGAAAAATTCATCAACTCCGTTTAACCCCTCTGCAATTTTGCCACCTATTAGTCCTGAAAAATCATAAATTCCGTTAATCCAACCAGCTACGTATTTTGCAGTGAAAATTGCAATTACAACACATACTACCCAACTAAAAAGAGATATAAATGATTTCAAAAATCCCTTTTTGAATCCGATAATACCAAATATTACTAATGCAACTACAATTACAACATCAATAATCAGACCAATAGTCGCCATCATAAACATTTCTCCTTTATTGAATTTTAGCACAATTTAGTATATTTGTAAACTTTTTTTACATAATTGATTATTTCCATTTTTATTCTATAAAAATTCAATTTGTGAATATAAAGATTTGAAAATATAGTTTATCGAAATTAATAAAGTTTGAATTATAAATATGAAAAAGTTTTGTTATTTAAAATCGATTGTGATATTAAATTAGTATATTATCTAATAATATAATTTTGTTAATTTTGGTCAAATAATGTAGAAATTTTGTTGACAACTCAACATAAATAATGATATATTATATCCAATCATCAAAAAATAGTTGACAATATTGATATATTTGTTTACATTAAATAAGTCATAGCTCATTTTGATGATAATTGACAACTTTTTTATGTCGAAATTTTAAGAAGTTAACGAATAATTTGATTTTATAATTAATTTTTACATAATAGGAAAATATAAGTTTAATTTATTCAAAATATTTGTTAATATTTTTAATTTATGTTATAATATAAACTACTGAGGTGAAAAATGGAAAAAAAGAAAAACAACTCATGGAAATCTATAATTTTCTTTATTATTGGAGTTGTTCTAGTTGCCCTTTTAGTATATTGGGTGATGTCAAGCAACAATCGTGATAGAGAAGTTAGTTATACAGAATTTCAACAGATGGTGACAAGTGGAGAAGTAGCAGAAATTGATGTGTATGGATATACTGTTCGTATTCGTCTTGTTGATGGGGTGGCAGATTCAAGATTCCCTAATAATATCGATGCATACTGCTCATTTATGAGCGTTGACGAATTGACTAATTTTATTGATAGTTATAATGATAGTTTGTATCAAAGAGATGACCAGGGAGATTATGTATTAGATGAAAGTGGCAACAAAGTATTAAAAGAGGGAGCAGTCTTAATTGAGGCTAGCTACTCATACGAATCTCAGTCTTGGTTATCTAATATTTTACCAATTCTAAACATAATCATTGTTGTAATTATTGGCATTATATTATTCAAAGCAATGTCAGGCAATAGCAAAGGTTTTGGATTTGGAAAGAGCAAGGCTAGACTTGTTGTGTCTTCAAATGTTAAATTCTCTGATGTGGCTGGGGCAGAAGAAGAAAAACAAGAGTTAAGAGAGATTGTAGAATTTTTGAAAAATCCTTCTAGATTTACAGAACTTGGCGCCAGAATTCCTAAGGGCGTATTATTAGTTGGACCGCCAGGAACGGGTAAAACATTACTGGCAAAAGCGGTTGCTGGTGAGAGCAAAGTACCGTTTTTCAGTATTTCTGGTAGTGATTTTGTAGAATTATATGTTGGTGTAGGTGCAAGCAGAGTACGTGATTTATTTGAAGGTGCAAAAGCAAGCGCCCCTTGTATTGTATTTATTGATGAAATTGATGCCGTAGGTAGACAGCGTGGTGCCGGAATGGGTGGCGGAAATGATGAACGTGAACAGACGCTAAATCAACTTTTGGTGGAAATGGACGGATTTGAAACCAATAGCGGAATAATTGTCTTGGCAGCAACAAATAGAGCTGATGTATTGGACCCTGCGCTTACTCGTCCAGGTCGTTTTGATAGACAGATTTATGTGCATTTGCCAGATGTTAAAGGTAGAGAAGAGATTATAAAAGTACATGCTAGAAATAAACCACTAAGTGAAGATGTGGATATTAAACGTATTGCACGTTTAACTAGCGGTCTAGCAGGTGCTGATATTGAAAATGTATTGAATGAAGCTGCTTTGTTGACTGCTCGTGATGGTAGATATAAAATCACTATGATAGATATTCAAGAAGGTATTAATAAAGTTTTAATGGGACCTAAAAAGGTATCAAGAGTAATCACAGAACAGGATAGACGTATAACTGCAATTCATGAGGCTGGTCATGCAATAATAGCGGAAACTTTGCCAAATTGTGATAATGTTCAAGAAATATCTGTAATTCCTCGTGGAAATGCAGGAGGCTACACTCTTACTTTTGATGAAAAAGACAGAACTCATATGCCTAAACAAAAATTATTAGATTCTATCACAATGATGTTGGGTGGCAGAACTGCGGAAGAATTGATGTTGGAAGACATTACAACAGGTGCGTCTAATGATATAGAACGTGCTACAAAAATCGCTAGAAAAATGGTTGCAGAATGGGGCATGAGTGATAGCCTAGGATTGATTAGTTTTGGGGAAGGAGAAGAAATCTTTGTTGGTCGTGACTACCAACGACAAGTTCCTTATAGTCAAGAGTTGGCATGCAAGATTGATAAAGAAGTAAAAGCTATAATAGATAATGCACATTTGCAAGCTAAAAAGATTTTGGAAAGTAAAAAAGATGTAATCGAAAAAGTTGAGAAAATCTTGCTTGACAAAGAAACTATTTATAAAGAAGAATTTGAAATGTTATTCAATGGTGCTTCCGTTGAAGACGTAGAAATAGCAATCGATAAAAAAGAGCAAGAGAAAAGAGAATATCAAGAAAAAGCTAAACGTGAAGCATTAGAAGAAAAGAAAACGAGAGAAATTAAAGCTAGAATAGAAAATGCGGAAGCACTTGCACGTGTAGGTGTTATAACTAAGCAAGATTTGGAAAATATTAAAAAAGAAGCAGAAAAAGAATTCGCAGAACTCAACAAGATGCTTGGAAAAGAAGATATTGACCTTAATGAGATTTTGAAGAATAAAGAAAAAATTGCAAAATCTGAGGAAAATAAAGTATCAGAAGCTGAAATAAAAGATGAAAAAATGGATTCAGAAGTTGAAGAAAATGTTAAAGAGAGCAACAAAGATAACAGTGATGAAGGTGATAATCAAAAATAATAATTAATTGCTTGATTTAATTTAAACTTTGTTATATTATTATATGGGAGAAAAATTATGGCAAAAAGAATAACGGCAATCGTAAGTTTATCAATTATTGGAATATTGATAATTGCAACAATCATTATGGCGAATGTAGATGTCAATCATAAGATTAATTGCAATAATCCTGATAGCATTTATGTTCAATATTCATCAAATGGTATTAGAGAAGTTGATGATGAAATATACGATGGAATACTTGAAAGGATTAATAATGCAAGCAAAGAATCTAGTTTGACAGCACTGTTTTCTGGCACGCTTTCTGAAAAACCAGCAATAGTGACTAATTCTACAACTTCTGCTACTACTGTACCTTCTACATCTGATTTTTATGTTTCGTTTGTGTATAATAATCCACAAAAGTTGATGGACGGAAATAATGAATATAAAGATGCTGATGGCAATTCTGTTTATTATAAAGAATTAATATTCTCAGTTAATAGTACAGATGACATGCAAGAAGTTAGAGTCTATATAATACCTTATTATAATGCAGATGGCGATTTCAATACAAACAATTCTTATTATAGATATTATCTATTAAATGCTAACTTTGCAGATTTGTTCAACTATTTGGTAGATAACAATTTCAATATTTAGCATTTATTATTAATCATTATGAAAATCTATAACAAAAAAACTTCTAGTAATTAGAAGTTTTTTTATTGTATATTGATATTTCAATTTAATTATTTCTTCATGTTTTTTATGTATTCAACAATATCTCCCACAGTCTTTAATTTAGAAACATCTTCGTCTGGTAGAGATACACCGAACTCTTCTTCGAATGTCATAATCAGTTCAACTACATCTAGACTGTCAGCACCTAAATCTTCTACTAAGTGAGAGTCCATTTTAATTGCTTCTTTTTTCTTTCCTAATTTATCCGCAATTAAATTTATGATTTTTTCTTCCATGTCAGCCTCCTATTTTTATTTTATAATAATCAATAGAAAAAGTAAAGCAAAAATTTTTAATATGACAAATTTCGCTAAATTTAGTAGGCTAATATATATAAAAATTTGTTTTTCATCTTTTTAATTGTGATAATATGTGATTATGAATATAAAAGATAATGATATATTAAAAAATCTTAGAGATATTATAGATGCAAAATCAAAATATCAAAAAGTGATGTTGTTGTACGATGATAATGTTTCAAATTTAGATATAGCCAATATATTTGATACAATAAAAGAAGTGTGTATTTTTAATAAATTAAATATCAATTCAGAGCAAGAAAGATTGAATGAAGTCAATGATGGGTATAGAACTATTATTTATTTATGTTCTACCGAGTCATTTTTGAACCTTAAATTTGATAGAAGCGAATTTGTCAATATATATTTCCCAATTGACAATGCTATTTTGCCTTATTTTTTAGACAAAACATACAGAATTGAAAAAAGGATAAATGATTATTTATTATTGAATAAAAGGATAGTTGATATTAGTCTGGTTTTTAGTGTATTTTTTAATAAGTTCTATAATTATATAAAAAATTTAATGTATTTTCAAAATAGTAGTATCGAATTTAATTTTGAGATTAATGAATTAAGCAGTTTGAATAGTATTGATATTATCAACAAGATAGAAAAGGATTTTGAATTTATTGATATAAAAATAATTGCAGAATGTGAAATTGATTATCAATTTTTGCCAGTTGTTGATTACTTGATAATTACAGCATTCTCTTTGTTAATACGTTCTGTTCACAATCATACATTATCTATGGTTGATATCTATAAATCAGTAAAAGAAGATTATGCATTGGTAGAAAAGTTTTATGCCATGGCTAATAATGAATTATTTATAAATTTAATCAATCTGAACTTTAATTGTATTAATTCCTTTTGCGAGAAGTGTAGAGTTGGGATTTTAGATAGAGTGTCTGTTTGTGAAGAGTTCAACGAAACTAGCATAAAAGAAATTTTAGTTAAACTTAAAGATTATTTTAAAAATTCACAAGGATTGTTTGCCTATTTATATCTTTATGACATATTTGGTATATAATTTAAAAATTAATAATAAATAATTCAGATTTATTATCAAAATTTTGATTAATTTTACATTTTTCTTTCTTAACTGGTGATTAAAATTAAAAAATCTACCATATAATCAATGTATGAAAAAATTATTTGTTGTAATTGTGGTATTTTTAATTTTGATTGGTAATGTAGGAGTAAAAAATAATTTTACCTTATTAGATTATTTTGATGGTGAATATTATGCTTATTCAAATAGTCCAATTAGTAATCATTATATTTTTTTAGGCAGTTGTTATATGAATATTGGAGAAGTTAATTCAAACGACATCGTAGGCGAAAGTATGATAATTGAGAATTTTGAACCTATTGCAGCTATTGAAGAATTAAATGGCAAAATAATATTTACTGAGTTTTTGGATACTGGTGCAAGTGTAATTTACGCATACACGGACCAGATTGGTCGATATGTTAATGTAAATGGGGAAAAAGTAAATATTCAAATTGCTCAATATAATGATTATTCTGTCATTGGGTGGCCATTAATTTTAGGAAGTTTTTAAATTTATGTTTAAATATTAAAAATTTGTCTATCATTCTCTTGAAGGAGGGAATATGGACAAAACTAACTTTCAACAAAAGAAAAAAGTAGTAATGAATTATGTCTATGCTATTTTGATTGGAATTTTGGTAATTGCTTGTGCGGTCACAATCGCATTGGTGAGTGCTAACAATTCAAACGGAAGAGCAGATGTGGGCGATGATGGTGTTGACGTTTCAACTACTACTTATGTTGTGCCAATGCAGAATGCTACGATTGCTAAGGATTATTCAGGAACTGAATTGCAGTATAATGATACATTAAAGCAATGGGAAATCCATAAAGCAATTGATTTTATAGCTACTGATAATCTAAATGTCTATGCAGTGGCAGACGGAACAGTGTCCAATGTGTATACTAATTATTTGGAAGGTACAGTCGTAGAAATAAGCCATTCTGATGGCATTGTATCTATCTATAAATCATTAGCTAGTGATGTTAGTGTAGCAGTTGGTGATACAGTTAGTGCAGGACAGGTCATTGGACAAGTGGGAGATAGCATGGCACAAGAATCAAATACAGGTGCTCACTTACATTTTGAAATGACTGTAAATGGAGTGAAAGTTGACCCTAATGATTATCTATCATTAGGAGACAAATAGTAAAAATGGATACCGAGTGTGGGTATCCATTTTTTTAGCCTCCACTCACTGGTGAATAGGTATTTAACCATTCGCTAGGAGCAGTGTCCCAAACAGTGTTTGCTGCGTTGTTAGCTTGCTGAATTGTCTCAACAATTACATCAATAGTGTATGTTTTGTTTGCATCTTCATTGGTTAGCGATGTAGGAACGGTAATTGTTGTAATGAAATCTATTTCGTCATTTGCATTGACTGTTCCATTGTAATAATGATATTGGTCATCACCTAGTTGCCAATCTCCAGTAGTTGTGGCTTCTACATTTGTACTAGCACCATCAGTATTAGTAATAGTTAATTTTGCTCTCATTAATGCTTCTGTCATTTCAGCAGGAGCTTCGACGCCAATTGCTTGACTATAAACGGTTCCTGGAAGAGCGTCTCCGTCAAACGTTAATGATGAAACCGATGCTCCACCTTGTGTGATAGAGATTGTGACAGGGTCTCCCAAAGTAATATTACCAGCTACATTTGCTGTAGATGTAAAATAAGCTAAGGTGATTCCAATTCCTATTGCCGCTAATAATAAAATACTTAGAGCAATGATTGCTATTGTAGAACCGGATAGTCCACGTTTTGTTTTAGTTTTAGTCTTTGCCATATTATTCTCCTTATATATTTACAAAACTATTTTGTGAAAAGAAAAAAAAATTATTCAAAAAAATTGTTTTAAAATTATTTTTTATATTATGTAAAATTACTATCAATACAGAGTACACAAGAATTTTGGTCATAAAATCTCATATTAATAAAAAAAAGAGCATATCTAAATATGCCCTTAGTAGATTGATAAAATTTAAATACTTGTTTTAGTAGAATTAATTTTGGTAGTGTACTTTACGACTTTATGAGAAATCATACTTGTATTAATTAAATTTTCTTCATAATCTGAATAGCCTGTGTTAGATGAATAATTTGATTCGTCACTTTCAGCTGGATATACTGCATCGAACAACATATCAAAATAGGTCTCACCAGTCAGAGGATTCAATATTTTATAATATAAATTGTATCTACCATTGTCTGCTCTATTGTCGCTTTGAATATAGACAGAGTCTCTATCACTATAAGGAATGTAATAATCCGTTGAACCAACTTCTCCTACATAGAATAAGAAATGCACACCATAGCTAGATACACATAAATTTTCAGTGCTAGCAGGAGTAGTATCGCCCTTGATGCCTGCATTGATTAGACGTTCAGCTTCTTCTGTGAAAGCTTCTTCCATAGTGCTGTATCCGTTTGTTCCAACGACATATGGCATTCCAGATACTAATGATGAACTAGCATCTCCTGTATATTTAAACATAAATTTGATGAATTCATTTAGTTTTGTTTCATAATCAGATATTTTTGTTATTTCGTTATATTCAGCTAAAACTTCATTAAAAGTTTTAGTCTCAGTTTCTGAAATTAATCCAGTATTTTCGTCACGAACGGCAATTTTTAAATCAGATAAATATTCCGAAATGATTCTATTATATTCAAATTCATATAAATCAGGATTATCTTTAATTTCAGCATTTTCTTCAAGTGCGGTTAGTGCGTCATCTAGACCATCAACACTAATTAAAGTATGAATAACATAACCAAATTTTGTCCCATCGCTTAAATTAGTAGGGTGATAGTAGATTGTATCAGCAGAAGTGCCTATGTCTTGCAAATCTGTTTTATAAGTTTCTTCATGATTTCTATATTTTAAATAACTGGCTTGTGTTAAATAGTTGTATTCGTCAAGTAAAGCTTGAATACTCAAATTTTCATTTTCTAAAAAGTATGTTTGAATATTAGTTAAATAAATAGATTGGATTTGAGATTCAAAATTTCTTTCAAAATATCTATATATTAAATCTTCTGTATTTTTTGAATATTCTTTGCCATTTTCATCTCTAAGATAATATTCATAACTTATCAAATCTTCCGCAAGGAGTGAACGAACTTTGTTGTAAATTAAATCTACATTTTCACTTTTTTCATTGATTGTTAAATTGTCTTTAAAATCTGTGAAATATTTTTCAATAATAGCATCAATAATACCTGTTTTATTGAAATCATTTAGATAGCTTTCATCAATTAACTTGTCATAGACGTCTGGCTCTTCTTCTGAAATATATTCAATGTAATATTCAATAGTACTGAATTCAGTAGGGGTAGAAGATACTTCTGTCTTAGACGAATCTGTATAATAAATTGTTCTTGATTTTACCTCTGCACGTTTAGTATAAACATAATCTTTATACAGATAAGCTGTTTCTTCGTCGGTTTCGTCAGAATTTGAATTATCAGAATTGATTTCTATATTCAAGATACGTTTTGCTTCTTCAACGTACGTATCCATTTGCTCGTCTAATGAATCAAACATGGTTTGAATTCCATTATTCACTTGATAAGCAGTAGGACGATAGGTCACATCATTGTCAAGAGCATATTGATATAATAGTTCTCTATCAATTAATATATCTAGTGTGCTATTCATAGCCTCAGTCTCAGTCTGTCCATCTTGTGATACAAAGTATGAATATCCATAACTATTGTATGCAGAAAGAAGGTCGGAACGAGTAATGTTTTTCTCTCCGACTGTCGCTACGACTTCATTATAATATTTTACTCTATCTATTGAAAATGTGGCACACCCAGCTAGTGAGCAGGTTATAATCATTAAACAGCATAATAAAATTGCAGATAATTTTTTCACGTTATTCTCCATTTAAGTATATTTATATCATTGACTATTATAATATAATTTATAATAAAAAGCAAGAATTTTGCTTAATTATTAAGATATTCAATTATATAATTTAGTGCTGATTGCACACTAAAATATTGAGGATTTAGAGATATCGTAGGTAAAGCAGTATTTTCAAATTTGAAGTGTGAAAATCTGTTTACTTTTGTCATTAATTGTTTGATATTTATATCTTCATAGTAGGTGATTGCTATACGGTTTTTGTTAATAGTGATTAGTTTGATATTAGATTTTTTAGCATATGCTTTAATTATTGCCATATTAGTTAAATTGTATATTTCTTTCGGTAGTTTGCCATAATTTATAACCAATTCGTTTATTACTTTTTTAGCGCTTTGCTTGTCTGTAATGTTTGATATTTTTGCAATAATTTTCAATCTCTCTGCTTCATCTGCTATAAACGAATAAGGAATTTTTGATGTCAGCGCAATGTCTAGTTTCACTTCTCGTTCTGTTTCAACTTTTTCGCCTTTTAGTCTTTTTAGGGTTTCATTTAATAATTGTGCGTACATGTCGTATCCAATCTTTATCATGTGACCATGTTGAACTTTACCTAAAAGTTCGCCAGCACCTCGAATCTGCAAATCACGCATGGCGATTTTAAATCCGCTTCCCAAATCAGTATTTTCAGCGATGGCTTGTAGACGATTTGATGCTTCAATTGTCAAGGTTTTTTCTTTGTCATAAGTAAAATATGCATAAGCTTGCTCATCATTTCTTCCAACTCTGCCTCGCAATTGATACATCTGACTTAATCCAAGTTTGTCACTATCAATTACTATTAGAGTATTTGCTCGTGGAAGGTCAATTCCATTTTCAATCAATGTTGTTGATACAAATACATTAGTTTCTTTGTCATATAAACGTTTTATTGCATTTTCCAGAGCAATTTCGCTCATCTGCCCATGTGCAACGTCAAAATGTGCCTGCTCATTATTGACTAATGATTCTAAATGGTTAGAAAGAGCATAGATTTTGTCGATATTATTATAAACGATTAGCGTCTGACCATTTCGTTTTAATTCATCATTGATTGCATTGACAACAATATCTTCATTATATGTCATAACATAAGTTTTAACTGGCAAGCGGTTGACTGGTGGGGTGTTAATTATACTGATGTCTCGAATGGTCATCAAGGTCATACTTAGAGTCCTAGGGATTGGGGTGGCAGATAGGGTTAATACGTCTACATTAGTTTTTATTTGCTTAATTTGTTCTTTTGCTTTTACTCCAAAGCGCTGTTCTTCATCAAGAATTAGTAGTCCCAAATCTTTAAACTTAACATCTTTCGATAGTAGTCTATGGGTGCCACATATCACATTTAATTTTCCACTTGCTAAATCTTCTAAAATCTTTTTTTGCTCTTTGTTATTTCTGAATCTATTTAGCATTTCCACATTTACACCAAAATCTTTTGTTCTTTTACTAGCAGTCATATAATGTTGAAGACTAAGAATTGTTGTTGGAGCCAAGATTGCTACTTGTTTTCCATTTTCAACAGCCTTGAATAGAGCTCTCATTGCCACTTCCGTTTTCCCAAATCCAACATCTCCACAGATTAATCTATCCATTACTTTACCTGAGCACATGTCATTTTTAACGTCTTGTATTGCTTGTAGTTGGTCAGCGGTTTCGGTATATTCGAATGAATTTTCAAATTCAGTATATAGATAATCATCTTCGCTGTATTTGAAGCCTTTTGTAGATTTTCGTTTGGCATACAACTCTAATAATTCTTGACTCATATCTTCTATTGATTTGATAGCCTTTAATTTTTCATTGTAGAATTCTTTTCCACCTAATTTGTTTAAGTTAACAACTCCTCCCTCAGTCATGTATAGAGAAAGTTGGTCGGCATTTTCATAGGGGACGTATAAAGTATCGTTCCCTCTATAAACTATTTTGAAAAACTCTTTGTCTACACCAGACACATTCATTGTGACGATACCTTCACATTTACCAATACCATGAACATTGTGCACAACATACTCGCCAGCTTTTGGCAGATATTTTATTGTCTGACGAGATTTTGTTAATGTTTCTTTTTTGTGTGCAAAATTTGTGCTACCTATATAAAATTTATTTTCATCAGAAAAACAAATGTTGAAAGGAATTGTCAAATCGGTTAAAATTATTCCATTAGAATTTTTGTTGGTAGAAAAAGGAATATTTCGTTCGGTAAATATTTTCTTGATTGAAGTTAGTGTGTCTAAATTTGACAAGCATAGATAAATTTGTTTATCTTTAAATTTATTTAATTCTAATTGTAATGATTCGAGATTGTACAAAAATGAAGGAAAGTTTTTAGTTTTATAATCTATTGAAATTAAATTTTCGCAATTTAATTTATCTTTTAAATCAATATTATTTAAATCATAATTATCAAAAAAAATTAATTTATTTAAAAATTTATTAAAAAAATCATTTAAATTAAGTATTTTTTCATTATTTTTATATATTTTTATAATTTTTTCAGATTTTATTATTAATTCAATTTTTTCAATAAAATTTTTTAGGTAATTATTGTATATATTTTCAAATTCAAGTTCATTTGAAATAATTATAGGATAATTTATTTTTGTAATACTATCAATTTTATTAATAAATGGATATGTAAATTCAAGAGGTATATCTTCATTACGTTCAATCATTCCTATTAAATCAAAAAATAAATTATTTTCAATTTTTTTATTTTTTAATTCTGATAATAATTTTTCTTTTTCTTCATCAAAAAAATTTAATTTGTTAGGTACTATTACAAAGCTATTTAATTTTTCTACATGTTCAAAAGTTAAAAAATCAAATTGATAAATATCATCTATTTCAGTGTCAAAAAAATCTAATCTAGTTGGGTTTGAATCAATAACGTTGAATATATCGATTATATCTCCACGTCTAGCAAACTCGCCTTTGCTAGTGACTGTCTCGGATTTTTTATAACCTAAATCAATCAATTTTTTTTCTAATTCAATGATATCTAAGTTATCATTTTTATTAATCTTGATTAAATGTTGTTTAAATGTTTCAATGCTTGGGATAAAAGAAAATAAAATTCTTGGTGTAGATATTAGAATTATATTAGATGTGCTAATTTTATATAGTGCATTGATTAAATCATATTTATTGTCCGAACTTGAAAATTTGGAAAGAGTAAAGGGTTTGTCAAAATCATTAATAACAAAATTTTCTTTACCTAATGCATCTAATTGTTTTTTCATATTGTTGGCTTTTTCAGTGTCTGGACATATAAAAATAGCGGTGCTAAGTTGAGATAAAATAGCACCTTGCTCACCAAATCCTAAATTATTACAAAGAATTGGTTGGGTATTGATTAATTGTTGCAAATCGTAATGTCTTGACATAGTTCTCCGTTTATGAATTTTTCAATCAAATTACATGCTTCTAAATATGATGCAAATAGAATTTCTTTACTTTTATTATCTATGGTTGATAGTACATAATCTGCTAGATTCATATTTTCGTCTCTACCTATACCAATGCGCAAACGAGGAGTAGGACCAACTTTGTTTACTATGTCACGAAGACCATTATGAGTGCCGGCAGAACCGGATTGTCGAAAACGAATTTTACCTTTTGGCATATCAATATCGTCCAAGACTATTAAAATATCACTAAGAGGAACTTTAAAATATTTCCTTAATTCATATACACTATTACCACTTAAATTCATATATGTATTTGGTTTTGCTAGTATAAAATCTTCGCCTTTTGCTATGCTTGCTTGACATTTGGTGGTAGAAAATTTTAAGTTTTTTTGTTTGGCAAACAAATCCACAACACTGAAACCAACGTTGTGATAAGTGTTATTATATTTCCCTTCTGGATTACCTAGACCTACTATAATTTTCATAATTTAATTATAACATATCTACTAAATTTTTTCAATATGATTTCTTAATCTAATTTATCAAATGACAGAAATTGTCAAAATTTTATTAAAATCCGATATTGACAAGTGTTAATTTTGGTGTTATGATTAGGTCAATAAAAGGAAAAATATGATTACAAAAGATAAATGTGTAGAGCAGGAACAAGTAAGATTTAGTAATTTCATTTTGAAAGGTGGAATGAAAAGAGTAGAAAAAAATATTATAGCAGGTCGAGCAATTAAACCCTGTGGGAAAGAGTGCGAGGAATATGGATATAAATTGGTAGAATATTTTAATCATAGTTCTTTACAAAATTTTGAAAATTTGATGAATAATATTGATTTTTTGTTGAAATGTGCAAAAATTTCTCCTAATCCGATGCAATGTGAAGAATATTTTTATCTTTTTGTAAATAAAAACTTAAAGAAAAACAAGCATTTTAGAATTGAATTTTTAAAGTCTATTTATTTGAACGATAATGTATATACGCCAGAAAGTATCATGTGGTTTGTCGATACATTTGGATTTTCGAGAGAAAATGAAATTATCTTGGCAGATTTAGAATTTAAAAAGAAATTTGCTGCTAGATTGAATGAGCATTTTGATTATCCTAAATTTACTCTTGATGGAAATGATAGTAAAAAATTAAGAGCGTATAAGAATGAATGCAATGCTATAAAGATTAAAAATGGGCTTAGAGATGAAGGTATAGCAAAGATTTATGAAATGTTTGCAAAAGACAAATTGGAAGAATCAGAAGGTTATAAAGATTTTGGTTTAGATAATATGTTTGTCAATGAAATGTCTAATTTTGACTAATCGGAAATAAGATTGAATTTTGTATTGACAAATTAAAAATGAATTTATTAGGATTGACAAATTAAAAGGTGGTTTAATATGAAGAGTAAAAAAGAATTGATTAAAAAGGCTAATTTGATAGTTAAGATGTGTGAAAGGGGGAAATATATTGGAGTTCCAGCTTGTGAGAACTATTCAACCTCTAAGAAAAGAGATAATTGCGAAAGATTTTTAAAGAAGATTGAATCAGGAAAATTGTTAGAAAAAATTGCTTGTGGAAAGTATGCAGTTAAATCAGGAGAAGTAGAGTGTGTAGAGTGTGGACTTATGATAGCAATGAGTATTAATCATTCTTCATTTGCGAATTTTCATAGTTTAATGAACAATCAAGATTTTATCTTAGAAGCTGTGAAATATACTCCAAATCCAAAAATTTGTAAAGATTATTTTTATAATTTTATAAATGAAAATTTAAAAAGAAATAGAGCATTTAGATTGGAATTTTTATCTAACTTAATGCAAAACAAAAATGTAAATGATAGTTCACTTATTTGGTTTACTTCAAAATTTGGCTTTGAATATGAATTGAATGTTTTAAGACAAGAAATAAAAGCTGCGAATTATGTTTCAGGTAAAGTTTTAGTTTATTAAAATAATTAAAAAAATCTCTGTATTTGCAGAGATTTTTTTTATTTTAAATTTTGTCTAGTTCTTCTGTTATTTTCTTCTTGTCTATATGTTGACCGATGAATACCAACTTAATCATTCTGTCACCATATTTTTCGTCCCAATCATGTCTAAATTTTTCGTCATTTAACAAGAGTTGTTCTATTTGATATCTTGGATATGTGGCATACCACGGTCCATTATCAGTCAATACTTTTTGTCTACCTGCTTGCTCATATAGATATGCGGTGCGCAAATCATCTGAAAAATAAAGTAAACCTTTGGTACGTATAATTTGTTTGCCATAATCCTTGTTTGCCCAATCTTCAAATTTTAGTCTATCAAATGGCTCGCGTCTAAAATATACAAATGTTCCAATTCCATATTCTTCTGTCTCACCACCTTCGTGATTGTGGTCGTGGTGATGGTGGTGTGAGTGTTCATGATGATGAGGTTCTTCGTCATCATGAGTTTCATGATGATGGTGTAGTTCGTCTTCATCGTCATCTTCATGTTCGTGATGCTCTTCTAGGTCGGAATTTTCTTTTTTGATATCTTCAATGTCTTTGTCCATTTCTTGGAACCAACCAGCAGAAGTTAACAAATTTTCCATATCAAAAAGATTGGTATCGAGAATTTTTGAGATATCCACATTTGAATAGTCTGTTTCGATTAATTTTGCTTTTGGTTGTAAACTTTTTATAATTTTTTTGACTCTGTTTAATTCATCTTTACTTACTTCGCTGATTTTGTTCATTATTAAGATATCACAAAATTCAATCTGCTGAATGACCAAATTTTCAATATCATCTTCATGAATTTCCTTTTTCATCAGTTCATCACCGCAGCCGAATTCTTGCACCATTCTAAGAGTATCAACTACACTTATAATTGCATCGAGTTTGCAATATATTGGCATTTTTTTTGCTTTAAAACTTTCGGTTAAAAAATTGATTGTTTGAGCAATAGGAATTGGCTCACAAATTCCACTAGCTTCAATGATGATATGGTCAAACTTTCTTTGTTTTACAATGTCGTGGATTTGTTCAATCAAATCTTGTCGTAATGTGCAACATATACAACCGTTTTGAAGGGCAACCAAACTCTCTTCTTTTTTATTTACAATACCACCTTTTTCAATCAAATCAGCATCTATGTTCACTTCACCAATATCGTTGACAATGACTGCAACTTTGTATCCTTTTGTGTTGGTTAAAATGTGATTGAGTAATGTTGTTTTTCCGCTTCCTAAATAACCTGTCACAAGGGTAATTGGAATGGTTTTAAATTCGTTCATAATTCACCTCGGCTATAATTATATCACGAAAAATAAAAAATCAACCGTAAATTTAAAAACTTTTTTAATTTTTTATGAAAAAGTCTAATAAAATATATATTTTTTGTTTTACGTCTTCAATTTATTATATTTCAGGATTAAACAGTTAAAAAATAAATTGTTAAACAATAATCAAAAATTAAAAATCCATTTTTTACTATTTACAAATCATAATTTATATGATAATATAAACATAATATATATGAAAAGAAGTGAATATTTTTTGGAAAAATATATGAATAGTCATCTAAGAGAATTGATTAAAAATCAATCTGATTTTTTAGATGAAATCGTTCAAAAATACCTAAAAGTGGTTTGCAGACGGTTTCCTGTTGATGACAGTTGCATAGATAATTTATTAAAGATTGAAAATTTTAAAATTGAGCCGATAGGTGTTGGAGAAAAAGGAAGAGCAGGAGTATTGGTTGAAGATTTTGATGAAAAAAATTTAGCCTTAAAATACGAACTAAAATTATTTCCTAATATTGATACAGCATTTTTGAAAAATGAAATTCCAGAAGGTTTGACGGGTGAAGATTTAAACAATTATAAATATCAAGTGATGAGACATATCGTTATCTTTTTGCACGAGTTGACACATGCAATGAATTTCGTAGAGTTTTTGAAATATGATGAGGAAAAGAAAACGTATACTAATTTGACAAAGGAAGATACAAACAAAGAAAATTATACATATTATATTGCGCACGGTGGACTTATTACGGATAAAAAAATTATACAGCAAAATAAGATAACACATGCTGTGAATTTAAATAAAAATTATATTTATGAAGCATTGACTGAATTTATTGCGCATAATGTTTTGCTTGATGATGAATTTACAGATATTCAGTATTTTTATATTGATAATAAAAAAATTGATTCATATCATGTTAATTGGACATATTCACCTTTTGTAAATATAGTATTTGTCCTCAAATATTTATTTAATGAAGCATTTTCAATGGCTTATTTTACAGGGGAAACTAAAATTTCAGGATTTGACAAAAGTTGTTTAAATATCTATATTACAAACATATCAAAACCAATCAATATGATTATAAATAATTATGCTGCACACAATTTTGATATGCAACATAATGTTGAAATATTAGTAAAAGGGATAAAAGAGTTTTTATCATTTATAGAAGAATCTTTTGAAAGAGAGGATGTGAAAAGATATCTTGATGATTATAAAATAGATTGTTTAAATGGAGAAATTAAAAATGTTTGTGATTACAATTGCTATTTAAAGTTTGTAATTGAGGATTCGAATATTGATGAAAAAAGCATTGATAAGTTGAAAAATATTTTAGAGAGGGAATTTAAAAATCTTGAACCATTAAATGTGTCGAAAGATGTTATCAACTTAGATAACAATTGTTCAAAAACAAATAAATAACAATTAAAAAAATGAACTTTATTAATTGCAAAGTGAAGCTATTTTGAATACACATTGCAAGATAAAGTTCTTTTTTATATAAATCGCAGATAAATTTTTTTCTTTTATTTAGATATCAATAAGATTTCGATATTTCCTGTTTGATATCGATTCGGACAAACCGAGCTTGAGAATTCCGCCTTTTGTCCGGTTTATGATAAATTTGTCTGGGAAAAAGGATATAAAAACATCTTCATTTTCAAACATCTTTTCAGTGGGGTAGACAAAAATTCGTGTGGTGTCGAGCGGGCGGAATGAATCTATTGAAAGTCTGGAAGTATAGATTGAGCCAAATATCAATCTATCAAACTGCTTAGTTTTTGTCCAATGCTCACGAATTCGATGACATATATTATTGGTGGTGCCAATATAAATTTGTTTATATTTGTCTAATACAAGTATGTAATAACCAGTTTTATATCTATATTCGTTTAAATCTTTGATTTCTACGAATTGAGGATATTGTTGCAAAAATTTTTGAATAAAATGATTAAATTCATCACTATCTAGATGAGAAAAGAATTTCATATTCAAATCAAAATTGAATAATGCTCGCCTAGTTTGTGTAGTGATGTATTCGTCACTATATTCGGTATTTTTAAATGAACTTTTTTTAGAAGGGTGGATATAATTTTCACGAGTCAATGAAAATCCAAATTTTGATTTTTGTAAATTGATACCAAAATATTTCATATAGTATATATAATAAAAAAATTTTCAAAAACAATAATAAAATATAGTTTTTTTATGTTTTTTAAGTATTTTTTTGTTATTTTTTAATAATTTTAAAATTTAATAAACATTTTGAATTACTAAGAATCATAGTCAAAAGGAATTTTATTTTTCTTTTCACCAAGTAAGTTCATGATATACCCGCCTTCAACTTTGCACCACCACTTAGGATTGTGTTTAGGTAATTCATCTAATATATCTTCATCAGAACAATTTCCGTCTTCAACGAATTCCAAGTCTGAAATTTTAATATCTAAAATAATATCATTTTTAAGAGATTTAATATTTTCGTCAGAAGAAAAGTCGAATGTAGGGTCTTTAAATTTAGGGTCGATAAAACAAATTAAAAAGCAATTGTCTCTAATTTCTGGCTGAATAATCGTGCCAACCATACCAGCGTAGACCCCTTTATCGTTGTAATATTTATTATTATTGATAACCTTAACTTCATCATATTCTTTCATCTTGATATCCTCCTAAATGAGTATTTAGTTTTAATTTCCCATTAGGGAATATAGTATAAGCCGTTTTAAGTGGATAAATATTATTGATTTTTTCATTAGCGCCGGGCATAGCTACATTTATATTAATTTGTACACCATATTGAAAATGTTCTCTAATAAGGTAATTACCTTTTGAAAAATTTTCTTTTGTTTTCATATAGAGAATTTAAAAAAAATTGTTATAATTATCATATCCCATTGCATTAATCCATGATGATTTTTTATTAATTGTATATAACTCTTTATTATCTGGGATGATTAATTCAATATCATCAATTTTTGGATTGTTTATTGCTAATTCTTTGCAGTGGCAATGCGGATGATATAATCCTCGTTTGCTCAATGGTGTTTGAGAAAATGAAGTGTTTGAATAGTCGAATCGGTTCGGTTTTTTGTTCTCTTCGTTTTTGAACCAACAATGATTTACTGTCACACATTTCCAACAGTGAGGATAAGTAATATTTTCATCAACTCCAGTTGAGTATGGAAAATCTTCTATTGTCCATTTAGATTGATTATCTTCCACTTTAATCCATTGACTAAAACTGGCATTAATCAAATCAGTATATTCGTCCAGTATACGCATATTATATCATAACTCTTTTATATATTAAAAGTATTTTTATAAAAAATATAATAAAACGTATTGATTAAATCCAAAAGCTGACAAAATACTATCGATTGATTTGTATTAATGATATAGCATCACAAACTGTTATGTAATACACCTATGTTTGTTTTTTCAAAGCTTTATTTTGAGGAGTCCCCACTCGAAGGTCTATAATAATATAAAAAACTTAGCAGTTATGCTAAGTTTATTTGGTTGCGGGGGTTGGATTTGAACCAACGACAGCGTCACAACGCTCGTTTTTACTTAATTGCTTGTTATAGTTCGCAATTTTCGTTTTTACTCGGTTGTTCCTTTCCCCTTCAAAACTATGTTTTGCAGGGTACCCGTCCGAAGGTCTATAATCATATAAAAAAACTTAGCAATTATGCTAAGTTCGTTTGGTTGCGGGGGTTGGATTTGAACCAACGACCTTCGGGTTATGAGCCCGACGAGCTGCCGTGCTGCTCTACCCCGCGATATTAGATTATATTTATTTTTATCATATTATATGAATTTTGTCAATAAAATTCATATAATTTATTGCAAATTTTGACTTTTTTTGTATATTTTTGTCATTTGAGTCTATACAATAAAGTGTTTTATTATAATATATAATGCACTTTGGAGGTTATATGATTATAGATAAATACAAATCAATTATTGTAGATGAAAACAAAAGTGGAGATATTACTCTTCTTCCTAAAGATAATTCGGATATTATGACTGAGATTATTCCCGATGCACTAGAATATGTGAAGAATCATTGCTTTAAATTCAAGAAAGGAACTTATTTGTCGGGTTTAAATGGAGTAGATATTGAAATTTTTCCAGATTCAAATTTAAACAATTTAATTGATTATTGGAAAGAAGAATATTATTCAGAATCTGGTATTTGCATAGAATCATAATACACATTTTTTACAAGTAATCAATACTATTACATATTATATATGAGAATTTTATAATAAATAAAAAATCACGAATTGCGTGATTTTTTATTGTTATTAAAAGTCGTCATCTTCATCATCGGCATTTGTTTTTGCCATATAGTCATTTCTTTTTACTATATCGTAGAAGACTTTTGATTCTTCAAACATTCTTCGTTGAATGTATTGACCATGAACTCGTGTCGTGTCATAACATTTTGCTTCGAAATATCTAGTCATTTTTGTTTTTAATACAGCATTTGGGTCAAATGTTTTGATGACAACTTCGCCTTTGTCTTTAAACGACATCAATTCTTCTGGATATGCAATAGGGCGAGATACGATTTGGTCGCTGTATGAAGAAGTCTCTTTACCATCTGGACCGACACTTCGATTTTCTGTCGTTCTAACAACCGTCTTCTTTCCTAATAATTCACTGAATTCTTTATTTGTTGTAGTGTCTTCTGAGGCAATATAAACATTGATAGGGCAGTTATCTTTAATTGTTTTTCCTTCTTCTTGACCATAAACTTGGTATAACTGACTGTATGACTGAACGCATAACTCAAAGAATATTCCACGAGAACGTCCAACTGCCATAGATGAACCAAACTCTGGGAATTTTGGCATATTACCAAATTCATCTAGCATGAAGTAAACATGGCGTTTTAATTCTCCGCCCAATTCTTGTGCTTTGTCAATTAAACGTTTATATAACTGAGTGACAAATAATATAGCGAGAGGATAACGTACACGAATTTCATCTGGAATAATTAAAAATATTGCAGTAGGGCGTTCGTCAATAGTTGTAAAGTCAACTTCTGTATTGCTGACCAAGAAATCGATACCTGTATCGCTAAATAATGCCATTTTACCAGAAACAAATCCCATATAGTTTTTTGATGTAGTGTCGGCATTTTGTAAAGCAGCAGATGCTAGTTCTGGCACTTGACTGAATTGGTCACGGTAGCTAAATAGATATCTTTTCAAAGTAGCGAATGTATCTCTACCTGAATCGGTTGTATTACATATTTTATATACATTATACATATTGTATTTATCTCTGGTCATACCAAGTTCTGGAATTCTACTATCTTCAAGCATTGCTAGCATTACAGCATGAATTAATCTTTGAGCAGTCTGTTCCCAACTTGGGTCTTTTGCCGATTCAATAGGCGCTAGGGTGCTGACAATGTCTTTTAATGCGGTAAATGTATTGTCTTGCAATTCACGAGCAATAACTCGCATATCATTTTCAAGAGTTGATTTGTCAGAATAAGCAACTCCATTGAATTCAAACCATGTTGTGCTACTATATTCAAATGTACGTTGAATTAATAAGTTATAATTTTTTGGATTATCACCTGGTGGATGAACTTTCACTTCTTTGTCAAGATTGAAACTACGTTGATACATGTCGTATGGGTATGTCAACGGATTCCATTGAAGTGAGGTAAATGGGTCACGCAAGTTGATAATTTTTACATCATAACCTTCACTTCTAAACTTGTTTGAACATTTATCATATAATTCTCCCTTTGGGTCGGTGATAACAAATGAAGGTTTTGCGCTGGTCATACTCATTAATTGTAAAGAAGGTACTACGAATCGAGAAGTTTTACCAGAAGATGTTGTACCAACAACAAGGGTATGGATTGGTTTTACAAAATTTATTTCCATTCCATTGCCACGTTGCTCGGCTCGTACTAAAATACCATCAGTTTTTGAAGAACGAATTGTAGATAAGGTATTATAATTGAACCCTTTATCTTTTTTCAGGGTCTCTTCTGTCACAAAGTCTTTATCAAAATATTCTTGGGTGTCTCTACCTTTTGAGTCTTTTACTTTGTCGATTGCTTTGCTACTGGTTTTCTTTTTGCCATCTGCTAACTGCATCAAGTCAAACACTAAAATTAGTCCAACACCGATAAATACAAATACAAATGGCAATCCTGAACTTATATATCTAGCATTAAATGAAAATGAGCCATCTCTAACATATGTAATAATAATTACTGATGCTAAAAAAACCACGATTGAAATTAAAACATATTTTAAAATTTTCTTTCCTAATGTTTTCATATTTAATTTTCCTTTCTTGTTAATAATAAAAAAAAATAAAAATTAAGTCAACTGTTTCAGACCGTTATTGTTATTACCTATATCATTTAACTTTATAACATAATTAATTATTTCGTTTTAAATAATAAATTAATATAATGATAGACGAATAATATTTATTTTTTTAGAAAAAATAATATTGCATACATTTTTTAATAAAAAAATTTAAAAAAAATTTTAAAATATATGTAAAAATAGTTGATTTTAATTTTTTAACTTGTTATTATTATGTCATATTATAACACAAAATATTGGTTTTGTGTAATACAGGGGGAAAATATGAATTTTTTGTTAAGTACTATGATGAATTCTGCAAATGTACCAGGTTGGTTGCAAACTATATTGAATGCATTGACTAATTTTATTAACCCAATTTTGATTGTAGTGTCAGTTGCTGGTATTATTTATGCAATCGTTGTTGGTATTCGTTTTGCTAAGGCTGATGACAAAAATGAACGTGAAGAAGCTAAACAAAAATTGATTTATGTAATTGTTGGTATTGTCGTGACAATTGTATTAATTGCGTTGTTCTATTTCTTGAAATATGCTATTGAACAAGGATTAATTGATTTCACAGGTTGGTATACTAATTATTAAAATAAAAAATTTAAATCTATCTTCGGATAGATTTTTTTTATTTAAAAATAGAATTTAGAATTTTAAATAGCTTTATAGAATTTAGATAATATTCCGCAAACTTAAAATTTTATTATAATTTCAATTTTTATATTATTTGAATTAAGTTTATATATAACTTTTAACAATAATATTTAATTATGAAAAATTTATTTTAATTTATTTGTTATTTATATCAGAATTTGGTATAATAATTTTAATTTATTAAAAGGAGAGATTATGGCGGGTGCCTTTGGTGGAGATTATAATCAATACGAAGACGAAGATGAATTAGATGAAAATCCGGATAGTCTCGATGATGAGTTTGATGAAGAGTACGAAGATGAAGAAGACGATGATGAGGACGAAGAAGACGAAGATTCGGATGAAATAAGCGAAGAAAATCAAAAGCAATTAAAAGAAGCAGAGAAAAAATCCATTGACAATCAGTTAAAGAAAATAAGGCAAACAGCTCCTTATAGATTTTATCCGCACTATACGATGAGTGAACGAAGAGTAATCGCAAAGGCAAAAAAAACCAATCCTCAACAAGTAAAAAAATTAGATGAACTTATGGCACAAAGGAAAGAAGCCTTTCGTGCAAAGGTAAAATCTGTTGTTGGACCAATATTGCCACCTGTATTGATATTTTTATTGATAATGTTAGTCGCAATTTTGGTTGTCGGAATTATCGCTTATATTATATCCTCATTATTTGGTGGAGGCAGTGATGGAGAGGAATCATCAATGTCGGCACAGTTTGGAGTGAACGGACAAGATTTTTATGGTTGTAGGGTGGTTTATTCTGATGAGGAACAAAGTCAAATAGAGATGATTGAAAATTATATTAATTCAATCAGAGATTCAATAGAAAGTGCTGAAAATAGTACATTAGATATTACAATAGATTTACCAGCAGAGGATTATGATTTTGCCAACTTTGATGAATCAGAGTTCGCTGAGACGTATGGTAATGCATATAATTTATTAGATTTAATGGTGGATGAAGTGTATTCAACTGACACATCAGTTTCAGATGGAGAAATAACAGATGATAGTACTCTAAGTTTGATGGAAAAAATTGATGGAATTGAATATTTCGGTTTTGATAGTGAACTGGCTAGCGCAATATCAGCAATAATTTCAACTTATATTAATGATAATGATTTGTATCAAATATTAGATGATAGTGGAGATACAGCAAATATTGAACAAGATATAGTTAATAGTATTAACACATATTTTAATGGATTGGATAATATTAGGACAGAAAAATTATTTATAAAAGACTTTATTTTTGAAGATAGTGATGACATGATGTCGGGCATAACAGAAAAGAATTATGTAGCATTGATATTTATGCCAAAACGACAGGTTGAATTTAGTTATTTTTCATTCATGATAGGAAATGCGGATTTTGATAATATAAATTTATATATCCAAAACGGTGAACAAATTATAGACCTTAATGGACAGGTTTGGACTACTGAAAATGAAGGTGGAGAGACTTATTTGTTTGAATCTGATAATAATTTGAATTTAAGCACTAATCAATTTTCAGATATTGACTTAAATAATATTAACTATTTGACAAATGGTTTGTCGTTGATTGATATTGTCAATGGTGAAATCGATTATAATATTTATTTAGAGGTGCAAACATCAGAAGATAGTAAAACTTATTTGACATGGAAAGATGATGGCATAATCGTTAGATTTGAAAGTGTTGAACCTTTTGTATTCGTGGAATTTGAAACAGATTGGGAATAGAGTTAAAATATAATGATAATTAAATTATAAAAACAATTTTAAATACTTATTTTATTGATGGTTTTTAAATTGTTTTTATTTTTTCCTATTAAAATTTATGTCTTAAAAATGAATTTTTTGTATGTTTTATTTGATTAATTTGTTATTTTAGTATATAATATTTATAAATTTATTTGTTAGGAGTGGCAAATGGGAATATTGGAAGGAATTTTGGGAGCATTAGGTACTGTACTCTACCCTTTGTTTGGTGTTATATTTGTAGCAATTGATGTCTTGCAAGGTATATTTGGTGCATTTGCAGGTGTTGATAGTATAGAATATAATGGTGAAACTATTACATCTGGTAATACTGGTGCAGAGACGGATACGGGTATTGTTTACTATTTGCTAACTTCTGATGTGGTAATGAATATGTTCTTTTCAATGCTGGCTTTGGCATGTATATTATTACTTATTTTCTTGACTATGGCTTTTATTAGAAATGTTTATGCCGCTAAACCTAAATCTTGGAAAGAAATTGTTGGTTCAGCTATAAAAGGTATTGGGAATTTTGTTATTATTCCTGTGGCTTGTCTATTAGGTATTTGGCTTGGAAATATAGTATTGCAAGCTGTAAATGGAGCAACTGCAAGTGGTGGTTCAATGTCTATATCACGGCAATTGTTTGTTTGTTCCGCTTATAACGCAAATAAAATTAGAAATGGAGATTATAGTATAACAGATGCAGAAGGAAATATTAGTGTTGATGCAATAGTAAGTTTTTGTAGTGAATATGATATAGTTGTTGATACTACTCAAACTGACCCTGAATATTATGCCAATTGTATTGACCAAGCTTATGGTGCAGGGGCACCATTTATAGCTTGGGGGAAGGTAGATGATTGGTATTCATTGTTTAATATAAACTATTTGATTTTAGGCGTTGGTGGAATATTTATTTTATATGTATTAGGAGCAATTTCTTTCGGCATGGTTAAACGTCTATTTACATTGATTGTATTATTTATTATCAGTCCAATAATGTGTTCAATGTATCCAATAGACGATGGTGCAGCTGCTGGTAATTGGAGAAAAAGGTTTTTAAGTCAGACTATAAGTGCATATGGAGCCGTGGCAGGAATGAATCTGTTCTTCGCTATTACTCCAATAATACAAGGCATTAGTTTACCAGGAATAGTAGCTTCTTCATTAGATGTAATAGGATTAACACCATTACTATTAGTAATTGCAGGCTTATATATGGTAAAAGAATTTATTGATATGATATCAGGATTAATTGGAGCAGAAAATGCTTATAGTTCAGGTGCTGGATTAATGGGTTCAGTTAAAACAAGAATGAGAAATGGACAAAACCATCTTAATAAAGCTGCAAAAGTGACGGCAGGAGCATTTGCAAAAGCCAGTGCTGTAAAGAAAAGCGGAGGTTCATTCTTTAAATCGCTTGGTGGAAGTATGGTTGGCGGTATAATAGGAAAGAAAGACGAAAAGGGTAATAGAACCGGTGGATTATTACAAAGAGCAAATAATGCAATGTTTGGAATAGATATTCAATCAGCAGTAAATGAAGCAAGAGACCAATCTAGAAGTAAAGCAAATGAGGCAGAGGGTAAAAGGCAACATGCCATGAGAGAATTAAATCAATTATATGTAGATGATAAAGGCGTGGCTTATGGCAATGATTACGATGAAAAAGGTAAACAAAAATATACCACTGATGCAGTGGGAAGAAAAATTAAACAGACTCGTGTATATTCAGCAGATGAAGTTAATGAACTAGCAAAACAGGCAGGTATATACGATGAAGCAGAAGATACACTGGCTAAGGTAAATGGCGGAAAATCAAAAGACGACCTTAAAACTGATAAAGACCTTGCAAAGGGTGTACTAGATGCTAGAAAGTCATTTGATAGTGAAAATGCTAAATATTCAGCGATGTTAAGTCAGGATACATTAAAAGTGAGAGGACTTGATGTTGAGGGTATGTCAGCAGAACAATTTGAAGCTTTGAAATCTAGAATGACTAACGGAGAGATGTATTCAGGAAACGATTTGTCTGTTGATTCAATCGTTGCTCAAAGAAGTGCGGAATATGAAAAAGCAAATGGTACTTTACCACCATCTGTTGAAGAACAAATTAGGAATGAAGCCAAAGGTCTGGTTGCTCACAGACAGGCTGAAAATAGAGCAGTGGAACAATTCCAAGCACAAAAACAAAATGTTGAATCAATGGCAGAAGCTTTGGCTGAGGCAATGCAAAAAGCACAGAAAGAACATAAGACAGATTATGTCTCCATTGATAATACAAGTATAGACAATTTCAAGAAAGGTGTAGAAGATGCATTGAATAAAAATTCGATAATTGAAACAGCGAAGATGGGTGAAATTGTAGATGCTATGGCTGAAGTAAAAAATAGTATTGAAAAAGATTTGGTAAAAACTATTAAAGAATCTAATAAAGATTTAGCTAAGAAAGTGCGAGAGGATAAAGAAAACTCAAATGTTAAATCATAAAGAAGGGGTAAAATGATTAGATATATTCCTGGTAAGACCAGGGTAAAAACTGAATTCTTAAAAAATATCACTCTTGGAGATATTATTCTCGGTATTATTTGTCTTGCCTTTGCTATTGTTATAATAGCTAGTAATTTGTTTAGAATCAATGGCGTAGATTATCGTTGGTATGCATTGATTGCTTGGGTGGCAATTAGTGTAGTTATGTATCTACCAATAGATGATGGATTAAGATTGTATAGTTCGATTGGTTTGATTATTAGATTTGCAGCTTTTCCTAAAAAATATATCAAATCGTCAATTTCTAACAAAAAGGGTCTTACGCCAATGGAAAAATTGACTCCTTTCTTCAATATTGAAATTGGTAAATTTATTAACTTTGGTGATTATGCGGGTATTGTAATTGAAATTCAACCAGTTGCCTTGGATTTAATGCAGGAAGATGCACAAGATGCAGTTATATATACTTTTAGTAAAGCTTTAAAACGTATATCAAATTATCAACGTGCAAGTTTGATTAAAACCGTAAAGCCTATGAGATTTGATATATTCTTGAAAAATGATGATATTAAGTATAGTTTGTTAAATGAACTTTATGAGCAAGGTCAATACACGGTGAGTGAAATGGACAGCCGTTCGCTAATATTCAGAGAACGTGTCGAAAGATTAAACAATGCTATTAGAGCTGAACCAATTTTGCAAAATCACTTTTATTTGGTTTTGTATGGGCAAGATAAAACAAACTTGGAAGATACAGCCATTGGTATTATTAATGATTTGGGAACAGGGCAATATACAATCAGTGCTTCTATACTTATGGAAAACGATTTGATAAGTTTCTTGAAATCAAATTATAAAGATACTTATGCGGAATCTGAGATTGATGGGTTAGCACCTAGTCAAGTAAACAACTGGGTTATGCCTGATAGAATCAATTTCAAAGTGGCTCGTGTGGAAATGGATAAAAAGATGTATAAACAAATGGTTATCACTGATTATCCACTTGAAGTAGGAAATGGTTG
The DNA here is from genome assembly GCA_944377485.1 of uncultured Clostridia bacterium. GTDB lineage: Bacteria > Bacillota > Clostridia > Christensenellales > UBA1242 > Onthoplasma. The sequence continues at coordinate 62,584 of CALWFB010000002.1, read as the reverse complement.
GGCATATCCAATATTCAATCAGTTAGGCACAAGAGTGATTATGAATATTATGCCAGTCGATAAAGAAAAGGGTGAAAAGTCTATCGACCGAGCTGTAATGGAAAAAGAAGCAAAACTTGATAGAACGTATCGTTCTAGTGAAATTATTGAAAAAGAAGCAGATATTGATTCATTGCAGACATTATTAAGAGATTTAAAAACTAATAATGAGCAGCTTTATGATGTTTCTATTCATTTAAGAGTGGAAGAAGAAAATAGAAAAGAAGTTAGGAATGTATTAAAACAATACGGATTTAAATATTCAGATTTGTTCGGAAGACAAGTTGATGCATTTGTATCATCAAGCGTTAATAGAATTGATACGTTGAAACATTTTTATCGTAGTATGCCGTCAACGACTATTGCATCATCATTTCCTATGGTCGATTCAGTCATGCAAGACCCGGCAGGCTTCTGTATAGGTCAATCTACGGCTAGTGGTTATCCTGTGTTTATCGATTTCTTTACTCGTGATTCAAAGAAAGGTCGTATTAATAGTAATATGATGGTTATCGGTAAGTCTGGTTCGGGAAAATCATATGCAACTAAGGCAATATTGACAAACTTGGCAGCAGATAGAACGAAAATGTTTATACTAGACCCTGAACAAGAATATGATAAGATGACTATTAATCTTGGTGGAAAAGTTATTGACGTTGGAACTAACAAATCGGGTATTCTTAATCCGTTCCATATCATGGCATCACTAGAAGATTTGGATGCTGCAAATGATGGTGGAGATGTTGATGATAAAAGTATTGATGAGTTGGTGAACAAAGGTAGCAACAAAACTTTCTTTACTCACTTGCAATTCTTGGAACAATTCTTCCGTGCGATATTGGAAGGAATAAGTTCAGATGCATTCGAAACATTGAATACCTTAGTTGTTGAATTATATAACAAAAAAGGAATAAACGAAAAGACAAATATTGGTAAATTAAAAGCAGAAGATTATCCAATTTTTGATGATTTATTCAAACTTATTAAAGATAAATTAAAAACAGTAAAAGATGCTTTCTATCGAAACAATTTATTAATTCTTGAAACTTATATTCAAAAATTTGCAACAGGCGGACGAAATTCTGACTTGTGGAATGGACCAACATCAATTTTGACTGATGAAAATTTGATTACATTCAATTTCCAAACATTGTTTGCTAGTAAAAATAATAGATTGGCAAATGCACAAATGTTGCTTGTGTTTAAATATTTGAATAATGAAATTATTAATAATAAACGATTTAATGAACAGTATGAACAACGTACAGGTAAAAAGATTGCAAGACAAGTAGTTATTGCGGTTGATGAAGCACATATGTTCATTGACCCTGATAGTCCTGTGGCTTTGAATTTCATGGCTGAAATGGCTAAACGTATTCGTAAATATCAAGGTATGCAGATAGTTATTACTCAGAATATTAAAGACTTCTTGGGAACTCCTGAAATTCAACGTAGGTCAGCAGCGATTATTAATGCCTGTCAGTATAGTTTGATATTGCAACTTGCTCCAAACGATATGGCAGACTTGCTTGAATTGTATAAATCTGCGGGTGGTATTAACGCTCGTGAACAAGAAGGTATTGTGACAGCACCACGAGGCAGAGCATTCTTTATAACTGGACCTATGGACCGTTCATTTATTGATATTATTGCTTATGATAATGTTCGAGTGATTATGGGTGAGGCAGGAACATCTTAAAATAATAAAGGACTGATTTAGTCCTTTTATTTTTTTATAAGAATTAATATCGATAAAATATTTTAATCCATAAACATTGAATAATATTTTATTTATTTTCCATACTAAAATTAGGAGTATTTTTAATTATGGAAAGCAAAGGAATTGTTAGAAGAGTGGACGAATTGGGAAGAATTGTACTTCCTCGTGAAATGAGAAAGATGCTTAACGTTAGAGAGGGAAGTAAATTAGAAATAGGAATAGTAGATGGCAATAAATTTTTGCTCACTAAATATAGTGATATGGTTTCATTGAAAGAATATAGCGAAGCAGTCGCCAATGCTATATCTGTTAGCATTGAACATGATGTATTGATTTCAGATATGGAAAAAATCTTGTCTTCTAGCAAAAAGAAATACATAAACAAAGAACTAAGTGAAGAAGTACAAGAATTAATTTACAAAAAAGAAATAGTAATCAAGAAAAAAGATGATGGAAGTGTTATGTTGAATTTTTTTGTAAACACTGAAAATGAATTTTCTTGTCAGTTGATTGTGCCAATAGTTAAAGATGGAGATGCTATTGGAGCGATAATTATTTTAGCATTGGAAAATAAATGCTTTGATGATAGCAGTGTAAAAATTTGTAAAGCATTTAGTAAATATCTAAGTGACCAAATCTCATAATTTAAGATTTATTTAAAATATATAAAAATTTAATTTGTATAAAAGAATTTTTATGATATAATATTAATTATGAATAAGAAAAAATTATTAATTATAAGTTTTGTATTAACAATAGTTGCAAGTATACTTTTGTTTTTATTATCATTGGTCTGCTTAGTAGCTTCTTCATTAATCATTTCATTTACTGCCGTTGCTGGCGGAGCTGTTCCGAGTTGGTTTAGTTCAGTAGTGATAACAAATTTTTTCGTAATTTTGTTGGCAATTATTGGAGCAGGAGTTGCATTTAAATTTAATAAATGTGGAACAATTATTTTATTAATTGCAACAATTTTAACTTTGATTTTACCTATTTCATTTTTGATTTTAGCAAATTTTCAGTTAAATTCATTGGGATTTGTTGTATTACTATTGGTTCCAACTATTTTATTAATTGTTGCTACAGTATTATTATTTAAAAATTTAAAAAAGAAATAAATTAAAAAATACAATTCTGGATAATGATATAAGGAGTATTAGTGAATAAAGTTGTTTTAATAGGTTGTGGAAATGTTGGTATGAGTTATGCATTCAGTTTAGTTAACTCAGAGAGCAAAGTAGACGAATTAGTTTTAATAGATTTAAACAAAGAAAAGGCACAGGGTGAAGCGCTTGATTTGATGCATGCATCTAGTTGTTCAAAGAGAAAAATTAACATAAAAGCAGGTGATTATTCCGATTGCGAAGATGCAGATATTGTTTGCATATCCGCAGGGAGAAATCAAGAAATTGGCGAAACGAGAATGGATTTGATTGAAAAGAATTTAGACGTGTTCAAATCTATTATTTCAGAAATAAACAAAACTAATTTCAATGGGATATATTTGATTGCTACTAATCCGTTAGACATAATGACTTATGCAACTATGAAATTATCTAATTTTCCAGCGTATAAAGTGATAGGAAGTGGTACAACATTAGATACTGCAAGATTGAGATTTTTAATCAGTGAGCAATTAGATATCAATCCTAAAAATATTCATGCATATGTTATTGGAGAGCATGGTGATAGTGAAATGATTCCATGGAGCATTGGTAGAATTGGATTAAATAGTGTTGACAAATACTTAAACAAGACTCAAAAAAATAAAATTTTGAAAGATGTTAGAAATAGTGCTTATGAGATTATAAATAAAAAAGGTAATACAGCATATGGGATTGGAATGTGCCTTAAAAATATTACTGATGCAATTTTCGATAATGCAAACACTATCTTTACGGCATCTACTTATATTGAAAAATTTAAATGTTGCGTGGGTTATCCAGTAATTATTAATCGCAATGGCGTACGTGGTTATACTGAATTAAATATGCCAAAAGAAGAATTAGATGAATTCGTCAATTCATTGAAAATAATAAAATCTACAATAAATCAAATAAAAATTTAAAATAAATATATTTTATTATATAATTGTAATTAAAAATGCTAAAAAAACAAAATTTTAGCATTTTTTATAATTTATTTATTTTTTAAGTTTATTATTAAAATTAAATATAAAAATTAAAAATATTAATTTTATTAATGAATAATGAAATATTATCGATTAATATTATTTAATTTTATTAATTATTTGACAAAATATTTTAAATATTTTATCATTTTTATAAACAAAGGAGATATTATGGATAAGAAATATGAAGCATTATTTACACCATGGAAAATTGGTAATCTTGAAATCAAAAATAGAATTGTTTTGTGTCCAATGGGAGGGACATCATTATTTGGTTGGATGGAACCTCATCATCTTGATAAAGATGCATGTGATTTCTTTATGGATTTGGCTAAAAATAATGTTGGGCTAATTATCCCGGGTATTGCACCTCTCAAAAACTTGATTGGTGGACAATGGTTATATAAAAAGAAAAGCATGTTCAAACAATTAAAAAGTTATATGGAAGAATTTCATAAAACTGGTGCTAAAATGATAGTGCAATTAACAGCAGGATTTGGCAGGTCGTTTTCTATTCCTAATTCTATGGCACCTATTGTGAAAAATAAATTTTTATCTACAATTATGAAGCCTATAATTAATCTTCCATATTTATGTGCTTCTCCTAGCAAGTTGCCATCTCGCTGGCTAGAAGATTATGAATGTAGAGAGATTACTAAAAAAGAGATTAATGATATGATTAAAGCGTTTGCTCTTACTTCTAAACTTTTGAAAGAAGCAGGAGTGGATGGTGTTGAAATTCATGCTGTGCATGAAGGATATTTATTGGACCAGTTTACTTTGGAGTATACAAATCATAGAACAGATGAGTATGGTGGTTCGTTTGAAAATAGATATCGTTTCCCAGTGGAAATTGTAAAAGCGATTAAGGCAGAATGTGGACAAGATTATCCTGTCACTTTACGTTATTCAGTAGTTAGTAAAACTCGTGATTTCTGTGAAGGTGCGCTACCAGGTGAAAAGTTCACTGAAATCGGTAGAAACATGCAAGAAAGTGAAATTGCTGCTAAATATCTTCAAGATGCAGGTTATGATATGCTTGATGCTGATAATGGTACATACGATGCATGGTATTGGGCTCATCCTCCTCTTTATATGCCAAAGAATTGCAATCTTGACGATGTATCTCATATCAAAAACTTTGTTGATATACCTGTTGTTTGTGCGGGCAAAATGGAGCCAGATATTGCGGCAAAGGCTATAAAGGATGGTAAAATCGATGCTATGGGTGTAGCTAGACAGTTCTTGACGGATTCTCATTGGGTGACCAAATTGATGGAAGATAGATTGGAAGATATCCAACCATGCATATATTGTCATAATGCTTGTCTAACCATGGCTCATTATAAAGGTGTCGCAAATGACCAAAGTATGGGAGATTCAAAACATATGTCTAGATGTGCATTGAATCCTATGACTATGGACGGCGGTAAATATGATATAAAGCCAGCAAAGAAGAAAAAGAAAGTGGCAGTCATTGGTGGAGGTGTAGGCGGCATGGAAGTTGCAAGAATTGCTACACTTCGTGGACATGACGTGACAATTTATGAGAAAACTGATAGACTAGGTGGGGTATTTATTCCTGCTGGTGCGATGTCATTTAAAGGACAGGATAGAAAACTATTGGACTGGTATCGCCGTCAGATTGATAAATTAAATATTGAAGTAAAATACAATACTGAAATAAAAGACATATCTACACTTGATGCTGATGAAATTGTGGTTGCTACTGGTTCAGTTGCGAAAAAATTGAATATTAAAGGAATTGAAAATGCTATTGAAGCAATCGAATTTTTGAATAAAACAAAAGAGGTTGGCAAACGTGTTGCAATAATCGGCGGCGGTTTAACAGGCTGCGAAATTGCTTATGAATTAAGTCTGAATAAGAAAACACCAGTTATTATAGAAGCAAAACAAGATTTGATGGCAGTACGAGGATTGTGTTTAGCAAATTCATCATATTTGAGAGATTATTTTAAACACAATAATGTACCTGTTTATCTTGAAAGCAGTGTAAAAGAGATAACAGAAAATTCTATAACAATAATAGACAAAGACGGAAATGAACATATAGAAAATGTCGATAGTGTGATATCTTGTGTCGGTTATAATCCAGCTCCTATTTCAAAGGCGAGCAAACATGTCCATATTGTTGGAGACGCTTTAAAGGTTGGAAATTTGAGAACTGTGGTTTGGAGAGCTTGGGAAGTTGCAGAAAAAATTTAATAAAAAAGGCACTTTATTAAAGTGTCTTTTTATTTATTTTTAACTATGTTCCTGTACCCTGATATCTTTTCAAACTAATGTTGAAGAAGATTAAACATGGTATAATAAACAAAATTCCTAAAAAAGGTGAAATAGCACACAGCCAAAGTGGTATATTGCCAACACCAATTATATAAGATAATGGTAAATAATTAAAACATGCAACAGGAATTACAAAAGTAAATAATCTTGTTAGCCACTTGTTGTAAATGTTTAAGGGGTAGTATGCTAATTCTTTACTTCCGTTTGTTATTATATTTACAAATTCTAAGTTTTCAATAGTGTAGACACTAATACCAGCAGCAATCAGCATTAAACTGAAAATTACTACACAGCCACACATATAAGTGGCAATCAATACGATAATTTTTAAAGCATTCCAATCTGCATTTATATTTATTATAGCAATAATACTTATTACAATACCTAAAATGATTCTAAAAAATTTTGAAAATTCTATTTTTGCTCCAAAGAGTTGATAATAAATATTTACAGGTCTAACTAATAATCTATCTAATGAGCCGGATTTAATTAAATTTGGAAATTCATCGTACCCACGAGCAAAACATTCTGTGAAAGCAAAAGTTGTCATGACAATTCCAACCATTAATAGTGAATCATAAAATCCCCAACCTGCCACTGTATCAAATCTTTCAAACAGCATCCAGACTCCTAAGATTTCAGCCACAAATACCAGAACTTGAGCTGTCGCCAAGAATATTGTGTTGGCTTTGTATTCAAGAGATGATTTAATATGCATTTTCAAATATTTGTTATACAACATTTTAACCTCCTTGAATTATTGTCTTTTTTAAAGCATTTTTGATTAAAAGCTTACCAGAGACAATAATTATTATTAACCAAACTATGCTGATTGCAATCTGCACTAATCCATCTGATATTCCAATATTTCCTATATATATTCTAAAAGGCAAATCGGATATATATCTAAAAGGTAGAAAGTTTAGTATAGATTGAATTGAAGTCGGCATTAGAGGAATTGGAATTATTGCTCCTCCTAATAGATTTGCAATAGTTGCTACAATTGTTGTTGTACCCTTAGGTGAAAGGGTAATAAAAGTTAAATACACTGAATACATTGAAATCGCAACACACAATAATCCACCAATAATTAAACTGATTAAGAATAATATGAATGCAGTAAAGTTCGCAGGCATAGATAAAGAATATTTTGTTGGCAATAAGATTGATATAATAATAATCGGTAAAAAGCGAAGCAATGTAGAAGCCAATTTTTCTCCTAAATATTCTGTGTACCATTGATTGTATAAATTGATTGGGCGGGTAAATTTGTAGCATATATTTCCATTTGTGATTTCGTATCCCGCGTCTTTATGCATTCCAGGGTAGCGTAATGCAAAGAATGCTTGTCCTAGCCATATATAACTTGCCATTTGTGTTATTGTGAACCCATCGATAGTATCGGAAGACATGAATGCCATATATAGATAGATATACATTATTCCCCAAAAGAACTGGGTGGCAATTCCAGAAATCGCTTTTGCTCGATACTGTAATTCTCCTTTGAATTGCATTTTGAAGATGCTGACATATGTGTTTTTCATACTACTTCTCCTGCAACTCGTACTCTTTATAGAGACGTGCTAATATTTCATCTACACTTAATGAATTGACCGAGAAATCAATAATATCATAATTTTTACTTATATCATTGATAAAAGATTTAGTATGAAATTCAGTATTTTCTAATGTTTTGAATACGGCAACATTCTTGTCATGAGAAATTAATTCATAACCATTTAATGATATATTTTCGTATGCTTTTGCAAACTCTACTTGTATTATTTTTTCATTGGCGTATTTATTTTTTATTGTGTCAAAACTACCATTGTATAATATTTTACCTTTGCCTATTAAAATAATTTTATTTGTGAGTGCTTCAATGTCGTTCATATCGTGAGTCGTTAATATTATTGTGGTATGCCAAACTTTGTTAATATATTTAATAAAATCTCTAACTGCTAATTTTGTGACAGCATCAAGCCCGATTGTTGGTTCGTCTAAAAATAATATTTTAGGTCTATGTAATAGTGATGCAGCTAATTCGCATTTCATCTTCTGACCTAGTGAGAGTTGTCGAAGTGGTCGAGATAATAATTCGTCTAAATTTAATGCTTTATTTAATAAATCAAGAGTTTCTTTATAATCTGAATCTTTAATTTTGTATATATCTTTTAGTAATTCAAAACTGTCTACAATTGGCACGTCCCACCATAATTGTGAACGTTGACCAAATACGACTCCGATATTTTTTACATATTCCTTTCGGTTTTTCCATGGAGTGTATCCATTGATGATACATTCACCTTTTGTAGGCGTTAGTATGCCACTCATAATTTTAATTGTTGTGCTTTTTCCTGCACCGTTTGGTCCAATGTATCCAACTATATCGCCTTCATCAATACTAAAACTGACATTTTGTAGTGCGTTGATAATCCTATATTTTCTTTTGAAGAAGTTTAGGAATGTGGACCATTTACCTTTTCTTTTTTCTGGTATTTTAAATTCTTTGCAAATGTCTTTAAATTCAATGATTTTTGTCAAATCTACCTCCTTTTTTGATTTTTTTTTGTTATAAGAAATCAATAAAATAGGGTAAAATTAATGAGCAAATTCTTATAAATTTATATATTTGCATAAACGTGAAAACATTTTATTTTAACATAAATTAGTAGTAATGTCAATAAAAATTTTGTTTTTTGTCTAAATTATTTTGCTTTAACGTTGAAAATTTAAATAGTTATTTATTTTAATATTATAATTATTAATTGCATTTAAGGTTTTTATTAAAACTTATTTGACATGAAGAGCAATAAATGCTATAATTTTAGCATGAAAATAAATGCCATTATTATTAGCAATATTATTATATCATCAAATAATTGATGAGCGTTTTGCTGTGAGAATGGTAGATGTCAGCAAACGCTGGCATTTTTTAAAATCATTTTGAATTAAAGAGTCGATTTGATATAATCATTTAAATTTAGGAGAAATTATGAAAAAAGAAAATGCAAATTTAAATTATGTTAAAATGGAAGAAGAAATTTTGAAATTTTGGCAAGTAAATGATATTTTCAATAAGATGAAAGAGAAAAATAAAAAAACAGGTAAATATTTTGCAACTCTTGATGGTCCAATTACAGCCAACTATAATATGGGACTTCATCATGCATATGGTAGAACATTTAAAGATGCAATGATTAAATTCGAAGCAATGTGTGGAAATGACGAACATTTTCAAAATGGATTTGATGCTCATGGTTTGCCAGTTGAAACACGTGTAGAGAAAGAATTGGGTATAGATAGTAAACGTGAGATTGAAAAATATGGTATTGAAAATTTCGTCAGAGAATGTATGAATACTGTAAAAAAATATTCGGCAAGTCAAACGCAATCATCTATACGTCTTGGTCAATGGATGAATTGGGATGATAGCTATTACACAAATAGTGATGAAAACATAACATCTATATGGTATTTTTTGAAAAAATGTCATGAAAAAAATTGGGTACAACTTTCTTATAAACCTATGCCATGGTGCACTCGATGCGGTACAAGTCTTAGTGAACATGAAATGAGCGATGCCGATGCATATAAAGATGACACCTGTATTGCAATATTCTTCAAATGTCCAATAATAAATTCTAATAATGATATGTTAGTTTGGACAACAACTCCATGGACATTGGCTGCAAACGTGGCAATAGCTGTAAATCCGGACTTAGAATATAATATCGTGAAAGTTAAATCTAGTGATAGAAACGTTATTGTTTGTGCAAGTGCAATGAAAGTGTTGAAAGATGATGCGATCGAAATTGTCAAAACTGTAAAAGGTAGTGAACTCGTTGGGCTAGAATATGAAACATGTTTTAATGAGATAAAACCACAACAATTTACTCACACGATTGTCTGTTGGGACGCTGTTGATGCGACAGAAGGTAGCGGAGCTGTCCATATTGCACCAGGTTGTGGAGCAGAAGATTTTGAGTTGGGAAAAAAGTTGGGATTGAAAAATTTAATTCCTATTGATGAAGCTGGTAAATATTATGAAGATTTTGGCGTACTAGCTGGAATGGATACGAATTCAGAGGAAGAAAGAGATAAGACACGAGATTTTATACTAAATCTCATGAAAGAACGTGGTAAAACTTATTATACTCACAAATATACTCATAGATATCCTCATTGTTGGAGATGTAAACACCCTTTGGTGTTCAGATTGATTAATCAATGGGTTATTAAAATGGATGAAATTAGACCAGAATTAATACATGCAATTGACAATGTGGAATTTCAACCAGATTTTATGAAAAAACGTATGTTAGATTGGCTCAATAATATGGGAGATTGGGCAATATCTCGTTCTAGGTATTATGGTTTGCCACTGCCTTTCTATCCTTGTAAAAATTGTGGAAAGCTGACAGTTGTTGGTTCAATTGATGAATTGAAGAAATTATCTAGTAAAGAAGAAGTGGAAAAAATCCCACATCTGCATAGACCATATATTGACAACGTTAAAATAACTTGTCCACATTGCGCTAGTAAGGTGGAGAGAATTAAAGAAGTTGGCGATGCATGGCTTGATGCTGGTATCACTCCATTTAGTACTAATAAATATTTTACGGACAAAATTTTCTTTGAAAAGAATTTTCCTGCTGAATGTGTCATTGAAGGAAAAGAACAAATTAGACTTTGGTTTTATTCTTTGTTGGTTATGAGTGTTGTTATAACAGGAAAAGCTCCGTATAAAAAGATTGCAACAACTCCAATGTTGCTTGCTCAGGACGGAAAGAAATTATCAAAATCAAGTCCTAATAATATTCCGCTTGATACTGCATTTGAAGAAATTGGTGCAGATATTATAAGGTACAATTTTGTCAATACTCCATTGATTAATGATGTTAAGTTTGGTCGTGATACTTGTGATGAAGTCAAAAGAAAATTATTAGGTCTTTGGAATGCGTATGTATTTTTAAATACTTATGCTTACATTGATAATCCTGATTTGACTGGTTATAAACCAAATGAAAAAGATTTAACATTTATTGATAGGTGGCTCATTAATCGTGTTAATGAATTTTCATCTAATTCATATAATGCATATTCACATCAAAATTTTGGTGCGGTAGCAAAAGATTTTGAAGTTTTGATTGATGAACTCACTAATTGGTATATTAGAAATAATAGACGCAGATTCTATAAAAGTGAAAATAACATAGATACAATGAACGCATATTATTGTCTATATTATGCTATAAAAAATGTCAGTATGGTAATGTTCCCAATTATACCATTCATTAGTGAATATCTATGGCAAAATGCAGTTAGAACTCTTGACAAAAATGCTAGTGAAAGTGTTGCACTAAATGGTTATATTTTGAATGAATATTCTGTAATAGATGAAGGATTAACTCATAAGACGGATATTGTTAGAAATATATTCACACTAACAAGTAAACTTAGAAATGAAAATCAAATAAAAGTAAAACAACCTTTAAAAACCTTGTATATAAATGGGAGTAGAGATGTAGCACAAGCTGTTGAAATCTACAAGGATATGATTGAAACAGAATTAAATATTAAAAATGTAGTGATGGAACATGACAATTCGAAATTTAATATTGAATTTTTGGTACTTGATTTTAGAAAGGCCGGTGCGGTATTGAAAGGAGATGTCCAAAAAGTAAAAGAACTATTACTTTCTGCTAGTGAAAATGAAATGGCTAAAATGGTGGACGAATTCAAAGCAGGCAAGGTAAATGTCGGCGAATTTAAAAATCTTGATAGTACATTATTCAATATTTCTACTAAACCAAAGCAAGAGTTCGTCATTGCAAATGATGGTGATGTGACGGTTGTACTTGATATAACAATAGATAGAGAATTGATGCTTGAAGGTCTATCCAGAGAATTAATTCGTGCCGCCCAAGTAATGAGAAAAGAAGCAAACTTCAATGTGGATGATAGAATTTATATTGAATTTCAAACAGAAAGTGACGAATTAAAAGAAATTATTTCAAAATATCAAGATAAAATCAAAAACGAACTATTAGTTTTGGGAATTACAAATATTTCGAATCCTGAGATAGAACATGAATGTGAAATTGCAGAAGATAAAATTATGATTAAGATGAAACGTAAATAAAATTAAACACTAAATTCAATTGAATTTAGTGTTTTTATTTTAATTAAACATATAGTACAAGACTGATTAAATACTAATACTTGATTTCTAAATGGAACTATGATATAATTTAATAGTTAAATGACCTCGTAGTAAAACAGGATATTACGGAGCCCTCCTAAGGCTTTGTTCTGGGTTCGAGTCCCGGCGGGGTCACCATTAAATTAGGGCATAAGTTAAATAATTTAAGATTTTTTTATTGATTTATAAAGTTTTTAATACTTTTACATTAATACAATATTTTATTTAAATTATTACATTTTGTCTATTAGAGATTCTATTTCTTGTAAGGTTGTAAATTGAAGTATTTGTTGTTTTATTAAGGTGGCATTGTTAGTTGATTTCACATACCACATTAAATGTTTTTTGAAATATGATACTAGTGTACGTTCTGACTTGTAATATGTTTTTAGCATTTCAAGATGTCTTTTTGCTGTTTCTTTTTTTGAATAGGGTGCATCAATTCCTTTTAGAATAGAAAAGAACTCTGGATTACCAATAGATGCTCGTCCAATCATAACTCCAGCACAACCAATAGATTTTGCATATTCCATATCTTCTTTTGTGTTGATGTCGCCACTCCAAAATACTGGGATATTTACATTCTGTATTAAATTTTTATATGCCTCTTTTTTGACGGTACCAGAATAGCCTTGTTCTTTTGTGCGTGCGTGTAAAGTGATAAATGAAACCCCTACTTCTTCACACATTTTGCCAAATTCAATATAGTTTTCGTTGTTATCAATTCCCAATCGGAATTTTACTGAGACTGGTTTGTTGCTATACTTTACGAGTGTTGCAATGACTTCTCGGCTATTGTTAAGGTCTCTCATCATTGCACTTCCGTCATTGTTCTTTACAATCTTTGGTGCAGGACAACCACAGTTGAAATCTACTATGTCAAAATCTTTCGTTAAATCTGATGATAAAACTTTAATTATGCTATCTTTATCATGTCCGAAAAGTTGAATTGAGCGGATACATTTAGATTCTTCTCTAAGCATTTTTTTTGATAGTTTTGAATTATTTTCAAGTGCTTTAATGCTTATCATTTCACTTACTACCATGTCTGCACCAAAATCTGCACATATTTTTCTGAATGCAAAATCAGTCACACCTGCCATTGGTGCTAATGCAATTATGAATTTATTAAAATTAATTTTCATAGGTAAATTATAATTCATAAATGTGAGTTTTCAAAATAAATTTTAATATATTTTAAAAATTTAATAAAAATTTAGAAAAAATTATAATTATTTATAAAATAATAATTAAATTTAAATAATCTCTTAATATTTAATATTTTTTGTTGTTTTACAAAAGATAAAGATATGAAAAAAGATAATTTAATGAGAGGAGCACTGATTTTATCTATTGGTGGAATTTTGGCAAAGATTTTCAGTGCAATATATAGGATTGGGCTCACTAGAATTTTAGGTGGAGAAGGCATTGGTTTATATCAGCTGGTTTTTCCATTGTATTCATTGTGTGTGGTGTTGGCAACTGCTGGTCTACCCATGGCAATTTCAAAAGTAATTGCAAAGTCAAAATCGACTGCTAAAAGCGTTGTAAAAAAATGTTTATTGTTTGTAATCATTATTTCGTTGGTACTTTCATTTATATTATTTACATGCAGTGAAGGATTGGCAACTCTTCAAGGGGAAAAATCAATTAGTATTTGCTATATAATTTTGGCACCAAGCATAATTCTTGTAAGTGCGTGTAGTGTGTTGAGAGGATATTTTCAGGGAATTGCTAATTTTGTACCTAGTGCAGTGTCAAATATATTTGAACAATTTGTCAAATTATGTGTAGGTTTAATTTTAAGTTTGGCGCTTGTTGGAATTAGTTTACTTGCATCAATCATTGGTGCAATGATAAGTATTGTCGTGAGTGAAATTGTGTCGTTATTGATTCTATTAGTTTTTTTTAAAAAATATAAACCAACTGATAATCAAACTACAAATATTGAATTAAAAGGCTTGTTGAAGGATATTTTGCCAATTACTTTAACAAATATCATAATGCCGATTGCCACATTTATTGATAGTATACTAGTTGTGAATTTGTTGAATATCAATTTCACTCAATCGATGTCGGTTTTCTTATATGGTCTGGAAAGTGGAGCAGTTTCCAGTTTGATTAGTCTTCCTACAATATTTTCCTTTGCGATAGCTAGTGTAATTTTACCTAGCATCACTTCAAATCTAGTCAGTGAAAATAGAAATCATATGTTATCAATAGCAATTAAAATTATTTTGATAATAACAATTCCTTGTGTATTGTGCTTTGCTCTCATTCCTGATAGATTGATAACACTTTTATATGGCAATAGATTAAATGGAATGGGAGTGGAAGGTCTTAACGTAGCATATAGATTGCTAACCATTTCGGGTTTTGGTGTGGTATTCTTGGCTATTAGTCAAGTCTATTCCAGCTGTCTTCAAGCAGTAGATGAACGTATCGCAAGTGTCAGAAATTTAGCGATTGCTGTAATTTTAAAATTTATTTTAGAATTGATATTTATGCCTAGTAAAGTATTAAATATTTACGTGTTATCAATAGCAAATTTAGTTTGCTATATTACAGTGATGACGTTAAATCATTTTGAAATAAAAGAACATTACAAATTACAAATTAATTATCTATTTACGGGTAAATTAATTTTATCAAATTGTATTATGTTATTGGCATTATTATGTGTATTGAGTTTTAACAGTAGTTGGTCGAATACTTTATTGGCAATAGCAATAGCAGTAATAGTGTATTTTGTTAGTTTGTTTTATACCAAGATTTTTTCAAAAAAAGATATGGCAATGATTAAATATAAGGTAAAATAATGTTTAAAAAAATTTGCATTGGCAAATATCATTTCGGAGGGAATTATGAACAAAAATGAATTTGTAAATGCTGTTTATTCAAAATCTGGTCTTACGAAAAAAGATTGCAAACTTTGTCTTGATACAATTTTGGAAGTAATCAAAGATGCTTTAAGTCAGGGAGATAGTGTGACATTGTCTAATTTTGGTAAATTCAAAGTGAACGAGATGAAATCAAAACCAATGTATAGTTTCAAGACCGGACAAACTCAAATGGTGCAAGCAAGAAAAGCTCCTGCATTTAAAGCAAGCGACAATTTAAAAAGAATAGTAAAATAAAATCACGCAACTGCGTGATTTTTTATAGAGAAATTTAATAATATTACTAAAAATTTCAAAAAATCTAAGTAAAAATTTGAATTAAATATTGTTTTTATTTTTACGTTTTGATTTGAAGAAATTTTGAATTAAATTTTTATTTTCTTCCTCATATTCGAGGAGTTGAGTGTATTCAGTGGTGTGATTTAATGTGTTTTTTAACATGTTAAATTTTGAAATTGCTCCTGAATTTCCATCTTTCACGGCATAGTATAAATGTTTTATTCGTGCATTTAATATGGCCCCGGCGCACATTGGGCAGGGTTCAAGATTGACATAAATTTCACAATCGTCTAGTCTCCATGATTTTAATTTTTTGCACGCCTTTTCTATCGCAATAATTTCTGCATGGTGTGTTGCAATTTGGTCTTTTTCACGAGTGTTGTGGGCGGATGCTAAAATTTTACCATTTCTTGTTATTACTGCACCTATCGGAACTTCTCCTATCGAATTTGCGCAATATGCGAGCGCAATAACTTTCTTCATTGGGTTCATTTTTCTTTACTCCTACATTAATATTTTGCACAAATGGATTGGTAAAGTCAATTTCTTTTGAATATTCTATTGCTTTTTGTAAGGCTAGCAAAGGAACGTCTTTGTTTCTATTGTAAATTTCAGGTAGACTTTCTATACCTATTGGGTGAGGCAAACTTTCATCTCCAACTTCAAAAGTATATGCAGGAATAGTCAATTTTTGAATACACCAGTCTTTGTAGCCTCCGGTGGAATTTTCTGTAAAGATGAGTGGATAACCTGTCAATTCGCTAAAACTTTCTCCAATAGATTGGTCACGAACTATATTAGACTCACTTTCTCCTTCAAATCCATAGTAGATTACATTACCTTTTGTATGATATGAGATTGTGATACTTGGTTTGGTTTGAAGGGTAAAATCTATCAATGATTGTACTTCTCGTTCGCTATTGGGGTAAAATCCTACAAAATCTTCCGTAGCAGGACAAAAGACATTTTGGCCACCTTCTCCCCAATTGGTATCAAAATTTGTATTTAAATCTACTAAATTCACATTTGCTTTGTATTGTGAAAAATCTGTGCTACCATTATTTGCACTTAAAAGATAGTTTTTTGTAATATCACAATTTAAAAAATCTATTCCGTCTAAACAAATTTGCGCACCATCTGGATTGGTCAGAAATACAAAATAAATTCCGCCACCTTTTACGTTGTCATTATTATGTAAATTTCTTGCCATTTCCACGAGTAAAAGGGCTGTAATATATTCTCGTGCATGAATACCACCTTGTATTAAAACCTGTGGACCGGAGTATTCTCCTACGTGTGTTGCTAAAATATTTTTGCCCAATACAGATTTTCCAGCATTAAACAGTTCTAATCCTTCATCTTGAAGCCCAACAATCTGATTTTCTAATTCTTGATATGTCATAATCACCTCTATTTGTGATATGAAATATTATTGATAATTGTGAATGCTCTATATAGTTGTTCTAATAAGATTAATCTCATCAACTGGTGAGGGAAAGTCATTTTAGAAAAAGAAATTTTGTTTGTGGACATTGATTTAATTTCATCACTTAAACCATTTGATGCACCAATTATAAAGGTTATTTCGCTCGTTTTTAGACTTGATTTTTCTATGAACTTTGCAAAATCAATGCTATCCATCGATTGACCTTCTAGTGTAAGACAGACAACTAATCCTTTAATTTTTTTCTTTATTTCAATAGCATCTCTTCGTAGTGCTAGAATTATATCATTTGAATTGGAAGATGTGGGGTTATGTTCTTTTAATTCATATATTTTTATGTCGGCAAATCTAGATAGTCGCTTTAAATATTCATTGATTCCGTCTTTTAAATATTTTTCTTTTATATCTCCTATTGCAATTATATTGATTTTTAGCATTAGATTATCCCCCATATGAATGTACTAATGGTTATTAATCCTCCTAAAATGAAACTTGAAATTATGAAAACTTGTGATAGAAATGAAAATCTTGTACCGCTAGAAACAGTGTTTTTGAATTTGAGAGATTCGCTCTTTTGTAAAATTTGATTTGCTTGATTGATTTTGTTTTGTGCTTCTTCAATTGGAAGATTGTTAATTTCTAGACAGGATATAATCTTTTTTACGTCATATCTGACTCGTTCTTTTGCTATGACTCGTGTTAGATAGATATACAAAGCAATGAGCATAAACATTAATAAAGTATTGACTATGATAAAGACAAAAATGTTAGACATTATCAATGCTTGTAAGTCGTTTATAAAAGTTGCGAAAGGCCAGTTTAGATAATATCCATAGTAGAAATATGTATTTAGAAAATTATTCATAAAATGTATTATCATGCTAGGGTATATGCTGTCTGAAACCATGGAAACATATCCCATTAAAAATCCTAGAATTGCAGCATAAAAGAATTGGTTGATATTTAGATGCATCAACCCAAACAAAATAGATGAGCATATTAATACATAGCGAGTATTTCCACATTTTTTACCTGCATGTAGCATGATTCCTCTATGCAAAAATTCTTCACAAAACCCAGGTAAAACACATGAAAGTAAAAACTCTCTAAATAACAGTTCATAACTAAACGTGACAGTGGTTGTTTGACCAATATTTTCATAACCAAATATAGAAATTATGCTAGAAAAGAATTGAGCAACAAAATTATTGATAAAATATAATACAATTCCCAAAACAATAGCGACAACTATCATACGACCACTGATTTTTTTGAAACCAGTATCCTTGAAAGTTTGCTTAAAACTTTTGCTGACAAACATGGTGTACATAAGCAAAGGTATTGCAAACATGACCATTATTTGAATCAAAAACGAGGATATATATTCGTTTTGAAGAAACCCCAGATATCCCAAAATAAAGATTAAAGCAACCAAAATCATTGCTATGAAATAAATTATATTAATTTTAAAGAATGTTTTATTTTTCATAATTTTTTTACTTTTTAGTAGTTGTAATTTTTATTAACTTTGAATTATGGATAGAATGTAAATTATAATCATGATAACTAGACAAATATAGAAATATGCTTTACCTTCCATTGAAATTTTTTCTTTTTCTATATTTTTACTTCCCTTAATTGTAAAATACAATACAATAGCTAAAAAAGCAATAAACAATATGAATGCAATTAAAATATAAGTCCAATGAGCATAAGAAAAGTTAATTTTGAGATAAGAGAAGGTTAAAGATAAAAAATTGTTAGTAAAGTGAATGGCAATACAATATAATATGTTGTTTTCTTTATACATTATTACTGATAATAGCAAACCAATCAAAAAAGGATAAATTGTTTGGTCAATCGACATATGGTATATGGAAAAAATTAATGCGCTAATGGTTATTGAAAATACCTTGCCATAAGGTTTAAGTCCTTTGAATACCAAACCTCTAAACAACAATTCTTCACATACCGCAGGAAGCAAGACCATTGAGATTAATGAGATAAAATAATTAGGTGTGGTCAATTCGTATGGAATGGTGTTGAGTTGAATACCTAAATCTACAAGCCATGTATCAATAGTAGTAATGATTGGGTATAACGCAAAAAATGAGATTATGGCGATTGCAATGTAGATAAAAATTTTTTTCACACTAGGTTTTGAAATTATTGGATTATCCTTTTTCTTATTTATTACAAAAAATGTTAGAGTGATTACAAGGTACATTGTGGCGGCAAGAATCAGATAACCATAACTTGTATTAAAAAACGTTTGATAACTGGAACTGTCAATATTGGCAATACTACAAATAAAAATAGCAATAATAGTCACAATTACTATTGCTAGTTGACTGAGTAAAAATGCGGATAGAAAAGCTATTGAACTATCTTTGATAGTTAATTTTTTTGATTCCATAGTTTTATTATACAAAATTATTAATTTTTTAGCAATAACTTGATAAAAATTTTATCATTAATTCTTCTTTATTTAGACATAAATAATGATTGAATCAAATATAAATAATTATCAATAGGAGAATTATGTTAATTAAAGAGTTTAAAGAAAAAAATATAGTTGTTTCAGCTTCATCAAAACTGGCAGAGAAGGTAAAATTGGGTTCAAATGTTTGTATTTTGGGAGATTCAATAATTGAAGAGAATGTTGAAATAGGGGCAAATTCAGTTATAGAAAATTCTCACATTTGTAAGGGTACAATTATAATATCCAGTTTTGTTAAAAATTCAGTGATTGGTGAAAATAGTACGGTTGGTCCATTTGCCCATATTCGAGATAATAGCCAAATTGCAGAGAATTGTCGAATTGGAAATTTTGTTGAAATAAAAAATTCAGTGATAGGTAGAGGTTGCAAAATGGCACATCTTGCGTACATTGGAGATGCAGAGATGGGTATAAATTGCAACATTGGTTGTGGAGTAGTGTTCTGTAATTACAATGGGAAGATAAAACAAAAATCATATCTTGGTGACAATGTTTTTGTAGGCTCAAATTCTAATTTAATTGCTCCGGTAGTACTTAGTGATAATGCATATATTGCAGCTGGAAGTACAATCAATAACGATGTAGATGTGGGTGAACTTGCAATTGCACGTGCCAGGCAAGTTAATAAGAAAAATTTTAAAAATCCGTATATTGACAGATAAAAAATGTTGAATTAAGTTATTTTTTGTCATTTTTCTTATTTTTTATATAATTTTCAAAAAATTTTTGAAATTTAAATATAAGATAAATATCTATTATGAGCATATTAATTAATATAATCCAGTCTAAAACTGACAAGTCTGACCAAGATATTATTCCGCTACCTAGGAAACAAACTATTAGATTGTCAATTCCTCTAAATATAATTGTTATGATAATAAAGAAAGAAAATTTCATTTTGGTCATACCGGCGACTATACATATAGCATCGTCTGGGAATATAGGGAGGGAAAAGACAATAGGTAGTAATAGTTTACTTTTGCTATCGACTAAATCTTGTGCGTGTTCCAATTCCTTTTTCCCTATGAGTTTGACGGCTAATTTTTCACCAAATTTGTCGCCAAGAAAGAATAGTAGAGTTGATGAAATGATTGAGGCTAACCAAGAGATTAAGAAAGTGGTTTTTGCACTAAAAAGCAAACAACCCAATAATACAAGAGCAGTGTTAAGTACGGGTACGAAACAGAATAAAATGAATAACAATATCTCAATTAATAGGAATGTTAAAATTCCATATTGTTGACTATCTAGAATCAATTTTCTTAAACTTTCAATATCTGCGATTCCGCAAGCACGCATGATTAAATATGTAATTATACTAATCAGTGCGAAAAATATTATGACTAATGCGAGTTTTAACCAGTTCTTCATATTGTCATTATATGAAAATGTTAAAAACAATGTAAGATACAAAATTTTTTAATACATTAAAAATCTAATTAAATTCTCAATAAAAAAAAGAATTTATTTTGAAATAAATTCTTTGTATTTTTTATAAACGAATTCGGATAATTCTTCTACGCTTTTATCACTCTTTATAACTAAATCGTAATTACTAAGATTGTTATTGTCAACATTATATAGTTCTTGATATCTGGTATTTTCTATATCCCAGCGGTTTTTTAATGTCGTGATAGCTTCTTCATGAGATTCAACTTTTTCAGTATCTCGATTTGAATTCAACAATCGATTAGCTGCAATGTCCCAGTCGATATCTATAAATACTTTGAATGATTTTGGAATAAAGTGCCATGCTAATCTTGAATCTATGATAATATCATCCTTTAATCTAGTTTTGCCAATATGCTCGATTTTGTTATCAATAATTTTATCAAAGTCTTTAATATTTTCATTTTTTGTTTGGAAATGTAGAATGTTCGCATAACCATGTTTTTTGGTCAATTCTCTGAACATATCCCCTGTGCAAATGTATTCAAAATTGTATTTATCACAAATATATTTACTAATGCTGCCTTTTCCGCTACATGGTTTGCCCGTTATTGTTATAATCATTCTTCACCTACTATAATTTCAATGTCGCCATTTTTGTCATCATACGCATCTTTATCTTCTTCTGAACTGCTATTCGCTTTATTTTGATTTTCATAATAATTCAACTCATCATTCAGTCTATCAATTTCAATTTGCTGATTTTCTAATTGTCGCTGTTTGTTATTGATAGAGACAATTTGTGCTACACTAATAATTAAAAGAAGAACAATAATACATATTGCAGAGATTAAAATTAATTTAGTTTTCTTTGCTTGTGTCATTTAGTTTCCTTTTGAAAATCCTTTGTTTTAGTTTTCTAATTATAGTATACCATTTGTTTTCCAAAAAGACAACTAAATTTTTACTAAGAAAATTAAACCACAAAAATCCTAAAATATATGCAAGGATTAAAGCATAACTAAATTGACCCAAATTGTAAAAATTTATTAAAAAAACAAAAAATATTGAAAAAAACGTGTAAAATATTGCAAAAATTATATTTTTTATAATTATTTTTTGAAATTTATTTAAAAATAGGATAAAAAATATTTTTGAAATTAATCCAAGTATAATTCCAAAATATAAAAATAATAAAAAGCAATTTAATTGATTAAATGTTGAAAAAATCATTTAAATATTTTCCTAAAAAATGGTTCTTTTTCTTTTCCTTGCACAAATTTTATTGAATTAATATTACCATTTATTTCGGCACGTGTTGTTGTATTATCTAATTTTACAAGTTCTAAATTTTCTCCTGTAATCATTAATCCACCAAAATTGGTATCTAATTGAATTAATTCCGGTTTTAAACTAATTATTTTATTTGTCCCAGAAACGGATAAATTTGCTTTATTACTTAAAACAATTAATTGTTCTTTTTTTATTTCATTTTCTTTATTTTCCATATATTTTCCTTTTTTAAATATATTTATATATTTTTTAATTATGATTATTTCCAAATTATTTGACAAATTCTGTATATATTTTCTATAATATTAAATATTAATTTAATTAAAATAATTTGTCGCATTTAGGTTAAATTATAATAGGGGAGAAAATGAAAAAAATCTATACTTTCGCTTTAATATTCTTTACGTTCTTATCATGTATTGTTTTTTCAGCATGCGGTGATAAATATGCTGATTTGCAAATGAGATTTTATTCTGCAAGCGGGAATGCTATTGAATCAATTAATTTGATTATTGATAGCAATAATGATGAATTGCAATCGACCACCATAGGTGTGCGTTTTTCTGGTATAGATTCATCAGATATCGGTGATGTAAAAATTTATTCTAATCCTAGTGAATTGATTACAGTTTCAAATCCTCGTTTACAAAATGATACGTACTATGTTGATATTAGTGCAAACAATATGAGTGGAAGTGGAAAACTAGTAGTCCTTCATGGTGCCTCAAATAAGACTTATAGCATAGACCTAACAATCAGTAGAAAATCAAATAACATTATCACAAGTGCTGATACATACATAATTTCAATTCCGGAAAGCGGAGATAGGGAAGTTTTCATTAATTCAAAAGATGTTGTCACGCTATTGCCAGGCGGTAGCACGGATAACGTATACTTTAAAGTGAAAGATGACTCTTTTGTTCAAGATGTTAATTTCAAGTATGTGAGTGCAAATTCAGATAATTTCTTAATTGAAGGTTTTGTTGTTGGCGAGAATGTGCCAGTAGGGGCTGAACTGACATTATATCCTGTCACTTATATGAATGGATATGAATTGACAGAATACCAAAATAATGAAATTACCTTTAAATTTATTAGGACTCTTAGTTCTGATATGGTTTATTTATCTACTGATGAATACCATCAAGAATATTTGAATTCTAATGAAACGATTTATTTGATTTCAAAAGATTTAGGTGTCGTGACCACACCGGACAACAAACAATATAATTTCAATAATATTCAACTGATGCTACAATATTTGCAGGGTGAAGACTATGTTGATTTAGATGCTGGTGAGATTAATTATTATGATTTCTATGAAATAGACATGCAAACTACTGACGAAAACATCTCAACATACAATGCTGGAAACAATTTGGTTGTACAGGCAGTTGATTATACAGAGACAGAAGTTGAAGTGACAATAAGATTGGTGCCAAAAAATTGCGTTGGAGATATTTCAGTAATTGAAAAGACTCTTAAAGTGAAAGGTGAAGTAAAACCAAGCGACATTGAAGTTGAAATGCAGGGAGAACCTGTTGATATCAATTACAGTATTGATTTGTACGATTATTATGTCTCAGGAGGAAGTGCTCTCGGTGCGTTGTTCAATTTTAATCCTATCGTAGAATATAGTTATTCGGACTTGAAAGGCATGAGAATTAGTATCCAACCTGAAATTTTGAATGCATATTTATCACAGAATGGTGATTTTGTTGGAGTGAATAGAATTTATACAGATGATACCTTTTCAACACTAATTACAAGCAATGAAAATACTGGATATGCTTATAGAGATAATAAATATGTACTAGAATTATACTTATACAATCAGCCTTTAAAATTTTATTATGATACAGAGTTAAGTTTATTGGTATCAGAACCGTTTAGCAATGTGGATAATTTGTATATTAAATATGTAGAAACGGACAATGAAAATGATGATTATACCTTAAATATAAATGTATTTACATATTATTCTGGCGAGTATTTGTATTTGCAAGAGATAGAAAATACGACTATTAATTTGACATTTAATAGATTGGAAGGGGTTAGAAATCTGGAAGTTAATGCAGGATATTTAAGTCAGGCTCAGGCAGATGGTTCATATAGGGAGACAATTTATACCGACAATAACGCACAAGCATATGTTGTAAACAATGTTTATCTCAATAGATTGGAAGGTACAGACAATTCAGATATACATGCTTATATTTTGTATGTTGGACCTGGTAATGTATTAGGGGAGAGAGATAGAGAACTTACAAATGCAGATTTTGAAGTATCAGTTCAAGGAGGTAAAGATAATCCGTTAACCTTAAAACAATATTCAATCAACGATGGTAATGGTAAGGACAATGGAAACAATGTAATTGTTGGCGGCAGTACAATCAATTATACATTTGATAGTAATAATGGTGTGGCTAATGCAATTTTGTTTGTGTTCAATCGCAATACAGATATTGGTGAGTACAAAATTACATTTAGTCATGCGAATGGATATAGTTTGACTATTAATTGTTATGTATATCAAAGATTGTCAACATCGGACATTAATTATGAATTTGAAGAGAATGATAAGGCATTTAGGAATAGCAATTATATTAGTGACGGAGATATAACAAATATTAGTTATTTATATCCTGATTACACCGCTGATTATATTGTGGCGGCTGGGCAAACGTTGAATCTACAAGTTTTATTAGATGATTATTTTCTAGATACATCTTATGTAATCGGATATGACTTTACAGCAGAATTTAATGACACAACAATAGAATTAGTTTCGGATTATCTAAGATTGGAAAATTTTAATAATTCTACGGATATTACTTTTGTAAAAGGTACATATTTCAATGATAGAAATTATTATATAAATCTTAATATTATTGTCAGAGTACAAAATTATTCTGATATAATAACTCCAAATGGTTATATTGAAATTCCAATTACTCGTTCATTCTTCATCTATGAAGAGATTGGTGATGATGAAATAGAAATTAATTATAATAGCGTTGATAGATATATGCTTGAATATTTAGGTGCTTATTATTTAGACCAAGCGTCAGTGAATTTGGAAGTGTCAATTCTTGGAGAAGATAGACAATATTTATGGAACTATGTACAAGCATATAATCAAGAAGAAGATTATAATATAGGTATTACAAGCAACGAAACTGTTGATGGTGAAACGGGTGAAACACATGTGGACAATCAATATAAAGTTGTGTGGTATACTGAAAATAATGATTTTATTACAACAGATGACCAGGGTGATAAAAATATTGAGCTGACATTCAGTAGAGGTCAAGATGAATATACAACTTCGTATTATCGGGATATATATGCACAAGTAAAACAATTCAATACTACTTATACATTTAGAAGCAGAGTGACTGTTCATAAACCAATAATTACACAGACAATAACGGTTGAAAGCGAAGTTAATTTTACAGCAGATAGCAGACAGGAATATTATATAGATTTAAAGGCGGGAGAAGAATATCAAGTTGTCGCTGAGAATTCGTCAACAGAGGGTAATGTGACAAACGATGATATCTTCATGGTAATGGTAGATAATCAAGGCAATCAAAATTATAATTTCGTCACATTAGATAATAATACATATACTTTGATCGTTCGAGAAGGTGAATTAAGCTCAAATGCTAATCTTAAATTGATTATATTTGCAAAAGATGCATTGAATCAAAACATATCTCAGAGTACAGCAGGATTTGATGATATTTCTAGTTTCTTGATGAATGGTAGTGATGAAAATCCTAATGCATATAAGAATGCTTATATTGTAATTAATATTTATTTATCAGATGGTTCGCAATCTAATCCTTATATAATCAATGATGCTAACGATTTTTGGGAAATCAATTCTGATACTGATGCACATTACAGATTGATGAACAATATTGATATTTCAAATACGAGTTATATGGGCGAAAAAGTAATTACTGATTTTTCTGGAACAATAGTCACATATCAAGACAATAACAATATTAGTTATACTTATACTCTATATGGAATTAGTTTGGATAATGATAATTACAATTTGTTTAAAAACTTTTCTGGTAGTATTTCAAATGTAAACTTCAATGTTGACTATGCGTACGATATAACAGTTGGTGCGGATACATATTTAGGTGTGTTCGACATAAACAAGGGTGCATTAACTAATGTATCTGTTGTATTTAATGGGAATGCTAGCATAAATCAGGAAAACGCAACAGCGCCTATGATATATTTTGGCTCTTTGGTGGGCGAAAATAGAGGAGAAATTAGTTATACATCAAATGTAATAGTGGGTGGACTTGGAGATATACGTTTATCAGGAAATGCGAATGTTTATTATGGTGGATTGGTTGGAAGAAATTTGGCAAAGATTGAAGGTTATAATAATTCCGTTTCTACAAATAATTTGAATACAAATTACTCGTTATTAAATTCAAATAGAAGAGAGAATTCTGAAATCATATTTAGTGTCTATATTGCTAATGAAGGGGCAATGGCGGATGTAAATATTCGCTCAAATATAACGAATAGCAATTCAGCTATTGGTGGAATAATTGGTATTAATGATTATGAGAGTGATGGTGCAGGAAATCAGTCAGTAGGTACATTATCAAA
The DNA here is from genome assembly GCA_944377485.1 of uncultured Clostridia bacterium. GTDB lineage: Bacteria > Bacillota > Clostridia > Christensenellales > UBA1242 > Onthoplasma. The sequence continues at coordinate 35,736 of CALWFB010000002.1, read as the reverse complement.
TGCATTTGTGACCGGAACAATTACAGGATTAAACAATATTGGTGGAGCGATTGGTATCAATAGAACTCCAAAATTAAATATGACTGTCACAATAGGTAGCGGTCAAATTACTGATATAAAACAGACTGCTAATACATCTGGTGAAAGCAGAAATGATGTATATTACGTTCAAAATGTAAAATCTAACATTGTTATAAGTGGTGGAGATTATGTTGGAGGAATTGTTGGTAGTGATGACGGTGGTAGCTATAAAGAAGTTCATTATCAAATTCTTTCTAGTACAGGAACTGGTATTACGGCGAATAGTAGAGTTGGAGGAATCGCAGGAAGTTCAAACAATGGTATATTTATATATTGTTCAGTTATGAGTTATCGTTGGGATTACAATGCATTACGTTCAAATGGAAATTATAATGACACATTTAATTCCACGCCAGATATAGTTGGTTCAAACTATGTGGCAGGAATAGTAGGATACGCAACAAATGAAGGTAATACCTCATTTAATGATGGAGCGAATGAATTAGAGACCGTAATTGTACAATTATCGAGTGTCAATGCATATATTTTGGCGGATACAGGTACAGCATTGATATCTGACGCAGGAGCAATCCTTGCTAATGGACAATCAACAAATATGTCAATTGTGTATAATGCATATTTTATTGGTAAAATTGAAGGTGCAGTTTTCTACGAAACCAGTACTGACCAAACTAATAGATTGCCATTGGCAAACAATACAAATGTAGTATTTAATGATGTATATACAGTAGTTGTTGATAATGAAGAGTTAGTAATTGGTAATTATGCTGACGGCTATGGTCAAATGTTGATTGGTTCTGATAATGACAATATGGAAAATTGGAACGATTCTACATATTGGGCATATAACGAAGAAATTAATGGTGGATACATATATTTGTTAAACGAAAATGGAGAATGTCTATTTGAAATTGCTCCTACAAGTTTGTCAGCACTAATCAAAGATGAATATAAATTAACATATAATGATGTTGAATTGGATAGCATAATTCATTTAGATTATTATGAATTTAGTCTTGATACGACTGATGAAAACTATACATTACTATATAATGCTTTAAACGAACGTTATAATACTTATGATTTATTAGACTTGTTTGATTTTGAGTATGAGCCAACATCTCTAAGTCAAATACGTATATATGCTGAAACTTCAAATAGTTCAATAATTTATATCAATAATAGTGAGATAATTGTTCGTGGTGTGGGACAATGTACAATTACATTCATTTCAATATTAAATACTTCTATTAGAGCTTCTATAACATTTGATGTTTCTTATGCTACGGGCGATAATTTAATTATTAGCGATAGTGCATTAAGTTCAAATGATATTGATAATGTAGAGCAAAATATTGCATACAACAAAGCAAAACAATATTACATTATGTCTACTGGAACAGTAGATTATAACAATGAACAATATCAGTATTTAGCAAACGAAGATATCTATTTGAGAGTAGAAGTTGGAATTGTTGGAGATTTAGATACAGATTATAGTTATACCCAAATTCCTGATTACATTAGTGTAAGTGGGGTTGTGGGTAATGTAGATGATGTAAATGAAAAAATTATTTACATAATTGATTCTAATACTCCATTCAGTATTTCTGTATTAAATTATCTATTAGATGGACATTTGAGTATCGCAATTACACCTTATACAATAATTAGATATCAAGATAGTACATTAGGGAACATTGAAATTGATAGAGTCTTATCTAATGCAATTACTACATTTGACTTATATACAAGGCAAGGAGCTAGTAAGATATCACTAAATTATGATTCTGTCACATTATATCCTAATGACAACACAACAATTACAGCATTTATCACTACCGATATTGAATTGACTGAGCAAGATTTAGCTACTGATTTAAGTTATAGTCATATGTTCTATGATATTGAAACTGGGCTTGATTTGACTGATGTTAATTTGACGGCAAATATAGAATTGATTAGGAACGAGGGTTTGAATACAGATACAGGATTGCAGACAGTATATTATCGTTTGACTATTGATGAAATTACACCTACTACCAGCAATAATCCTATTGGACTAAGATTAACTTATACATTATTAAATGGTGAGAATGCAAGTATTAATTTCACAATTTTGCCTCAAAGAATAAATAAAATTGAGATTAAGAATTATGTTTATAGTTCGGAAGATGGAAGTATAACTCAAAGCAATGTTTTGCGTCCAACCGGAGAAGGATTGATAATTTTGGACATTGCACCAAGTAATGGTTATTATGATTATTTGGAAATTAGCGATGTGACAGGCAGAGAAGAGATAATATTTGCTCAAATCGATGGAGTGAATGGAAGTAGATTGTCTGAGATGGACCGACCTTCTAGTGATGGTACAGGTATTAGATTGATTAAAGATTATGATGGCTTTAATGGAAGCCTTTATATTGCCACAATGATTAGCAATACTTATAGCTCAATGGTTCATACTATCAAAGTGACAGCATTCTTAAACAGCGGTGAACAAATTGGCAGTAGTTTCTATTATGAAATTGACGTGAAAATGCTACCAGGAATCCAAGTGGATTATCTGAAACCTAATGGAGAGACTGTAATATCTTATACTGACACGAGTTCGAATATTGGCACAATTTATGTGGCTAATAATGTAGATACTAGATTTAGAATCTCTACAACAAATTCAGATGGAAATGTGGATATCAGTCTTGATAGTACCAATTTTGAAATGGTTGAAGAATATAATGGATATTATTCATTAAGATTTACAAATCCAAGTGCAAATTTAATTGGTGAAACTTCTAGCATTACATTCACAACTCGTGCTACTCTTGAAAATGGCGATTATGAGGAAGCTAGTGTTGAAATACAGATTCAAATAGTTGAGTTTGTAATTCATGATATTAGTGTCACTCATAGCAGAACAAATTCGAGTGGAGATACTGAAATATATGGTGATTATGGTGTTAATGTAGAACTTGAATTCTATTTTGATGATACAGATATCAGTTATTATAATGGTAATTCATTCTGGGATAGAGTGTATAGATATGATGAAAGTATCACAGAAAGTAGCGGGGCAACCTATTATATTAACGAAATTCTTAAAGCGCTAAATACTGATAGGAGTGCGGATAATAATACTAGAAATAAATATTTGTCACTATCTAATTATGATTTAGACGATGATAACAAAATGAAAGATATCAGTTTGTATGGAAATACACTTCGTGTTGAAGCTGGGAATCTTGGGGCAATATTAAATTTGGATTTCTTATTGAAATTGAATGCAGATAATTATTGGGAGATTACTTCACAAGATGAAATAATAACCACAAATATTTCTAATATGCGAAGTGGAGATGTAATTTCAGAATATAGCTACAACTATTATCTAAATTTCATAAATTCTAATTCTTATGAAGAACCAGAAGTGATTACCAGTGAAGAAGAATTCTTGACTATGCAATCTGGTGAAGATGTACATTATATTTTAGCAAGAGATTTAGTATTTGATAATTATATTCCGATAGATGTAAATGTTAAGACATTTGACGGAAATGGTCATACTATCACTATTAGAAGTTTTGATTTGTTTGATGACGAAGTAATTTATGCGGGGCTATTTGAACAAATCTACGAAGGTATGATTGTTATGAATCTAAATGTTGAGTATCAGACGGTCAATAATGGAACAGGTAGTTATTCATTTGGACAAGTAAGACCATCAACGTCATCATTTAGCATCAATTATGCTGATATATGTAATAATCCGGAAATTAATTATTCAGCTGCATATTTTGGAGCAATTACTCCTGTAAATAATGGTATAATTACAAATTGTAAGTCTAGTGGTTATGTCGCATTGCATGCTTCAACTATTGAATCAAAGACGAGTAGTTATAACATAGAATTTTATATGGGAGGATTGGTTGCACAAAATGCAAGTACGGGTTATATAACTAATTCAACTAGTGCTTTGTCTATGTTTGCTCTTGCGAATATGGGTGGACTTGCTTATAGCAATGAAGGAAAAATCGTCTCATCTGCATTTGATGCACAGACTCCAATTTTCACATACGAAGGTGATTCTGCGATTTATTCTGGTGGCGGATTTATCTATGCGTATAATAATTCAGTTGTGAATACAAGTCTGGTAAGCGTGGCAGGTTTCGTGGTTAATAACTCTGGCGAAATTTCAATGAGTTATGTTCATTCGGGCAGTACAGAATTGCAGAGTACTACTTCTGTTAGAAATACCATTGGTAATATTTCAGCAAAAGATATTTCAGCAGGATTTGTATATTCGAATACCAACAGTATTTATGATTGCTATGTCAATCTGACAAAAATTGGTGCTAATAATAATAGATTCTCTGGTTTTGCAAATGGAAATTCTGGCTCAATAAGCAGATGTTATACTTATATTAATGAAGGAAACAGAAATTCGTCAGAAGTAAATATGTTTGCACCTACTAATACGACAGGGATATCTGATTCTTATGAAATTATGATAATTCCTGACGGATATAACAATCGTATTGAAGGCTTGACGACAATTAGGACTTCTCTAATGACACAAGAATCTTCGTACCCAGCATTCACCTTTGGAGACAATGAAAGTGCGGTGTGGTATCTAGATTCAGGAATGACTCCAAGATTAGTTATCAGCAATGAAAAAGTTGAATATACAGCAAATCAAACACCTAGTGACGATATGTACTATGGTCTTAGAAATATAAGAATAATTAAAGAAACCATTACCGATGATGATGGACATACAACTGTAATTACTAATTATGAAACGATAAATGGTACATATGGAAGCAAAGAAAATCCATATCTAATTTATGACTTAAATACTTGGGATTTCTATTTCTCAGATGAAACCACACATTATTATAGATTAATAAGTGATATTGATTTCAGTTCAATAAACGGAAATCCTACAACTAGCGAATATACATTTAAAGGTAATATTCAAGGTAATAATATGGATATTAGTGGATTGATGATATATTCTGGTTCTAGTTTGAATAGCATTGGTCTATTTAAAGATATGGTTGGTGCAGATGATATCTCAATCAAAAATTCTGTTAGGAATCTTGATATAAACGTAAAATCAATATTGGCGACAAAAACCACTGCGGTAGGAAGCTTAGCAGGAATCATTGAGGACTTTAATGTATACAACATTGACATCGATGCTGATGGTGTAATTGTCGTAGGAGCTAATGCAGTAGGCGGCTTGGCAGGTATTGTACGTGGCAATATCAATGTGGAAAACATTACAAGTAATATTGGTGTAAATAGTACACGTGCTTCTTCTGGATATAGATATTCAATATATTTATCTAGAAATAATGGTCAAGAAATTTCATATAATTTAACAAATGTATATTATGCGGGTAGTATTATTGGAATAGTAGATGGATATCAAAATGCTAATTATGATATCAATAATAGTAGAGATATTGTAAATTCAACATACTTTGATGTGAAAGATATCAATGTGTCTGGGAATATAACTGCCATAGGTGATACAGTTGGTGGTGCGTTCGGATTGATTGGAGAACGAATTAGAGTTAGCGATGTAAATATTGATATAAATAATGGCTCGCTCTCTGGTGCACAATATTCAGCTCTTGTGGCTGGGGAGAACAGAGGATTAATCCTTGATTCTAATATAATTAGTGAATCAGATACACTGTTTAATAGTTCAAATAATGTATCTGCTGGTTTGGTTGGTCTAAATTTAGGTGGATATATTGATAATGTAAATGTCAATGCAAATATTGTTAAAACTGATACTAATAACACCGTGGCTGGTATAATAGGTAGAAATGTAAATGGATATATTAGGAATTCATATTATAATGGCAACCTTTTAGGTTATATTACAGGCGGAATTATAGGTGCTAATTACGATAGAGAAACGTTGATTAATAGAACAAGTGGTGCTGGTGCAATTGAAACAGATGGACACCAAGCAGTACCTGCAAATACTTTGACTTATAGAGAGAATGGTAGTGAAATTACAGACAAAATTTCTAATGTTTCAGTAGGTGTTGATAGCTTGAATTACTGGTTTAATAATATGAGAAGTTTCTATACATATTTGAATGAGCAAAATTCGTTTGATGAAGCAGTTAGAGCATCACGTGTGTTAGGCTTAATGATAGGTGTTTCTAATAGCAATAATATGGTTTATCAAATTTCGTTAGATGAAAATGAAATGACATTTAACGGAGATATAAATGATTCATATATGGGATTAGTAGATACCGCATTGTTATATACAGGAAATGAAGAATATGATATAATGTATTCAAATATCATAGACTTGGACAACACACAGTATGATTGCACTTATATTACATATATTCTTGGTGCTAACGTTTCAACATTCGATGCTTGGGATAGGGAAACTTATTCAGATTCAAGATTAGTATTGACTCCTGAAACAGATAAAATTAATCGATTAGATTTTGTAGTAGTGAATGGAGATGATTCGACTACTTTAAGAAATTATTATATAAATGCTGATAGATTGAATTCTAGTGTTAATGAAAATAAATATGTATTCAGTCTAACTAAACACACTGAAAATACAATAGTAGGAACTTCATCGTTCAATTTGTATTACGAATTTATATTGAAATATTTTGACGAAGATACAGATTTAAATATTGAGATAATAAGTACTAACGATGATGATGAAGAGAATACAGAGACATCTAATTTAACAGCAGAAGAAATTGCGGCATTAGTTTCTAGAAATGAAGCATTTATTACATTTGCAGAAAATCGTTCTATCCAGGTTAAATTTACAGGAAAAGTAAATGGCGAATCAGTTATTTATACATATATATTTAATAAATTGAACTAATTTAAGAATTGACAAATAAATAATATGTGTTAAAATATTTACATGAAAATTGATTACAACAAATTAATGCATGATGAAATAAGTAGTTTCGGATATAAGCCGAAACTACTTTTGCATTGCTGTTGTGCTCCTTGTTCGAGTGCTGTGATTGAAAAATTGAAAGAATATTTTGACATAACATATCTATATTTTAATCCAAATATTTTTCCAGAGAATGAATATGTTTTGAGAAGAGAGCAATTTGAAAAACTGGGAGTAAAAGTTATAGACATAGGATATGAACATGATAAATTTTTAGATTTAGTTAAGGGTATGGAAAATGAAAGTGAAGGTGGCAGAAGATGCAATGTGTGTATAGCTATGCGAATGGATAAAGCATTTGAATATGCAAAAAGTCATAATTTTGACATTGTGACAACTACACTTTCAATCAGTCCACATAAAAATGCGGAATTTATCAATCTGACTGGTGAAAACTTAGAAAAGAAATATAAAATGAAATATTTGCATGCTGATTTTAAAAAAGAAAATGGTTTTTTGCGCAGTACACAAATTGCAAAGCAAGTGAATATGTATAGACAAAATTATTGTGGGTGTGAATTTAGTGCAAATCATCAAAATTAATCATATATATCTAATATGATTAACGAAATTTTGATTAGTAGGACAAATTTAATAAATAATGTAAAACAGGTCATGATAAAAAATCCAAACACTTTGATTTGTGCAATGGTTAAAGCTAATGCATATGGTGTAGGAATGAAAGAAGTAGTCAAAACTATTGATTCACTTGTGGATTTTTATGGTGTGGCTTGTTTTTTTGAAGCAGAAAATTTGAAAAAATTGACAGATAAAAAAATTTTAATTTTAGGTTCGCTTGATTTTAGCGAAATAAATTCGCAATTTTCATATTCATGTAATTCACTTACTGATGTCAAAAAATTGATAGATATGAATAGGAAAATTAATATTCATATAAAAATAAATACAGGTATGAATAGATATGGTTTTAGTTCTATAAAAGATTTTAAAAAGGCATTGATACTTATACGTAAAAGTAAACTTAATTTTGAAGGATTATATACTCATTTTGCTACCACTGATGAATATGTTAAAGAACAAGTAAATAGATTTATGCCATATATTTTTCTTAGTAAAAAATATAAATTTCAGCCACTAATTCACACGGATAATAGTTTTGTTAATAATTTATTTAATCATCATCTTGATATGGTTAGAATTGGTTTTAATTTATATAATAAATTTGACCAAGAATATAAACCTGTTGTAAAAATAAAAAGTAAAATTGTTCAAATTAACCAAATTAAAAAGGGTGATTTGGTTGGTTATGATTATAGATTTGTAGCAAATAGAGATATGAGGATAGGAATTGTTCCTTTTGGCTATGCAGACGGGTTTGATTTGGGATACATTGGAATGAATTTAATGGTAAGAGATAAGCAGTGTCGTGTCTTAAATGTCTGTATGGATTGTCTAATGCTGGATATTAGTGATGTTGAAATAAAAAAGGGAGATGATATTTTTCTTTTAAATGAAAACAACCCCCTAAAAATGTACTCAGATTATATTAATTCTAGCGAATATGAAGTGATGACAAAATTTTCACACGCACGTGCAAAAAGAAAACTTATTGATTAGCGTCTATCTCCACGCATCATAAATACAAATAAAACTAATCTTAGTAATGAGAGAATAGATGTCACTAATGCTGCAACATAAGTCCATGCTGCTGCGTTCAATACTTTTTTTACACCCTTTGCTTCTTCTTGGTCCATTTCACCAGTCGCTAGAAGCATTTTTTCTGCTCGTTTGCTAGCATTAAGTTCAATCGGTAAAGTAATTAAGCAAAACACAATATTTAAAGCATATAACCCTAGACCTATGTATATAAACCAATCGGCGAAAGTGACATAATAAGTCATTTCCATAATTAGTCCAATTAAAATTAATGGCCACATTAAGAATCCTGAAATATTCATAACAGGAACTAAGGCATTGCGAACTTTGATAGGACCATAACCTTCACGATGCTGAAATACATGACCGATTTCGTGTGCAGTCACTCCGATAGAAGCTATACTACTTTGATTATAAACAGCTTCTGAAAGTGAAACTGTGTTGGTTTTAGGATTGAAATTGTCAGTTAAATTACCACGTATAGGTTGAATTTTTGTGTCAATACAACCACCGCTATCTAGCATAAAACGAGCAACTTCACTTGAAGTCTTTCCATGTTTTGTTTGAATTTTGTTATATTGGTTAAATGTTGAATAAACTTTTGATTGTGCCCAAATACCTAAAATTAATCCAGGTATCATCACAATCCCTAAAATATAATATATCATATATGTATAAAACATATTTTCTCCTTTATATTATTAATAATATATATTACTTTGTTTTTATCTAAATGTCAAATATTTATGTCGTAATTATTATTAAAGAAAAAAATTATAATTATTACTATATTTTATTGTCACTATTTTTAGATACAATAAAAAATTAATGATATTTTTCGTTAATTTTAATATTGAATTTATAAATTATTTTAAATAAATTTGATTTTAATTAATTAAAATTTTTAAATAAATAATTTTTTTATGTGAATTTAGTAAAAAAATAAAAAAATAAAATAAATATGAATGTTTATAAATTCGTTTCTTTTCTAATTTCTGTAATAAAAATACGCATAAATTTATTTAAAAAAAAGTATAAAAAATTTAAAAAATATTTGAAAAATATTAGTAATTAATTATTCTTTGTGTTATAATAACATTGTAGATAATTGTCGTTTTATATAAATTTTTAATTTAAGGGGTGTTTATGAATATTTTTAATGAAGTTGATAAATTTTTTAGCTCATTGAAAAATTATCTAAATTATAATATAATTTTTATTATATTTGTTTCACTATTTTTGGTGACTGTTTTATTTGTAATTATTTCTACATCTAGGGCATATGAGGCTCGATTGATTAAAGCTATTGATATGTTCAATAATTATTTTATTGATAATCCGCAAATTACAGATGAAAATTTGGTGGCATTTAATAATAAAATGAAATCAAAAAAAGTACCAAAACAGTTGAGAAAACAATGGCAACAATTTGTTCTTTATCGTGAAGATAAAGCGAGCCACTACATGTCTTTTGACGTATGTGTATCCACTCCTATTAAGAATAGTACATATAAACGTGATATTACAGTAATGAATATTTTGACATATATTTATGTTTTTGCTTGTATACTTCTTAATCTTTATTTCTCATACGAGTATTCGCAAGATTTAGATTTGATTTTAGTTTTGCAACGTGTATTGTTGTGTCCAATTATTATTTTAGTTTTGAACTATATTATAACTATCTTCTTGGATTTAAGACATAATGCAATTGTCAGCGACTTATATCAAAATTATCAATATTTTGAAGTAAACATTGATAAGGCAACTCAGACACTTCCAGAATATGTTGATTATGAAGTTCTATTTGACCGCAATGAAATTAAAAAAGGTATTCCTATTCTTTATGCATATTTGCAAAAACGTGCAGAAGAAGAGAAGAAAGAATTGGAACGTGCTAGACTTAAAAATGTTGAGCACGAGAAATTTAATTTTGATGAAGCGGGTGTTGAAAGTTCACTAGTTTTGGAACGAGCTATGCAAGAGGCGGAAAATTACATTGCTGAACGAAAAAAATACATGCAAGACATGGAACAAATTAATAGCGACATAACACAAGAAGAAATGAATTTCAGAGAGACGACAAAAGAATATCAGCGTCAAATGCAAGTCAGTAAAGAATCATTTGATAATTTCAAATCACAATTGGAAGAAGTGTCTTCAACGATTGAAGCAAACTATTTGAAAAAACAAATGCAACAAGAGTTGGATAGACAGAGAAATCTAGAACGTGATTATGATACAAAGACTGACAGCCATAAGAAATTATTAGAGAGTTATCAAGCAGAACTCACAAGTGTAGAAAATTCAATTAAAGAAGCTCGTAAAACACTTGAAAAAGGTATGATGAGTGAGTTTGATACGTATAGTAATAAAGTTTATGATGCTGCATTAAAGGCTGTTGAAGAAAGAGAAAAAGAGAACAAAGATAAATTAAAGCAAGAAATTAAAACTTTGGAAGAAACCATTGTTTCAAAAGACAAAGAGTTGGACAACATTTACAATCAAAATCAATCTTTATCTGAGAAGTTAGACCAACAAAATTCACAATTACAAAATGTACAATATCAACAAACAAATGTAGTTCAACCAGAGCAATCAAGTGTTCAACAAGAAGTTGAGCCTGCACCGCAAGATAGTTATCAATCAGACATTCAATTCAATTATTTGCAACCTGAAAACGAAAATCAAAATTTTGAACAGGAAGATAGTGAACAAAATCAAAATGAAAATACTATTGAAGAAAATCAGGCAGAAAGTGACTCAATAAATTTGCCAGAATCAGAAGGACAAATTGAAAGTGTTGATAATTCTGGCGAAACAACTGATACTGATGAGAACGTAGATAATCAGGGGGAAGAAAATATCGTACGTTCTGAAAATGTCTTCACCATTCAGGATAATGAAAGCAATAATAGAAAGAAAGCAGGTAGACCAAGAAAGATAGAGGTTGAAAGTGATGAGCCTAAGATAGAGAAAAAACGAGGCAGACCAAGAAAAGAAAAGGTTGAATCTGATGAGCCAAAGGTGGAAAAGAAAAGGGGCAGACCAAGAAAAGTTCAAAATAATTCAATTGAAAAAGATGTCAAAAATGATGAACAAATTACTGATGTAAGCACACAGAAGAATACAACAAGACGTGGTCGTCCTAAAACTAAAAATGAAGAAAATAAGTTAGTTTCTGAATCTGGCAAAAGGAGAGGTAGACCTAAGAAAGAAGCAGTAGATAATCAGGAGAATACAACAGTTGAAAAGAAAAGAGGTAGACCGAGAAAAGACGATTCAAATGTTAGTTCTGAAAAGACAACTAAAAAAGTTGGCAGACCAAAAAAAGTAGTTCAGGAAGAGGCGACTAATAGTAAAGCATCTGAGCAAAAATCACAAGAACCTAAAAGACGTGGTAGGCCTAGAAAAGTCGAAACGAGTTCTGACGAACAACCTGAAATAAATGATATTGATGCTTATCTAAAAGAGATAGATGACCAAATAGCTAAGGAAAGTGCCAAAATTGAAGAAACAAAAAAAGAACTTGAAAAGAACTCTCGAATATCAAAGAAAAAATTAAAATAGAGCGATTCGCTCTATTTTTTTAGTTATCAGTTTAAAAAAATACAATTTATAGTTATACCATATTTAGTTTCACTATTAATTGTATTAAATTTTTATGCATTTAAGGCTTTCAATAATTCATTTACATCTACGTCATGTACTGCACAAGCTTCTTCTAATGTTTCCATTTGTGAAGCGGGGCAATATAAACAATGAAAACCAAAATTTGTTAAAATTTCTTCTGCTTTTTCATGGTTTTCTAAAATATATGCAATGATATCAGTTTTTTTAAATTTTTTCATAATTTCTCCTAATTAATTTCATAACCACATCTATGACAGTATTTTGAGCCTTTTATTAATTTGTTTTGACATCTTGGACAAAATGCATTATCAAGTTTATTTTCTTCTTTTGGTATAGGTGTAGTGTCAGTATTATTATTTTCTTGACTTGAATTAGTATACTCATTTTCTACAAATTGGTCAACTGTTTCTTGTGAAAACTTTTCAACATTAGTTGTCTGAGGGATATTGTATGAATCTCTATTTTTACTATCTAAAATGTTTTTGTTGAAATCATCAAAAAAACCTGTATTTGTAGTTTGAGATGTCGTTATTTTTTTCTTCTTTAATTTTTCTTCTAATAAAATTTCAAATTTATTTAATTGAATTCCTATTTTTTGAAGATGTTTAGTTGTTTTATTCATTATTTCTTGTTTTATATTTTCGGATAAAATTATACTATCTAAATCTTTTTTTAGAAAATAGTTAATTAAAAGTTCTTCAATGTAATGATTAATCATAATTGTAGATGTAATGCTGTCGGGATTAGGTTCGAGAGTTAAAATTGATTGAAATAACTTTTTTGAATCTGCGACTTTACAATTATAATTTATTTTGACCGTCACTTTTGCTAATCTACTATTTATTTCAATTCTATCTTTATATGTATATGTTATATCTAATTCATTTGTATTGACAAAATATAAATCTAATTTTAACTTTTTTAGTTTTTTATCATGATTGCGTTGCTTTGCACACAATTCAGGTAAGGTTGATTCATTAAGCACATATTCGCCTTCATTTAATTGCAAGTAATTTTTATCTTTATAATTGATAAAACAAACTATGTTATTAGGGACATTTATTTTACTTCCATTTTTAATCGTCAAAAAATTAGATGATATGAATCCCTTTTTTGCATCATCAGGAATTATTGGATTGAGTTTATTTTTTAACCAATTAAACATAATATTATTATAACATTTTATTTTAAAGTTTTCAAGTTTTAATATAATGTTGACATTATTTTTAATTAGTTATATAATTTATTAAATGTTAAAAACTGTTTTAAGCAAACTATTGATGGTTTTATATTTTGTATGTGGTGCTTTGATTTTAGAAGCAGTCACTTTTCATATCTTAGGCATGGGATTTATGCCAGAATATTTTGGATATAATTTTGCAATTATTATGTTTATAGCCATTTTGGTATTTATAATTCCTAATTTTACTGCACAATACACAATTTATACAATTATACTCGGTCTTCAAGCAATTATGATTTATATTAATTATTCTCTATATATGATTTATGGTGACCTTTTTTCTATAGATATGATTAGATTGATAGATGAAGCAGGCGCTGCAATGACCAGTAATTTTATTTATTTTTCTGTGATTTTACAACTATTTTTTGTTTATGTGGCGATAGTTATAGTTGGCAATGTTATGCTAAAAAAATGCAAAAAAGACAAAATAAAAATTCGTCAACATTATTCGATTTTTAATGTAATATTAATTCTTGCCATTCAATGTTTTGCTTGCACTTATTACATAGATGAAAGATTATATATTAATAGTTTATCTGACATTAATAGTGCCGATTATGTTTCTAGTGATACATTTTTGATGAATACAAGTTTTATGAAATATGGAAGTTATTCTAAATTTGGTTCATACGGTTATATTACAAATCTCTTGCTTGGAATGAACGAAAAAATTGATGAAGAAATACAAAATGCTACAATCAATTATTTTAATTCTGGAAATATTTATAACAATAGTGATGTGTTTGGCATAGATTCTAGAAACAATGTTATTGTCATAATGATGGAATCACTAGAATGGTTTTGTTTTGGAGATGGAACTTACGATTCATCATTTAATAATCTTTCTTATGAACTAACTCCAAATATTTATTCATTGATTTATGGAGATGATTATTTGACAGATACAAACAATGACAATACAGATAACGATAGTCTATTGGCTAAAAATTTCTTTGCAAAATCTAAAACAAACTATTCAGAAGGTTATGCAATACTTGGCAATTACCCAGTGGGCGAGGGATTGTCAGACATAGCAGGAACAAATTATGATAAATCATTAAATGCTTTCAACTATTCTATGCCAGGAGTATTAAGTAATTTAGGTTATAACACTAGTTATGTTCATTCACATGTCATTTCATTTTATGATAGAAATCAAACTCATGGGAATTTAGGTTTTGAGAACGTGATTGGTAAGGATAATGTTTTAGATGAACAGGGCAATCCTGTTTATACGGGCGATGATTTATCGTGGGACCATTGGGCTGCGGAAGGTGATTTCGCCCGTAATGCTATTGATTATATTATTCCTACCGATTATAATGAAAGACCATTTTATACTTTTTATTTAACAGTCTCAACTCATGGTTCATATATTGAAAATGAAAACGAAGCAGACTGTATGCGTTATCAGAATTATGTTAGATGGGGAGCAGATGATTGTGTATATAATGAGAAAACTGGTTGTTGGGAACTAAAAAATAAAGATGCAGAACCTGCCGATTTGACACCTACTGAATGGTACGCAAATGTGTTGGATAATTATTACCAAATTGACCCAGATTTGTGTGAAGAATTAGTGTATTATCAATGTGGTGCCATGGGACTAGATGAAGCAATAGGCGTAATCGTAGATAAGCTGAAAGAGTATGATATATATGATGAAACTACAATTGTATTATTCTCAGACCATTATTCATATTACAATAAATTAGCTAATAAAGTAAAAGGCTTTGATGAAGAAGATTATTCAAGTATAGAATTAAATACAATTCCATTAATAATTTCTAGTCCAGGATTAAAAGAATATAACTTTAAGCAAATAGAACCTGATGATGTTAAGTATATTGAAAACACAAGATTTTGTTCTGCATATGATATAATTCCAACCTTGTTTGATTTGCTCGGAGTTAGTTTCAATGAGAATCTATATATAGGTCATTCATTATTTAAGCCATTAGAATATTATTATATTGACGACACAGGGGAAGAAACTGATATGGTTGTATATTATTCAAACACAGGAGGACTGTTCTGTAAAAATTTATATACTTATAACATGAATGAATATGTATTTAACAATATGGAAGAAAATCAAGAAGTAATAGAGATTTTTAATGCGGAAGTTAAAAATATATTGACAAAAATGAATTATTTGCATATTTTAAATAATAATTATCTATATAATAAAATAAGTAATCGTTAAATTTTAAAAATTTTATTAAAAATTGTTGACAATGAATAAATTATATTATATAATTAATTTGTTGTCGAAATGCCTCGATAGCTCAATGGTGGAGCACTCGGCTGTTAACCGATAGGTTGTAGGTTCGAGCCCTACTCGGGGCGCCAAAACCGCAATATATAGTAGTGTTTGATAGGCGAAAGCACTACTATTTTTTATTTGTTTCTAAAAAAGAGGTGTCAAAAATGGTGTCAAAAATTGCATTGATGGTTTTTATAATTTTCGTTTATTAATTCAATATTAATAATTTATATTATAATTGTTTTCTATTTAAAATATTGATTTTTTGTTAATTATATGATATAATCAACAAAAGAGGTGGGTATGGCTACTCAATTTATTAGAGAGTTCGGTGCTTTTGATGGAACTAATGCAAATTTAGAGGATGTTTTTGTTTACGCATCAATTGGTTCGGGTAAATATGACTATGTACCTTTATCTAATTTAAGAGTCTATGTGAACGATACAACTAGACGTAGACTAAATTCTATTAAAGATTTTAAAAATGTTTTAGCACAGCAAAACAGAAATGGAATAAATATTTTGAACGTCGCTGATTCAAATAATTCAAATAGCATTATAATTGGAAGCTTTGTACCTAATGATGCTCAATTATTAACTCATAATATTAATGTACCAGATTTATATTTGTCTAATAATATCAACGGCTTCAAAGAAGATGGCAGTATAGATGCAGTGGAATATGGATTAAAAAGAGCTGTTGAAATAAAGAAGAGTGAAGGTTTTAATAATGATGACCCATATGTTTATGCAGAATTAAGTGGCGACAACAATATGCGGTTCATTCGAAAAGATGAAATTGGCTATTATGAGGGTAGCAGATTCATTACCTTAGAAGATTTGATTAATCAAAATCGAGATGCAGATATTTTAGCATTAATTCAAGAAAAAGATTTGTATACCCGTGACAATAAATATGTGACAAAACTTTTTACCTCTTCGTCATGCTCAATTGGTGCAGTCAAAGCTAGGGAAGAGATTGATGTCGCTAATCTCAAATTACATTCATTTACTGTCAATTCTGATGGTCAAATTGAAAATGTTGATACAAATATTGACTCTTTATATTCTGAGCAATTTACCAGAAAAGAAAAAGATGGTGTTTATTTAGATATTGCTAATTATAGAGTGAATAGAGATAATGCTGGTGATTTTATCAAAGTTAGATTCAAAGGATATGATGTTGAAACTTTGGTGTCAATTAGTTATTTACATGAAATTAATGCATATGGAGAGCCTGGTCCACAAATTGATAAAAATGAATTTTTGCGCAATAGCAAAAGTTATATTGGTAAATCATTAATTTTCGTTATGACTGACCCAGATGTAAAAATGCAAACAGAACCATTGACTATTGAAGAAGTATCATTGACTTTTGATAGTATCAAAACTATGGAAGTGACAGAAAAAGAAGAGGATATCTTAAAAGATGGGACTTATTTGCGTTTAAAAGATGGTAGATATATTGAAGAAAATAAATCGGTTAGACCTAATTGTTATGAATTTTTAAGTTTTAATGAGACAGAGTTTGATGCTTATTTTGTTTTGCTTGAACCTACTGGTGAAAATAATGGTGTGATTGTCAATAAAGATATGTTCGCAAACAAGTCGGCTGTCAATTATAATGGGAAAGAATTAAAACTTATTAATGCTGTTAAAATTAAACTTTCTAACAAGCCAATGAACGAATGTGATTTAATTCAAACATCTAGCACCAATCAAGATGTAGAGAGTTGTGAACTTTTAAATACACTAATGCTAAATACAGAGGGCAATATCTATTATGGTGATGATGGAAACTTTATGAGGACAGAGAAAACAGCAGAGGAAAAGAATAGGATAATAAATGATGCCAATGCTGATTTCTTGGAAAAATATAAAAATGGTCAATATGTATTAGATAAAGTCATTGATGATGAAGGTAATCTTGTAGAATTAGACCAACAGCATAATAGATATACAATGTCTAGCATTACTACACAAAAAGATGCAGCTAATGAATTATATGAATATCAATTTTTCAAAGACGGAAAACTTGTATACAACACGCAGACAGGCAAATTAGAAGGTGGACCTAAATATGATTTCAAATCTGCAATAAAAAAAGAGTTGAAACGTGGAGGTGCGAATGTATTGATTGGTTGTGCTTCTTTGTTATCTCTTGGTGGAGTGTTCTTATTGGCGGTTGCACCTATGGCAGTGGCTGCAACCCTTGGTGCGCTTGCTGTTTATCCAATAGGTGCATCAATCGTTCATGCAATCAAAGGTATGGTTATTAATCATAGAAAATATAAATATAAAGATAGAGTAGAACAAAATAGAAAACAATTTAGCAAAGAAATTAATAGCGATTTAAATGATTTATATGAACAAACTAATGAAACATTGAAACAATCAAGTTATGATAGATTAAAAGAATATTTCAAACAAGAATTTTTAAATTCACCAGATGAAAGATTAAGGAATTTGAAAGGAAGACAGCTAGAAAAAGAAATAGATAAAAAAATTATAGAACTATCCGAGGAAGATTACAAGAGATTGACCTATTATGCGAGGGGACAACACTATTTAGCATTTTTGGAAAGAATGAATAAGGTAGAAGAAAAATTATCTAGTCTTTCTACTACAAAATATTATTCTGAGTTTAAAATTGAAAATGGTAAAGGCGAAGTGACTCCTGAGAATGCTCCGCTATTTAGCAAATATCGTGCTGAAATGCAAGCATTGGAAAAAGAGATAAAGAGACTCAGAAAAGCTGTGAAAAAAGACCCAAGTTTTCAGGCAGAGTTGGATATGAAATTAAATGAATATCATGAAAAATCTATGAATTATACTTCTATGGGTCAAGAACTTGGACGTGATGCAAAATATGATACCGTTTCTGAAAAAGTATATCTTATGAAAGGATTGATTGCTTATAAAGAATTTGGCGACATCATAGATAAAGAAACAGATGCGGAAGAACAAATGTTTACGGAAGATGAAAAGGAGTTTATCTCTCACTTGGAATACAATCCAGAGAAAAATCAATTTACTTATGATGGAAAAGTTTTCGCAACCAAGTCTGTACAGCAGAAGATATTAAACAAATTTGGTAAAGGTAAGAAATCTACTGTTGATAAAGTGATTAATTCTATTACAAGTAGGCTTTCAACTTATGGAAAAGCTCTTCCAAAATATGAATATGAAGAGGGTACAACACTTATTAGGTCAAAAAATAATGAGACGGATAGTGTCGTTCCTGTTGAAGAAACTGTGGATTCAAATGTGGCACCTGAAAGGACAAATGATGCAGAGCGTACTGCTGAGAGACAAATCAATGAACCAGTTCATGAAACGGATAGACATGTTGAACGCGGAAATGAACAAGTTGATGATGCTCCTAAACCAAAATCGAGATTGTCAGTTGCAAATTTGGAACGACTTTTAAAGAGAATTAAAGAATTGAACAGGTTAGATGAAATGTTCTTTGGACCTGATGAAGAGATGGAAGCAGATATTGAAAGAAAGATTGAAGAATTGGAAAATTTGATTCGTGAAGATTTGCATCTATTGAAGAGTGCTGGCAGAAGTAAAAGTGAGAAATATGCAAAATATAAAAGACAAATTGTATCTGCTGAAAAGATGCTGAAAGAACATCAAATATATAATGAAAATAGAGCTAGAATAAATGTTAGTGCAACAATTTAATAAAATCCGATGAGCAAAGTGGCGATTTGCTAGGAAATGCTGAAAAGGCATTCGCAGGTATGCGTTGTATACAATTAAGATGGGTAAAAATTACCAAATAGGGTGGAACCGCGGTCTCACCGTCCCTATGCAATGTTTTTGCATAGGGTTTTTTAACAAGGAGATAATATGGGAAATTTTGATAAAATAGTTAATTTATGTAAAAATCGTGGATTCATTTTTCCGGGAAGTGACATTTATGACGGTCTTGCTAATACATGGGATTATGGACCAGTAGGTGTAGAATTAAAAAATAATATCAAGCGAGCTTGGTGGAAAAAGTTCGTACAAGAAGCACACAATTCATTTGGTATTGATGCAGATATTTTTATGAATAGTAAAGTTTGGGACGCTAGTGGTCACACAGCAAGTTTTTCTGACCCTAAAATGGATTGTAAAAGTTGTAAAACAAGACATAGAGCGGATAATTTAATTGAAGAATACAGCAAAGGAAAAGTTAATCCGGATTTGATGACAAATGAAGAAATGGAAAACTATATTAAAGAGCATCATATCTGTTGCCCTAAGTGTGGCAAATGTGATTGGACTGGAATTAGGAATTTTAACTTGATGTTTTCAACTTCACGTGGAGTGACTGATGAAAGTCAAAATCTTATCTATCTTCGCCCTGAAACTGCACAGGGAGAATTTGTCAATTTCTTAAACGTACAACGAAGTATGCGTGCAAAAGTACCATTTGGTATTGCTCAAATTGGTAAAGCATTTAGAAATGAAGTGACGCCCGGCAATTTTACATTTAGAACTATTGAATTTGAACAGATGGAACATCAATGGTTTTGCAAAGCTGATGATAGCATGAAATATTATGATGAATACAAGAAAAAAGCGATGGATTTTCTTTTATCGCTTGGCTTTAATCATGAACACCTAAGATATCATGACCATGATAAATTGGCACATTATGCAAAGGCTGCTTGTGATATACAATATCTATATCCAATTGGTTGGGAAGAATTAAATGGTATTCATCATAGAGGAGATTGGGATTTGTCAAGACATCAAGAATTTAGCGGAAAATCTATGTTATATCTTGACCCATATACCAATGAAAAATATATTCCAAATGTGATTGAATATTCTATTGGAGCAGACAGATTAACCCTGGCAGTTATGTGCGAAGCATATGATGAAGAAAAATTGGATAACGAAGAGACTCGTGTCGTGATGCACTTCCACCCAGCAATTGCACCTTACAAAGTAGCTATCTTGCCATTACAGAAAAATTTGAATGAAAAGGCTATGGAAGTTTATTCCAATTTATCAAAATATTTTATGGTCACATATGATGAAGCTGGCAGTATTGGTAAACGTTATCGCCGCCAAGATGAAATAGGTACTCCAATGTGTGTGACAATAGATTTTGATACACTTGAAGATAATACTGTGACTATTCGTGATAGAGATACTATGGAACAAATTAGAATTAAAATTGATGATTTGGTAAATTATGTAAGTGAAAAAATTAAATATTAATATAGTTTAATATTTTAAATTATCTTGAACTTATGGCAATAATATTATACTAATATGTTAATTGTTAAATATTTAGTAGAAATAAAAAGTGCTACAATGTTTTTAATGTTTAAATTTTTATAATTTTGAAGAATTGCAATTGGCAATTGTAGTTTTTAAATTTTTCAAACTTATTTGATTATATAAATTGTGATTTTTGGGAATAAAACACAATAGTGTTTCACACACTTTTAAGAATACAAAAGTGTCATAATGATATTGTGCATAACATTCAAAATGTATTAGAAAAATTTTCAATTAGGTTGAAAGATTTAATGCAAGAAAAAAATTTGAACATAAAAGAATTATCAAAATTGACTGACATTCCTAGGTCAACAATTAATAGTTGGACATTAAAGAAGAGGTCACCTATGATAGATTACTTGTGTATACTTGCAGACTTTTTTCAAGTGTCAATAGATTATTTGTTAGGTAGAGAAGACTAAAAAGAATTCGTTTTACACGAATTCTTTTTTATAAAAGTTTACTGTTAATTATTGCTTTGCTAGCAAAAGCAAACTATAACGTCTCTCGCTTTGATAAACTTAATATTAAGTCATTAGTATTATATGAAACACAATAGTGTTTTGTCAATAGTTTTAAACTAAATTTTATTTAAAGCAAAGATAAAAATTTTTTATCATAAAACTAAAATTATTTTTTAAATCATGAATACTATATTAATTATTTAATATTAACATTTGCTATAATGTCAACAGAAACTTCTTTAATTAGTTGAAGAGTAATTTTGTATTGTCCTACACCTTTAATTGTAGGGAAATCTTTTATCATATTTTTTTCGATTTTAATTCCGTCATTATTTAAAGCATTCATGATTTCTTGTTTTGTGATTGAACCAAATGCTTTTCCATTAGAACCGACACTAAGGTTAAAATTATATATTTTATTTTTAATTTTGTTAGCAAGTTCTTTATATTCTTTTACAAGTTCGGCATGATGAAATTCTTTTGCTTCCACTTGACCTTTATGGTCGTTTAGGTTGCTGGCATTGGCAACTTTGGCAATACCTTGCTTGATTAGTACATTATTTGCATAATTTGGATTGACATCAATTATATCTCCCGCTTTACCTTTTCCTTTCAAATCTTTGATTAAAATAATTTTCATATTTACCTCTATTTTTATTTTATCATACAGAATTGAAATTGTCAAATTTTATAATAATTGAATAAATAATTTGAATTTGAGAAAAATATTGGTATGGATGTAGTATGTAGAAAATATAGTTGTATGTATAACGATAGAGCGAAATGTACACGCAACAATTTAAAGATTAATAGTGTAGCAGATTGTGGAGATTTGAAAATTGACAAAAACAAAGAAGTCAAAGATGTTTCTCTTGATATGTTTAGTCATGAACCTAATATAGCTCCCTATCATCATTGTAGAACAATGAATATAATGTGTGACAGTAATAATTGCATTTTTAACCGCACAGGAGAATGTTTTTCCAATGGTATATTTGTAGGGAGTGAAATTAATGATGCTCCTTGCAATAGTTATGTTCCAAGATAGAAAATAAAAAATATTTGATTATTTGTCAAATATTTTTTTATAATTATATTTTATTCTATAAATTATTTTTCAATGGTATAATCATCGTCATCTAGGTCTATAATTGTTTCTTTTTTTACTAAATCACGTATATTATGTTTTATTATTTTCAATCTTTTTGTGACAATAATGCTAGCGATGATTTCCATAACTGAATTGAAAATGATTGCAACTCCTAAGAATATGTTAAATACTCGCTCGCTTTCAAAAGGATTAGCAATAATCAAAATTCCTAATATTAGTATAACGAAGGCAAATATTGTATCAAGCCACCAATTTTTTGCACCAAGTCGTCTATAATTAAATGATTTTTGCATTTTATTAAGTGATGCGAAAATGAATAACGTACCAACAACAAATGCAAAGATTGCTATATTAGTCAAGATGTTTGAAGACATTGCGACAATTAGTCCAAATAATACATCAATACAACCAATCCAAAATCCTAAACTTTCATAGCCATAAATAAAATAATTAATTATTTCAATTATTCCACATACAACCAATCCAAGTCCGAAAATTAAGATAATAGTAAATTTTGTGGTTTCTGGAAAGAAAATTAGACATATTCCAAAGATTATACAAAGTATATTGAATATTAATGATGTTAATTTAATATTTCTAAAAATTTTTTTCATAGTTGCTCCATTCCAATTATAAACTAAATTCATTTTATTTATAATATTTTCCTGATATTTTGTTTAAAACACAAATTTTTTTTATTGTTTTTGACTAAATAAACCAATAAACATTATTATATTAATTTTAATCAATTTAGAAAACGGTTGACAAATTTTTTTCTTATAGATATAATAATGATATGATAAAAAAAGAATTGGCATTGCTATTATAATGTTTGCCGATAGAGTCGGCACATTGTTTTGGTTGTGCTGAAAATATTTTTGACAGCATGACCGCTGTCATTTTTTTAAATAACATTTTAATTAATATTTTGGGAGAGCGTATGAAAGAATATAATCATCAAGAAGTAGAATCAAAGTGGAGAAAGTATTGGGAAGAAAATAAAACGTTTAAAACTGATGTCTGGGATTTTTCTAAACCTAAATTTTATGCTTTGGATATGTTTCCTTATCCTTCTGGGTCCGGACTTCATGTGGGACACCCAGAGGGATATACTGCAACAGACATTGTCAGCAGAATGAAAAGAATGCAGGGTTATAATGTATTACACCCAATGGGTTTTGATTCCTTTGGATTACCAGCTGAACAACACGCAATAGAAACGGGAAATAATCCTAATGACTTTACTTTAAAAAATATTGAATATTTTACTGGACAACTAAAAAATCTTGGTTTTTCATTTGACTGGGATAGAATGGTGTCAACTAGTTCACCTGATTATTATAAATGGACACAGTGGATATTTAAACAATTATATCTTGATGGTTTAGCAAAGTGTGTAGATATGCCAGTTAATTGGTGTGAAGAATTGGGTTGTGTGCTTGCAAACGATGAAATAGTAGATGGAAAAAGCGAGCGTGGTGGATATCCTGTTGTTAAGAAAAATATGAAACAATGGGTAATTGATATGCCTAAATACGCAGAAAGATTGTTAAATGGATTAGATGAAATTGATTGGCCCGAATCTACAAAAGCGATGCAACGCAACCGTATTGGAAAATCAGAAGGCGTTGAAGTCGATTTTGATATAGTTGGAGGAGGAAAGTTTTCTATCTTTACCACATGTATTGAGACTATTTATGGTATCACTTTCATGGTGCTTGCTCCTGAAAGCAAACTTGTTGATGAATTAAGACCTAGAATAAAAAATTGGAATGAAGTAGAAAAATATCGAGAAGAAACGGCAAAATTAAGTGATCTTGACCGTACAGAATTGAATAAAGGTAAAACAGGAGTCAAATTAGATGGGATTTTTGCCATCCATCCACTAACAGGGAAAGAAGTGCCAGTATTTATTGGGGATTTCGTCTTAGCAAGTTATGGTACGGGAGCTGTTATGGCTGTTCCTAGTCATGACCAACGAGATTTTGAGTATGCTATTGCACATAATATTCCTATGATTCAAGTAATAGATGGTGCCGATGTTAGTAAAGCAGCTTTTGAAAAATACAACTATTTAGGTAAGGGCTGTAAATTAATTAACAGCGAAGAATTTACTGGTCTTACTGTTGAACAAGCCAAAGTTGCAATCACAGAAAAATTAATTAAACTTAATAAAGGACGTAAAACTGTAAATTATAAAATTCATGAATGGATTTTTGCTAGACAACGTTATTGGGGTGAACCTATTCCAATTGTTCATTTTTCAGATGGTAGCATGAAAGCATTGGACGATAAAGATTTACCTGTGATATTGCCAGTTCTAGATGATTATAAGCCATTGAAAGATGGCAGAAGTCCACTTGCAAAAGATAGCGAATGGGTAAATGTAATTGTTGATGGCAAAAAAGCAATGAGAGAGACTAATACAATGCCAGGAAGCGCAGGTTCTAGTTGGTATTTCTTGCGATATATAGACCCACATAATGATAAAGAATTTGCAAATTATGAATTATTGAAACATTGGATGCCGGTTGATTTATATGTGGGGGGACCAGAACATGCAGTAGGGCATTTATTATATTCTAGAATGTGGAATAATTATCTTTATGATAAAGGTTTAGTTCCAGTAAAAGAGCCATTTAAAAAACTTGTACATCAGGGTATGATACTTGGGGCAAATGGAATTAAAATGGGTAAGCGTTATCCAGAATATGTTGTGGACCCAAATGATATTGTCAAAAAATACGGTGCGGATACTTTAAGACTATATGAAATGTTTATGGGACCGCTTGAAATGTCAAAACCTTGGGACGATAAGGGGGTTTTGGCTTCACGTAGATTTTTAGACAGAGTTTATAGAATTTATCAAGAAAAACCAATACTTGATAAAGAAAATAAAGATTTGGAAATGATATATCATCAGACTGTCAAAAAGGTAAGTGAAGATTTTGAAAGTTTGAATTTCAATACTGCCATTGCACAAATGATGATTTTCATAAATGCAGTGAGTAAGGCTGAATTTTTACCACGTGAATATGCAGAAGGGTTCGTTAAATTGTTAAATCCAATTTGTCCATGTATTACAGAAGAAATGTGGCAAGAATTGGGTCATGATAATACTATTGCATATGAGAGTTGGCCAATGTATGATGAAAGTAAAATCGTGGTTGACACAATTGAAATTCCTATTCAAGTTAATGGAAAACTGAGAGGTAGAATAACAGTAAATAAAGATGCTAATGAAGCTGAAATAAAAGAAAAAGCATTAGACGAAGTGAAATCATTTGTGGCAAATGGATATAAGAAAATAATTTACATTCCTAACAGAATATTTAATATTGTGGTATAAAACAAAAATACATTGCAATTAATACAAATCATGCAATGTATTTTTTTGTTAGTTAGGTTATTCTTCCAATCCAACCAAATAATCCAATGAAACATTAAAATATTTGGCAAGAGCTACTAATGAGGACAAAGTAGGTTCTCTTTTGCCATTCTCCCAAAGACTGATCGCACCTTTGCTGACATTGATTATTTTTGCTAACTCTACTTGACCTATTTTTCTTTCCATGCGTAATGATTTTAAAATTTCGCTAAAACTATTTATATGATTCACATATATATTTTCTCACAAAAGTAAGAAAAATGCTTGACTTCTTACAATAGTAAGAGTATAATATTGTCATATAAAGAATTTTTTTGTAGAAATTCATATATTATTTAATTTTGCTTGATAATATATGAATATATAAAATTATTTTTTATATAATAATTTTTAAAAGGAGAAAATTATGACCAAAACAATAAAAAAATCTTTAGTGGTGTTGTCAGTATTAGCAATGTTTTTGATGAGCGTATTGTTTTTAAGTGCATGTGGTGACGATTCAGACCCAGATAATACGGACAACAATCAAGCAAACTTTGTTATTGCGCAAAATGTGAAAACGAATGCCAATGCAATAATAGATAGTTTAGTGGCAGATATTTACAACAATAGTACAGATTTGGGCACACAGACTACTTATTCTTTGGACGAAATTAGAGAGATATTCCCAACATTTAATTATTATGTAGAAGTTGGAGAAATTCAAAATGTTAGTCAGGTAAATTCCATATCATTTAATGAACTTACTTTAAATGCAAATCAAACATTCTATTTGTCAATAGGAAATTCTAATCAACTGTTAGAAGAAGCTTTTTATGTTCAAGACAGCAAGCTATATGTGGCAGCTCCTATTATTGTGTTTGAAGCTGTAGATAATTCAAAAATTAAAATCAATGATAATGAATATGACTTTGATCTTGACGTTACAGCGAATTCTATTAATTTTACTAATGTTAGATTTAATGAAGGATGTGCAAGCACCGCTGACAAAATTTCTGATACAGAATACACTTTGAATATCAGAAGTGGTAAAGAGTTTGCAGGGCTATATTATTCTAATGCTCAAGCAGACGATGTTATATTAACAAAAAGAATTTTAAATGGAGAATTGAATGGTTACGGATTAGTTCAACCATATAATGGTACAGATGGTTATTGCTCATATTTCTATCCTGTAGGTTGGGAAGAAGACTTTAGTCAAGTGAATGTTGACAGATTTGATGGGGCAGTTTTTGATTATTCAGTTTATATTACCAATTTGGATTCAGTTGCTAATGTTAAATTAAATATTGATATTATCACAGAATAATAAGCATAGTTAGATAAAGACAAAAAACTCTAACAAAATAATGTTAGAGTTTTTTTCTTAATTATGAAATTTGTAATGTTGAAAATAAATATTTTAACAATTCTTTAGATTTTCCACCTGCAATCCATCAAATGCACTTTCTGCAACTTGTTCAGCATTTGGTGTGATTATTGATAAAAACTTTGCATTTTTAAAACAATTTGCAGGAATCTGTTTGATGTTTGGCAGATATAAACAATCTTCACTTTGTGTTTCTTCAAAAGCAGATTCTTCAAGAATTTTCACATTTTCAAAGCAATCCACGCAATGTAGTCTACGAGCTTTTTTGAAAGCACCTGTGCGGATTTGTTCAATATTAATTGCAGAATTGAAACTGATATAATCAATATTCATATGATAAAAGCAATTCTCATCTATAACTTTTACTTTATCTGTAAAAGATATCGTTCTAGGTCGTTCAATTGCAGATAAGTATTCAATTAGTTCACGAGTGACTTTGATTGTATCAATAATTATTTCAATTCCTGATTTCATAGAACCAATTTTTTTGTATTGTTTCCTATAAAATATATTACTCATAATAACTCCTTTTCTTTATCTTACTAGATAAATAAGTTTATGTCAATATTTGATATAAATTTAGTTATTATCATTTTGATTTGTTTGATTTTTGTCTTCATTTGAATATTTTGTTTTATATCCGAAATTCTCTTCTGGACGCATTGCATTAGGGAAGTACATATCGGTTTTAATATCATTTACTATCTTTTGTAATTGATTTGTTATAACATATGGATTTTTTATATCCCAAAGGACTGCTGTTGCATTCGTACCTGTAATATAGATATCTCCAACTTTTAACATTCGGTCGATTAAGCCAACTCGTAAATTTACAGATTGTATATCAATGTAATAAATACTTTTAATGTCAACTATTATGCCAGAGCGAATTATAATTCGTTTTGTTGTAAAGGCATATTCAATATTTTTATGTTGAGCAGATGCACTAATTATATTACTTAACCATATCCATACAGGAGCAAGGTGTATTAAGAAAAATAATATTAAGAAAATGACTAATGGAGTAGGAGAAGAAGAAAAAACACCACTATCTATTAGAAAAAATATAAAAGCGCCATCGATAAGAATCCACAATATAACAAAGGGCAACATGTTAATAATCTTTGACCATATAAAAGCAGATTTTTTTGGTTTATCACGCCATAAAATTTTTTCATCTTCATCAAGTAAATCATCAATATTATTGATGTGCATTTCATCAGATTGAAAATATTTTTCATTATATTTTGCCATAATTACCTCTAATATTATTTTAATAAAAATTAAAAAAATTCGCAATATATTTTGAGACTTAATATCTATCAACTAATGAATAAATATCAAATTGGTCATTTAAGCTTGATTCGTATACAAAAGTACGATTAAATTTTGCTTCAACATAGTTTTTCATATATTCAAATTTATTACTTCCTTCTATTGTTATGAATTTAAAGTTATCAGAATTTTCTAATATGTCAGCGAAACTTTTATAACCAAGGCGTTCCATCAAATCATTATATGTAGGAGAAAAGCAAAACCAATCAGAGTAATACAAATTGTATACAGAAGTAATAGGTTGCATCAAAAAAGCAGACTGAGGAATAGTGATATTTATGTCTACCATATATAAATTTTCGGTATCATTTGAGATATAGTTTTCTATTACAATACGGTCATTACAGTACTCAACTGAGTTTATGTTATTAATTTTTGTTGTAGTAATATTTATTAAATCATTTTAATGCAATAAAAATACAATAACGATTGTTTGACATAACGAGTGAGTAGAATTATAATATATTTGAATAAAGAATGAAGTGCAATATGAAATAATAGATTTTCAGGTGAAGAGAAAATTAAATATTATATTTATCTAATTAATCAACTAATTTTATAAAATATTAATAAAACAAAAAATTGCCGTTTGAGTTCAAACGACAATTGTTTGGCGGACAAACCGATATCCAATCCTAACACAGAAATATATATTGGTGTTGGGTGGGTAAAGATAAGATTAAATTTATAAATCTTTTTGCACCATTTCTTGTAATGTGTATGAAATGGTTGTCAGTTCCTTATCTTTAGTTGATGTTTTAGTAGTAATATTTTTTCTAAAGGCTCCATAATTTACAGGGTAATTTTCTTTATACACCTTACCGCAAAATTCATATTCAATAGTAAAATTTAGGATATTAATATTATCTGCACTTAATTTTTTATAATCTATACTGCAAACTATATTTTGATTTGGAGCAATTAAAGTCCCTTTAATACATTCAAAAGGTGTAACAGTAATCCCATAGTTATATTTGGTTAAATCTACATCACAATTGAAATCTTTTATCAAAGCTCCAGATTTACCAAAATTTTTGATAATAATATAAAATTGCAGATTTGAAAAATTAGTCATATCTCCGTAAATGGTTATATATGGTCTGGAATTGCTTTCAATCATTCTATTATTTTGTTTTAAAGTTAAAACTACTGTAATAATTGAAGTAATAGCAAGAATTAATGATAATATTGATAAGCTTAAATTTATCCAATCACTAATATTCATAATACCCTCCTTTATTTTTTTAATTATTAAAGTATAATGCTTTTAATATGTTGGAATCAATATTTGATTTCGGCTTTATTGTAGATAATATTTTATTCGCAACTGTGTATGGCCAATAAATTTTTAAATAATTTTGTGCTCTTGTTATAGCTGTATAAAATATGTCATGAGTTATTTTGTTTTCCGATTCATTAGAAATAACAATTTTTACTGAACTATACTCTAAACCTTGTGATTTATGTATTGATACTGCATAGGCAACTTGGAAAGGTAAAACGTGTTTTTTATTTTCCGGTTCGTTGTCAAAGTAATAAGGTTTATGTCTATCCACATTAAAACTAACAGTTGTTTTATTTTCAGTAGATGCAATATATTCTAAACCTTCACAAGCATTAACTTCGTCTTTGTCTAATTTAATATTGACTTCTATTGTGAATCTGACTGATGTAACTTGATCTTCTATATCAATTATTTTACCTTTTAAGTTGTTATATAAAATTCCAAAACGTTCTGAGTCGGTAAATAAAACAGGATCACCAACTCTAAACTGCCAAATACCAATATCTGCCTTTTTGCCATCTTTAGATAATTGAAGTAATTTGTTTATATTGTTTAAGCCGTATAATCCATTATAATTCAAACACAATATAATTTCATCTTCTTCATCAATGTTATCAAATATACTTGTATTAATCTCACTCGAATAAGAACATCTAATTAAATCCTCAAGTGCTTCATTTTCATTGTCATCAAGATTTCTAACTTCTTTCCATAATTCTTTTAAATTATCATTTGTACTTCTGTATGTTGTTTGGAGTTCGGTAATACAATAATCTGGTAAAAAATCTTTTAACAATGCAAACCAATTACCAAAACCAATAGATTCAATTTGGTAAATATCTCCAGTAAGGACTAATAAAGAATTACCAACTCGTTTTAAAATTTCCTTCATTTTTAAATTTTCTATTGTGCTACATTCATCTACTACGATTAAATCCGCGTTTGGTAAATATCTTCTATATACTGATAGAAATTTATCAATAGTCATAAATGTATCATTGCCGTTGTAATATTTAACCCTATGTCTTAAATTTTCCACAGCAGAATTTGTTTTTGCTAAATAAATTTTATTATATCCTAAAAGCAAATTTGAGATATAATTAATTAAAGTTGATTTGCCTGTTCCTGCAGCGCCATAAACAACATGAACCTGTGAATTGTCGTGGATGTTTTGTAAAACTTTTTCCTTTAATACATCTTCTAATGGTATTTCATTTAAAGAGTCATCTTTCAATATGTCAATATTTTCTTGATTAAAACAATCTTTAAGATAGAATGTTTTAGAAGAAAATGTTTTTAAATCAGAGATTATCTCTTTTGTAGATAGAGCATGCTCGTTAAAATATACTTTATCTTGATATATTTTTAATTCAGAAGTTGGTTTATAATAGTTATCAAGTTTATTGTTATATAATTGAACCAGTTCTTTTATACGATTTTCATCACCATAACTTTGCAATTCTGAAAAAGGAATAAAAATAGAGCTATTTTGTTCTGCTGATGAAATAACATGATGCGCAAACAAATCGGGTTCCATTCCAGTTAAATCTATACAGTTTAAAAGGGTATAAAAATCAGCATTGTGTTTTTTTAATGCAAATGTAAATGGCATTTTATCAAAAGGCATACACTTACTAGAGATATTACAATTTGCATAGTTAGAGTCGCCATATCGTTGTCTTTGAAGCTTTATAATTCTATTGTTCATGGTGACTAGTAAATATCGTAAAACATTTTGTCCTTCTTTTTTATTAACTATAATGTCTTTACAAAAATCGAGTAAATCAAATATTCTTGAATGATGGTTTTTGGTTTCGTTTTCAAATTTGGTTTTAAGTTGGGAATAATCATCATTATCTAACTGAATAATATCCAATAAATCAATTTTATACTTGGTTAAGATATCCATTAACAGTTGGTATTCTGGATAACCTCTTTGTATTTTTATTTCGCAATCTATCAAATCACTAAAATTAATCAGTTCACAAGGTCTTATAGAAATTTGCCATTTTGTAATAATTTTGACTGGGAACTTTTTATCTAACAAGTCTATATGATTGTTTGAAAATTGTAAAGATACAGCATAATTGGAATCAATATCAAATTTGGTAAATGCAGTAATTCTATTAAATTTATTAGAAACCTCTTCTGCTGGTTCTAAAACGACTTCATAGTATAATTTATTATCTATTCTAAAAGGTCTCGAACTACATATATAAAAGATGTCCATATCTGATAAGTTCTCTTTTGAAATATCGACAGCATTTGCTATTTTTGTATAATAATCTAAAGTTTGTTTGTCAATTTTATTTTCGAAATACAAATCAATATTTTTAATAATATCAGTGTTATATATTTCCTTCATTGCTTGTTTTAACTGGTAAATATATTTATAATATTTTGATAGTAAGAATATTGCACCTTCTTCTGAAGGGGTAAAATGAGATAAAGACTTTCTCATACATTTATCAAATTGTGCAATAAACTGACAACCACTTACAGATGTAAATTTACTGGCCACCTTATTAATGTTCATTGGTTTGTTTGGAAATTTATCATTCCATATTTTATAAGCGATATTATCGTTTAAATTTCTAACAGCATTTAATATATTTGTAGATATTTCTCCACGATTATCATCATTAAGTCTTTCTAAGTTTTTATCAATAATATTGCTAGCATTTTTTATTTCTTCATCAGTAAGTATAATCATAAAGTTCTCCTATATTTGTATTATAACATAAAAATATTGAATTTGTATGTTTTTATAAAAAAGAAAAAGAAGAAGTATATTTCAACTTCTTCTCTTTTTGTTTCATTGATTGTTTTGCAAATGAGTATAAATGGCATTTGCTGATAAGTTTGAAAAGTTGCCATTTGTTTCGGCAAAGGTTTTTAAATCATGAGCAAGAAGAAAAGATATTTTTTCTATCTGCTTTGAGTTCAAATTTACTTTGCCTAATTTTAGTTCATTTGAATTAAAATCAAAAACAGCAGTGTTTTCATCTATATCTTTACAATCAATAAAACTTTGATTGTTATTCGTTTTTCTCATAATTACTTACTAAAAAGCGAATAACACCGAAAAACACTTGGACTATTTAAAGTCCATAATTATTATAACATTTTTCTTATAATATTGCTATATTTTTGACAAAAAAAGACAAGTGGGTATCCCACTTGGTCTATTAGGGGAAATGACTCAAAAGTGAAACTTTAGCTTTTTTGGGGTGAATCATCAGAAAGACTTATTTTATAAGGATTTTTCACCCCTAAAAAACAATTTTGAGTCCATTCCTTATCCTGCTTCTAATAATAAATAAATAAAAACATTAAAACTTCTCAAAAAAAATGCTTTTTTTATAAAAAAATGTTATAATAAAAAAGGAGAAAATATGGAATTAAATACTATTTATTGTGATGATTGTTTAAATGTAATGTCTAAGATGGATGATAATAGCATTGACTTAACAATTACATCTCCCCCTTATGATAATTTACGAAATTATAAAGGATATTCTTTTGATTGTAAAGCAATAGCGAAAGAGTTGTATAGAATAACCAAAAAAGGTGGTGTGGTTATTTGGGTTGTTGGAGATAAAATTGTAAAAGGAAATAAAACTTTGACAAGTTTTAAGCATGCTTTAATTTTTCAAGAAGTTGGTTTTAATGTTCATGATACAATGATATATAAAAAAAAGAATACTCCATTTATGAGATCAAATGCATATACAAATTGTTTTGAATATATGTTTGTGTTTTCAAAGGGATCTCCAAAAACATTTAATCCACTAAAAGAAAAAACTGCTAGATGTGGAGAAGAAATGCTTGTATGCAATAAAAAAGCCGATGGAATAAATAAAAAAGTATTAGGCAAATTAAATTCAGAAAAAACAAAAACAAATATTTGGGAATATGCAGTTGGTCTTGGTGGAACAACGAATGATAAAATTGCTTTTAAACATCCTGCAACATTTCCAGAGAAATTGGCAGAAGATCATATTCTTAGTTGGTCTAATGAAGGAGATATAATTTTTGATCCTATGTGTGGTAGTGGAACAACCTGTAAGATGGCAATTTTGAATAATAGAAATTATATTGGTTGTGATATCGCTCAAGAATATGTAGATATTGCTCAAGAACGGATAAAGAATTCAACAAAGCAATTAAAAATTAAGTTCAATTAAAAAAAAGAGGATTAATCCTCTTTTTTTGGTTTTATGTTTTTTAAATAATCTATTGCATTTTGAATTGTTTCAATATTATCTTTAAACCTTCCCAAACCTGTATTGCAACTATCACAAATCCAAGCTCGAGGCTTCCCAGTTAAATGGTCGTGATCTAAAACAACTTTGCTTGTAAGCCCAGGTATTGTTCTTTTTCTACAAATAGGACATTCCCACACAACAAAATTCGGTTTTTTCTTTTCCCATTCTCTTTTGTCTTTTGTAGATAAATCTTCTCCGTCAATTATTTTTCTACAATCATTACAAGAAGGTCTACGAACCGTTCTATTATTTTTACCATTTTGATTTTTTGCAAAATTATCCACGTCAAGCAATCTATTACAAATATTACAAACCTTTTTACTAAATTGATCGCCAGTTTTTCGCGGATCAAATTCTGTCACAAGATCACTACTTATTTTAATATTTTTGTTTTGATTTATAAAATTAACAATGCTTTCATTGTTTTCCTGTTTTACTAAAATACCAATTTCATTTGCTTTAATAATGAAATCTTCTTTATAAAAATCTTTTTTAATATACACAAATTTATTCATCAATTCCTCCTTATTTTTCAAAATTAAAAAATTCGCTTAAAGTCATATTAAAAGCATTAGCTATCTTTTCTAAATTAGTTAAAGATATATTTCGTTTGCCTCGCTCTAAACTTGTTATGTAAGTTCTATCTAATTCGCATCTGAATGCAAATTCTTCTTGGCTTAATCCTTGTTTTATTCTTAATTCCTTTATTCTTTGTCCAACTTTTTCTTTAATCATTGGTTTTCTCCATATTTATTGACTTTATAAAAATTTTACATTATAATAATAACAATTATGTGACTTATATTACAACCGACTTTAAGTCACGTTGGTAAAAAAGGATAAATTATGTTTAAAAAGATTTGGTATAAAATTAAAAGGTTTTTTAAGTGGCTTTTATTTGCAGACCATCAAATAATGCTAGGTCGCATTCAAATTTCACTTAAAGGTATGAAATGGGAATTACATATCACAGATAGAGACCCAAACCCTTCAGTACCACATTTACATTGTGTAGAAAATAAAAATGTAAAAATTAATATTTACAATGGTGAAGTTTACGATGATGGTATCAATATAGGGAAATTAAAAGATAAAGAGTTTAATGCTTTATGGCATGATACTAAATTTGTGAATATGGTTCAAAAGGCAAGAGATTTTTATTTAAAAGAATTTCCAAATTATAAACTTGTGCAAATACCATTTTGTTTAAATGATATTGATGAAAATGTTATAATTAGTCGTGGTACATTAAAAAATCAACTTATTATTGAATATAAGAATGAAAAAAGGAGTAAAAAATAATGGACAAAGCCGTTATATATGCAAGAT
Organism: uncultured Clostridia bacterium; assembly: GCA_944377485.1. GTDB lineage: Bacteria > Bacillota > Clostridia > Christensenellales > UBA1242 > Onthoplasma. The sequence goes on along the minus strand of CALWFB010000002.1, from coordinate 133 downwards.
ATTCAAGCGATAGTCAAACAGAACAAAGTATTGATGGACAACTCAGAGTGTGTAAGGAATATGCTGAAAGAAATGGTTTGATTGTTGTTAATGAATATATTGACAGGGCTATGACAGGAACAAATGACAAAAG
>CALWFB010000001.1 GCA_944377485.1 uncultured Clostridia bacterium | reverse complement strand
CAACCAGTTTCTCCAAAATTATCACCTGAATCTAAGAATTTGTATCTAGTATAGAATTGAAGAGCATCATTCATTAAATATTTGTTATCATTGAAATCATAACTTTCAGTGTTTGGCATGCTAATAGAAATTTCACTCAAAACTCCATTGATAATTTGTTTATCCGATATGACTGCGTAAAGTATATGATCATCAATAAGTTTATACTGATTTTCAACTTTGCTTAAATCAATATCTTCTTCATCTGTATATACCGTTATATCGTCTGTATACATATTCGTTTCTCCATTTTGAAGATATTCTTTTATTCTATTATAAGAATAGAAAACCATCTCTCCTTTACTGTTATACACTGGTATAAACTCAACTTTTAATGACTCATCATTTCCATTATATTCACTGAAATCGATTACTCTCTGGTATGCCAATAATTCAGGTTCTGCTTCTGTGCCAAGATTTATAGCGATATATCCTCCCTCATAATAATAATATGTGGTTGCGTGCTGAATACCAGTTCCTGAATTGTTTTTATTTACCAAATAATAATTATTATCTTGTGAATTAGTAATAGAACTTGCATAAGGGTTATCAAATGAATTAGGATATAATTTAACATCTATACTATCCCCTGCGTCTGGTTCAGCACTTAGCGTCTTCAAACTGCCAAAACTATCTGCTGAGTAATACTCCTCCAACTCTTTAATATCATTTGAAGCAGAAGCATTTGTGATAGAATCTATAAAATAATTATATCTATGAACTATAGGATTATTATCTTCATCAACTTCTGTGTATGTCAAAACCACATAATCTATACCTAGACGCAAACCTTCTGTACTTCTTGATGCATCATATATAAATGTTCCATACATATTATCCGCATCGTCAATACCTATACCATTAGCTGTATAGTAAGCGTTTTTCATATAACCATAGCCATAATAATAATTAATTTGTTCGTCTAAGTACGTCAATTGTATAACACCATTATGTTCTAATTTTGAATAATCTCTATCTTTGTTTATTGAATATGTCAAATTATAATTTGAATTTTCAGCTTCTAAACCATTAGAATCACTCCATGGTACACCATTGATTGAATAGCTACCGTCTCCTTCTTTTATCATTGCATTATCTAACGTACCTAAATTTTGATTGTATTCATAATTTGTGCCATTGTATGTACCCCTAGCATAGTAATAACCGTTAATTGTCACATAGTCATTATAAACTCTCAAAGAATCATCAATAGGAAGTTGAACTTGCTTAATTGTAGTTTCTATTGAGTCCATAAGTACATAATATGCTCCATCTTGATATATATAGTATTCGTATGCGTATGCATCAGCACCATTATACGTGAATTTTATTGCCCCATTAAACAAGCTAGTGTCATCTTCAACTATTTGACCACCTTCAACACTTGACAAGTATGTTGTCTCGTAATTTGGTTCATCACCATCCATTCCGTTTTGATAATAAACAAAATATCTTTTACTATAATAATCATTTGGACGTGTAGTTGAATAATATATATAATTCACATCACTATTGTTAGATGAAATTTTATCAATTTGAGTTTTTAATTTACCATTTTCATAAACAATTTCTCTTTTATATGATTCTGACATATAACCAATTGATTCACCTCTAATCTCATAATATTGGAGTTCTATCGAATCACCTGCCATGGATTGCGCTAGAAGTATCGATACGAATGCTCCTTTTAATGCTGTTCTAACTGCTTTTCCACCAATATTGCGTAAGAATTTTTTCATTCCTACCTTTTGAATTTGTTGGGCAGCTTTTTGAACTAATTTTTTAAACACAGTTTTGCCCAATTTTACAACTCCTTTAACAGCAATTACTCCTCCAAAAATAATTGCAGGGGCCCATTCTACTACAAATTGTATTGGTTTTAACCAAGGATAAGTAGATCCCTTTGCTTCTTCTTTCATTCTCTCATCATAAGCATCAGATACTAAGCCATTGACTTCAAACATTGAACCACTCGTTGCAAAATGGTCTTCTGCCGAGTTTATTGAATGTTCATCTGCATTAATTGTTGAATTTTCGTAGAAATAGGTAAACATGAAATATGTTGGATTTGTTTCATTATCCTTTCCTCCATCAGTATTTGAACGATAGTAATTATCTACTGTACAGAAATAATCTCTTGTACTTTTATCTGTTGGCCAGAAATATTCTCTTTCATTTTTGCCTATTACTTTATATGTTCCAGAATCCTCATTTGAGCCTGCGTCATAATCAATATATGTCAATCCTTGATATTCACTATCATAATTGATTTGTAATGGAATCCATGTTTCTGGTCCATCTGACCATCCTGTGATTGCTGAAAGCCATCCTAAGAACCCTCCTCCAGTTTCTGTATATGTAGGTGTTCCATACTCTCCGGATTCATCAAAATATGGTTCTGCAATACCTATAGCTGAATATAATTTTTCTGAACCTTCAAATTCTTCATAAATTGTATAACAAATATAATTAGGATTAAATATGTATTCATTATCCCCACGACTTTCAATGATACGGCAATTATCATACGCTGCTAGAAGTTCTTCATCTTCAGGTTTTACAATTTTATTATTTTCAATTGTCAAACCAGCAGCTTCCGCTTTTGCCTTAGAATCTGTCCAAATTGATGCTTGTCCATATAATGGAGTCGTAGTCAACCTTAAATTGTTTATTGTTGCAACATATGTAATATTCGATGCATCATAAACCTGAGAAATTGCGTCCCATTCTCCATTGTTTTCAGAGGCAGGAACACACCTTTGTATTGTTTTAAACATTGTATAATCTCTTGCCCAACCCCATGAATCTTCTGTCCTAGTTGGATTGTTTGCCGTGTTGCTATAAAATGTTGAATTTGAAGTTGGTGAGACATTGAATGTGTCAAGATTGATATATGTTGCCATAGCACTCAAAATTATTTCAGCACTATCTCCTTGTTGAGCTTCGAAACTACTTGTAACATCATCATAGTTGGAATTTTCTATTGTATTGATAGTAAATGCATATTGATGTTCACCTGTCACAGTCAGATTATATCCAATATTTTGTCCGCTCTTTGAAACTTTTAACATTCCTAATAATCCACCGAATCTTTGTGCAGTAATAGTATCGCTAATCGGAGCTATATTTGCATTGATTGAACCATCAAAACTTGCATTTCCTGTCACTTCAAGACGACCAACTAATCCTCCTGCATAATATGAATTGGCTACATTAATTTCTACACTAACGTCCGTACGGTCTGACATTACAAAACTATCAACTTCATTTGATACTAATTTCCCAAATAAACCACCAATATACATTCCTGTAAATGCATTTTGCATTGAAATTTTACCATTTCCTGTTGCTTCGCTCAATGAATATTGGCTTAAATTAACGCCAGAATAATATCCTATTATAGCTCCAACATTATATCCACCACTAACTTCCACATCTCCCATTAAAGTTGGGGTTAAGATATATTTTACTACACCACCTATCGTCAATGAGTTATGTGCATAGTATGTTCCATAATATGCTCCAACATTTACACCCATTTGTGCTTCTATATTTACTTGAATTTTATTTGATTCAATTACTAAATTATTTTCGTGAGTAGCAAATGCAACATCTGAAGTAGTTGAACCAATGAAACCTCCAAATCCAGATGCTAGTTCATTAAAGTCTGTAGTTGCATTATTTTGATAAATTTGTCTATCATCAAAGTCATAATATTCATATGCCGTATTAGGGTCACTTGGATTAGAAGTACCTCCCGAAAATTGCAATGTATACATATTATTAGAGATAGTAGAAATTACAACATTATTTGAATTATCTGTTGATTGACTGATTGTTCCTTCTGCTGTACTATTTACATTTGTATTATAGACTTCATTATTTTCTAGAATACCGGCCTCTGCTGTTCCAATAAATCCACCAACACTAGTAGGAATATAATATTCATATCCTAATTCTCTACTTCCAGTACTGGTCGTTGTGATTCTTGCAATGGATAAATATATTCCTTTTACTTCAACTGGTTCACTATTTTCTGCTGGTACACCATCAGAATTTGCGTTAGATATTTTTGCAACCACATTTCCATTTATATATGATGATGCATTTGTGACATATCCTATTAAGCCTCCAACACTTGCATTTCCATATACATTGGATTCAGTCCATATACCAGATACTGTATTACCAGTAAAGTGCCCAAATGCTCCACCAACATTTAATACGCCTACTACGTTTCCTGATGTCGCTATGGAATCTGCTGAAATTGTATATAAACCAGTATCTCCTGTTTTTGCAACATATAGTTCATAAACAGGTTCATCTTCTGTGCCAGTATTTTTGTAATACATATTTCCTGCCACAATTAATGTATCTTCTAAAATTTCATACTGTAATGTATTTTTTACAGTAATATTACTTCCCACATATCCAATTAATCCACCAACATTTTGGTATCCAGTTATACCTGTTGTTGCACTATTTTTTATATCTGTAATGTTAGTCGAACCATTTTCATTTCCGCTAACGTATCCGATTATTCCACCAACATTAATCATTCTAATTGTATTATTAATTTGATTACCTAATGCCGCAAAATTTAATGCGTATTCATTTGTGTCAATTAATCCCCAAGATGTTGTAGCAGTTGTATCTGGTCCTATATCCGCTTTATTTTCCAAGTCGTTTACTACGGTTGTGTTTGTAGAGATTCTTCCTGCAATACCTCCAATGTTGTAAATGTATTTAATATAATCACTACTTGTTGCTCCTACATTAATAACATTTGCATTGACAATTGTGACTGGCTCACTTATTATCTCATCTCCTGCACCGGCTGTCTTGATTGAGTACTGCAATGAGGCTTTCTGATAATAACCGAACATTCCGCCCCAATTGTATCTATTTTGATAAATTGCACCTGTTGAATCTGCGTATAAAGTAGCAAATGTGGTCTCATCAGTTATGAAATTCCAATATTCAACTGTTGTTTCTCCTACTGTTGTGTTTTCCATTATAATATTGGAAATGTCTGAATCTCCCGCATCGTCAACTAGTCCGATAGCTCCACCTACATTTGAAGTACCATATAAATTGACAGTATAACTATTGTCACCCTTCACAATACCAATACTACCAGAAAGATATACACCAACGATTCCACCTAAGTTATATCCATTAGTGAAATGTAGTGTTGGGAATTCAGTATCTTGAACATAATCAAATGTGAAGTTAGCATTTGACTGATATCCAACTAGCATACCAGCTCCCTGAGTATTTTCTCTGCTAGATTGATATGATGTTCCCTGTTCTTCACCTGTCGTTGAACATTCATAACTTATTGAAGTATCTCCGTTCTCAATGTAGTAATCTTCAACATTCAATACTCCGCCATTTATTTTGGCTGATAACAGACCAAAATAATTTCCAACATTATTTTGTGTATCAATGACAGATGATATTTTCAAACCTGTTTGTAAATCAATACCGCAATTTGTAAATAAAACAGTTGAATTATTAATATAATCTGTTCCGCTACCAAGATTTGATACTAATCCACCAAATACTTTGATATTCAACGGTACATCAGTACCATCTGCCGAAATTTGTCTAGCTAATACAGTCAGATTAGATATTGATGCAATATTTCCTGCTGAACCTGTGATTAGACCTACTATTCCACCTAATGATTGAACACCATCTTCTCCTGTGAAAATGTTAATCTTATTGTTAGATTCAGTTTTTAAGTCATGACTTGCGTCAATTGTAATGCCACTATTATTAATTAATCCAAATAATCCACCGGCAAATACAATATTACTTCCATCAAATCGCACATACCAACTATCATTTTCTTCATTAAGATTTTCTTCATCCTTTAATCCGTCCTCAGTAAATGATAATTTTATGTTCCCACTTTCTGCACTACCAGCAATTAGACCAACTCTGGCTCCTTCACTGAATGTAATTGCAGGACGAGTATTTGTGCCAGCATCTATATAATATGTGACTAAATCTTTAATCAACACATTACCTGATTCTATCGTGCCGAACAAACCTCCCGCAATTCCACTAGCACTAATGTCTGTATTTTGTACAAATTGAACTTTATTTACAATTACATTGTCAGTAGTATCAGCTTCTTCTATGGTAGGATTAATGTTGATTCCTAATAATCCAGTACCTAAATCTTCTGAATTTGTATTTGATAATGTTTCAGCACCACCACCTAGTTTTAAGAATCCGAAATATGCATTCTTGATGTTTGCAAATATTCCAGATGACAATCCTGATACTTGACATGAATTTGTTAAAGTCAATTCTGAGAAATTATAATTTTTATTTGATATAAAGAATCCTGTGAATGAAGCTTGTGAACCATTATAAAATTTGTTTTGTTCCGCATTTTCTTTGCTCAAACCAACAGATTCCCATTGTAGACTGCTAGTAGACCTTCCTCTACCATCAATATCATAGATTAGAACATAATATAAATTGCTATTTGTGAATACATCATCTTCTTCAACATAGTCTAATGCCAAACTTTGAATTGCTGATAATACTCCCAAGTGTGGAATTCTCATTATATTTTGTTTAGCAATAGGTGTTAATGTATTTTCCGTTCCACTTAGTGCATTGACAACTTTTTCATAATCACTGATGCTTGTTGTATCTAGACTAGTATCGACAACTCCATTACCTGTATATAACTGATAATTATTATCAACATAAGTAAATGCCGCTGGATTTGTCCAATCAGTCGAAGTACTAGAAGAAATTTTTCTAACTCTATAAGTAGGATATAAATAATTGTATCCATAAGTTTCGCTATTTTTATTGATTAAATAGTAATTATTATTAATTTTATTTGCTGTGTGATACCAACTACCACTTAATACATCTGCCGACATCAGATTAGCAGTTGTAGTTGTACTCAATATAGTATTAGAATCTGAATTTATCATAACTGATTCTATATTTGCTAATGAATCAATATAGTTATTTGCACCATTCATACCACTTGAATTAGCAATGAATGAATTTTCACCATTAATTAATTCAATTACACCAGCCATATATGTGTTATATACAAAGTTAGATAAATATGTATTTGTACCTGTCACTTGTATATTACGTATTATAATACCCGCTGCAAGTGTTGTGTTGCCAGCATTATTAATATATCCAGTGAAATAACATGATAAAATCATACCCTGATTTTCATATGTGATTCCTGACAAAGTACCAGAAATTTCTACAATTTCAGCGGTTGAATATGAATATGACACCATACCAGCATTTCGTCCGGTAATTAAGCCTAAATTATTGACAGAAAGTTTAACATCTATTCCTTGCACTGAACTATTAAATATTACACCCTCATTATATCCCGCAATTATACCTGAAATATTTGAACGTTCATACAAAGTATTAGATTTCAATTTTATATGTAGATTAGATATTGCACTATGTTTAGCAACCTTTGGAATCAAGCCTGTCACTACGAATGTTGAATCAGCAGGGTCAGTATAAGTTGTCGCACTGGACACAGGCACATTATATTCTTTTTCTCCACCGATTAATATACCTTTCAACACCCCATTCGTCACACCCGATGCATTAGTGAAAGATAATCCTGCACTGTCTTCAATATTATTTGACAAAATGTAATAAGTGAATGTTGAATCACCTTCATTTTGCAAAATATTTGCAGTTGCACTTTCAATTATTGTAGGATTGAGAGCACTTAATAGATATGTATATGAAGAACCAACCTGTCTCATTACTCCATAATTGACTAAAGCTTCACTCAGACTTGCAATGAATGGCAAATAGTATGTGCCAGCTGATACATTAGTTTCTGCCCAGAACCCTTGACTAGAATTTAATCCATTATTTACGTCTGCTCTCCATACATTACTACGTGTTAATGTATATGCAGTTAAATTATAACCCGCATCACTTGACTCAGTGAATAATGCATAATCAGAGGAATAATAAACATATTCAGTGGTTATCTGATTAGCTATTCCGCCGAACAATGCGTTGATATTCAAATCTTGTATTGCACTGTGAGTCAAACTGTCTGCTAATATGCTAGTTAATGAATATGCATTGCGGATTGTACTACTACTTGCATAACCAATAAATCCTCCAACATAGAATTCATTTTGAGTGCTGTCTGATGAATAATAGGTAATTGGTACAATTTTACCAGTAGTAGCCACATTCGTAGCATTTACTACATTCGCACTACCTATCAAACCACCAGCATAAAGTTTTGTAGTGGACTCTGCTCCACCAATAGTAATGTCAGTTGTTGACATCACTTCGTTCAAAACTAAATTGCTTTGACTAGATGCAAAGGCAACAACTCCACCAGCATAGACATTATTTAATGTGCATGTAATATATTCAACTTCTCCTGCTCCCTCGCCTTCTAATATTGTCTCAGTTTCAGAATTAATATTACCTGTAAACAGTGATTGTCTGATATTTAATTCAGTACTATTGGCACTATATGCATATCCTATACCACTAGATACATACAAATTAGTTATACTCGTTTCATCTAAGAAATTAATATTTGCAGAAGTGTTAGCATTATTTATATTGAGACTATCATTACCGCTACCTGCTAAACTATAATAACCAACCAATCCAGCAATCGAATTGTTCCAATTTGTAGTACCTTCTGAAACTTGTTGTTCACCAGATACATTAATTGTCGTAATGGCATCAACTGATGAAAGTTGACTATTTTGTAATTGACCTACTGCACCTCCTAAATAATTATTAGTATTAGAACTATCAAGAGTAATATTAAATTGAATTCTTCTATAATCAGTTTCATAAGAATAATTACCCACTGAAATCGATGAAATTGCTGTATTGTTTGCATGTCCAACTGCACCACCAATATACGCATTACTTGCTGAACTATTAGATAATGACAAGTTAAATACTGTTTTTTCTTCGGCTTGTCCTCTACCATCAGTATTGATACCAATATTAGAGTTCATGATTGACATATTTGATTCTTCTTCTGAGTCAGAACCTGAGATATCAGTTTTATCAGATTCACCCACAATACCACCAAATATAATATTATTTTGATTTCTTGATACCAGTTTAGCATCTACTCTTCCAGAGAAAGTACAATTCAAAATATTACTATCAGTAGCACTTCCTACAATACCACCAAATCCAGATATAGAACCATTATTGGAATTGAATAAACTTAATTCTTCACCGTCATTTGCTGGCACAATTCTAACAGTTAAATTGCTAAATAATGAACCATTATCCACACTTGATACACCTCCAAATGTATCAATAGTGTTTGTTAAGATAACCGAACCAGGAACTCCATTTTCATTTTCATTAATATCAGCAGGATTTTCACCCCATTGAATTGTGATATTTCTTATCGTTGCATCTGTTGTTTGTCTAAATAGTCCTGCATTGCCTGAATTTCTAGCATTTAGATATAGATTTGATAATACTGGAATGCTTCCATCTTCCTTCTCACCAATTAAAATACCTGTAAATTCAATATCAAATATATAATTCGAATTTGTTAAATTATTGCACCAATCAGTCATGTCAATATCTTCAACAATCATGAAACTTCCGCTAGGATTATTAATCAATTGATAGAAGTCATCAGGGTTAGAGATTTCTATATAATTTTCTACATTTTCATTCAATAGCAATGGGAAATAACGCTCTGCATTGAGAGTCCAATAAGTCGTTGACCAACCTGAGAATATATTATTGAAAGTCGAAACTTGTTCAATGTTATCTTCACTCAAATCATATAGTAATCTAATATATTCGTCATCAGCACGCACAGCATTTGAATGTTTAACGATTGCTTCACCTTCTACAACAATATTGTCGTATGCGCTAACTCTACCGGCATAAACATACAACAATGAACTTCCTTTATTGCTTGTCAAGAAGCCATTTGAATCGCCATCAAGTTGTCCATAATCTGCACTGACATAGTCAAAGTTAATGTAATCATTAGTGTTTACATTCTTAGTTAATATATCATCTTTATCTAATAAAAGTGTAGAGAATGTAAATTGAATATCCGTTGTCTTGTTAGTCTCACCCAATATGTTCGTCAAATATCCAATATATTCACTTACTTCTTGGTTTCTGTCGATTGTACCACTTCTTACTCCATAAGCTGCACCAATCAACCCACCAACTTTTTCTAGATACGTATCATCAATATTGACATAAGGAATAGCATATGAATATACAACATTTGCTCCAACTGCAACACCAATCAAACCACCAATAGTTCTGCCGACTTTAAATCCTACTTTGCTATAAGTTGAATTGATATTAGAATTGATTGCTATACCAATCAAACCGCCACCATATCGATATGTTTCTAGTAGATTCAAGTTGCCTGCATTTGCGGTGTCTAGTTGTGCTTCTTCTCCATTTTCAATATCAAGAATATATTGACCTAATGTTGTATCGTAAACATATTGTTCATCTTCTTCTGCGGTCACTTGTGAAGCTGTGATATTACCGCTACTTACAGCGAACAATCCACCGACAGCAAATTGACCTCTAATCAAATTAGTTTTGCCAACATAGTATTTTAATCTCAAACTTTCAGTTTGACTTCCTGCATAACCTGCAACACCACCAGCATAGTCAGCTAAAATGTTCGCATCTATGCTCGTCTTGTCATACATCTCATTGCCGTAAATATTGATATATGAAAGATTATATTCTACATATTCTCTCTCTTCAATATCAATCACACCTGCAATACCACCAGCAAATGATAATTGAGTCAAATATGTACTATAATTTCCTGAATAAGTAATTGAACCACTTGCTCGCATATTATTAAATTCTGGTTCGTTATAATACATGTAATAATGAGTGTCTGTATTGACTGCTTTTACACTAAGATTTGAATCTATTCCATATATTAAACTTTTACCTGTTATAATACCTGCCAAACCACCAGCAAAATTTTGTCCGCTAATAGTAGTAGATGCTCCATTTAAATCTATATTAATAATTACACTATTATTAATCTGTCCTGCCAATCCGCCAGAATAAATGGCACTTAATGAACTGAATTGTCCGTCCGTCTCTGCGGTAGAAGCAAATTCTAGATTTAGATTTTTAATATAAGTATTTTCAATATTTGCAAATAGACCGATTGAACTTTCTTCTGAATTACCAACATCTAGGTAGATTCCACTAATTGTCATGCCGTTTCCTTCCACACTGGTAATCGTAGAACCCTCTATGTCACCTAATGTAAAGTTTACACGCGTTTGAATTGCTGTCTCATCACTAGCAAAATCAATATTGTTGATAAATCTTACATATCCTGTCATCGAATCGTCTGTACCGTCGCTTAGCATTATAGAATTGTATTCTTCAACACTTCGTATAATGTAAGGATTGTTTATGCTTCCCAATGCATATGACACTGCATTAGAATAGATATAATCAGAACCCTCTTGTCTTAATAAATATCTATATGAATGTGCTATTTGATTAGCATTCGTAAGTTCTGGTAAAATTCTATATGAATTATTTTGATTGTAATAAGACCAAACTCCTTGATTTCTTTCAGTACGTGAATTACTGATTATAAATACAAATCCATTCAAGTTATCCGAATCATTGAAATTATCTTGATTTAAACCTGTTGCTTGGTCCTTGCCCTCTTCTGTCTTAACTATGAAAGAATTACTAGTATCAATCAAATAATATACATTTTCTAACGTTCCAAATGACAATAACTCATCGCTATTGCTTACACCAACAAATGGTTGTTCTGATGCGTCATTTGCTGTGTCTACACCATTAAGTGTACAAGCCGCATAACTTTCGCTAATTACACCATTTTGTTGATTGTTATAAACAAATCCTGCGACATAAGCTGATTGTGAAGTTAGTACTGTGTTAGCAAATGAATTATTAATATTACCTGAATTTTGATATACAAATCCTGCGACATTACCATTGGTTGGAGATTTTATTTCCATACCTGTTGAATAAGGATTTGTTTCACTAATTGTACTTTCAAGTGCCTTGACATAACTATATGAAATAGTTCCACTATTTTCACCAACGAAACCAGCAGTCATACTATAATTGCTACCAGTACCTTCTGGTGCAGTTGAATAGTTAGTCAATCCAGTATTTGCCACATAAGAAGTCGCAATAGTTCCTGTATTGTTTCCTACAAAGCCACCTGCTGTTGCCACGAAACCTTGACCTGTTGCTAAACTACTATTGCCTATTACAAAGTTTATAGCACTGCCTGCAACCTGAACTGATGTCTCACTATCTTCATTAGCAGTTATTTTGGTATATCCCAATCTTCCCACACGAGAATTTGTAATAATACCAGCATTATTTCCAACTAAACCTCCAAACACGATATTAACATCTGTACTATTGTCTAATATTATATCGATTGTTTTTGTAGTTGTACCTAAATTCAACACATCACAGTTATATATTAATCCACCATTATTATTGGCAACTAATCCGCCAAATGTAATGTCTGTAATGTTATTACTTGTCAAATTGAGGCTAGAATTAAATTCGCTATAATCAACTATTACATTCTTTAAAATTGTAGTTTGTGTAATGCTATTGACATCTTGGTAAGTTCCTATATTTGCAAACAGACCATATTCTGTTCTATCCACTCCGACTGCAAAACTACGGATTTTAATAACCTTATTATTTCCGTCTAAACTAGCAATGTTTACATCGATTGGTACAAGATTGTCAATTACTATATCATCCATTAAAATATAGTCTGCATCTTCACCCAATAAACATGCACCTGTATCTGGGTCAAATATATCATCAACTGAATAAATTGGAATTGCATTTTCTTCTGTTGTGTTAGCATAAATATTTAATACAAAACTAAATTCAAGTGTTCTATTGAGAGAATTTTCTGACATTGTACCGAATTTTAATACATATTGTCCATTCTCTAATACATAACCATAATGAACGCTAAATTCTATCGTCCTATAAAATGCGTCATGTCCTGTAATTGACAATTTTCTATTAACAACATTTACACTAAATTCAGGGTGTAATTCCAAATCATCGCTGAATTGAACTATCTCCCCACTGCCGTTAATATAAGAGAACAAACTTGCTAAATTAGTAATTGATATATCATTTAGCATCTTGTTATAAATTTCTTCTGACAAGTCACGATTGGCGTTTTCTGTACCAAAGTAGAAATCTATTGAAGATGTTCTATTATAAGCAATGTTCAAATTGCCATTAGTTAAACTTGTTGAAGTTATTGAGTTAACCAAATAATCTACCGGATAGAAGATTAAACTATCTTCTTGGTCACTGGTAATCAATGAACCCGATGTTGCCAAAGTTAGACTCGCCTTCATTTCAAAGCCTGCTGGAATATTTGGAGCTACGTTTAATAGCACAGTCATCGTGTATGAGCCATCTGGATTAGCAATAACTTGACTGTAATCATCTTCAAAGCGATAACTTAGATAATCTAGAATATTATATCTTTGACCCTCATTGTCAATTATGATGTTTCTATTATCTTCATAATAATTTTCATCTGGGTCAAACACGGCATCTGCACCGCAACTAACATATGTTGTTCCATTATATGTATACAATGATAATTTTCTTTCTTCAAAACGAGTTTCATCTAATCCTACTACTGCAATTTTATCATATGTATATGTAGTATCGCCAGCATTTAATTTCCAAACAAAACTGATATTAGGATTACTATTAAATTGATAACCATAAACTTGGATATCTACTTCATTATTGTATGTGTCTTTTTGAATTAGATATTCATCTGTACTAATAGCTAAACCATCATAACTCAAAGTCGCCCCTGGCAAATATTCTGTCAAAAGCGTTCTACTTTGCTCAATTATTTTGCCATCGTTTGTTTCGACATTTAACACTGCATCTAATGTGCCTGACATACCTACAAATTTATCCATCTGAGTATGTATATATATGATGCCATTATATGAATAATTTCCTTCAGCATCAACACTTGATACTAAACGAAGATTGATTCCTCCGTCAATGGTTTCATTGTTTGGATAAACTGTCTCATAATCTCCATCTTCATTTCTAACTAACTGTTCAAATATGATTGAAACATTTCTTCCTAATGATGGAACATAAAGAGTCGTGCTGGTTAGGCTCGCAGAAACAATATTAGAGTAGCTAGGCTCTAAATATATCATCATAACACCACCAAATCCACCAGGTGAAATAATTGATGTCTCTGTGGTATTACTTTCTATTAAAGAAGTATAATTTGTGATATTCGTCACATTTGTTGCTGTATAGTTTTCAATACGTACAGTACTAAGTTCTGTTGGATTGTATTTTATTAAAATACTATCTTGAATATTAGTATTGTTTGCACCATATACCGTCAATCTAAATTCTATACTTGACGTTATATACCTATAATCGAATTCATCTTTTAGACGCATTCCAACCGTATAAGTATAACCTAATGTTTCGTTATCCGTACCATTGAATAACGTATATGAGAAATCAAACTCAAACAAATCAACAATATTATTTACATTTGCTCTAACTAATAAATCTTCCAATTCGTCTTGACCGGAAACCGCTTCAATAACTAACGAAATTGTATCTTTATTTGTTTCATTTAAGATTATATTATTTCCACTTGTAGTGTAATTTACATAATTTGAACTATTCTCTCCTCCAATATAGCCTGTATGTAAATTCACATCAAAAGCAATATTTGCGTTGCTTTGTACTGAATAATCTCCTGCTTCAATCTCTACCTTGGTAGCAGTTTTATATACCAAAACTCGCAAATTAGAACTTGCCAAATCTAAATATTGGTCAATTCCATTATTTGAAGGATAATATTCTTCACCGAAATACTCTGTTAAATTTAATTTTAAAGTGAATTCAATGATTTCACTTACCATATTGCCTTCAAATTCAGTATTGGCAACTTCTATCATTATACCATTGGTTGAATTAGCATTAACAATATTTAATACAGAATTGGTGCTATCTGACGCCGCTTGAACACTCAAATAATTATTTATCCCTGCTTCTAATATTGTAGCAAAGTCATGTCCTTCAAATATGTTTTCTGCATCGATACTAACTAATGTAGAGTTAGCGCCTGTATGAGTATATAATTCGAAATCTACACCCTCTTCATCTGCTTCATAAACAGAATTCGAAGTCAAAACTAGATTAGATAATCCATATTGAGTAAAGAAGATGACATATTCTTCCAATTCTTCATTGAATAATGAATAGCATCTAACTACTATTGGATTGGCTCCACTCACTCCTGTGAACACTATTTGATTTTGTGAATTGATATATGCGTATGCTGAACCACGTACAATCTCAAATCTGACACCTCCTTGTGCATTAGAAGGTATAACATTGAGGTCAACTAAACCATTAGGAATATCGCCAGTTGAAGCTGTATTCACAATATTATATCTATTATAAGTTTCATTATTTAAAGGATTGTTAATATCATTATGATAGTTGATTATTGTAGTGCTGGTCACATTGAAATTATCAATTTCATAATCACTGTCTATGAATGTCGAATTAATTTCAATCACATAATCTGCATTGATATTTGCTTGGATTTCAGTAGGACGTTCTATCATTAGAGGTACTTTATTACCCTCATTATCATAAATTGGATTTCCGTATGAATCAGTTTCTACAATATAAGGGAAATAGAAATTCATTTCATAGATTGATATGTAATTTCTTTCAGTACTTATATCCCAACTGTTTGTATCTGAACCTGTCCATGCCATTACATCTGATTGCCAATTATTATTTTCAGTTTTCCACTCTAATTCATAATATGGTGTATTGATTTTTATATTAGAAATTTCATTTTTCACATATTTACCATCTAAATCTAAAATATAATAATTTCTAACATTGACATCTTCCACTGAATAATAGGTCATATTAGGATTAAAGTTATAATCATTCAATACAACTAAATAGCCTTCATCATCAGCGATATATAATCCTTCTCTTGTACTTGTCCACAATGTAGAATCAAACAAATAATAATCGTATGTATCGTCAAATGTATCATCTGATTGTACTTTTTCATAAATATCGTTTGATAGAACATACAAGTTTTCTTTCAACGAATCAAAGTTTTCACTAGTGACATCAGATTCAGTCAAGAATGATTGAACAGTATAGAATGGATTTGATTCATTTACCCATGTGGCTGTAAAATAATCTGACAAATTGATTTCTTGTGCAGCACTAGCATTGAAATCAATGATATAATTTTCTGAATATACCACATAGTATCCTGAACCTGTATCACGTGCAAGAATATTGTCACGAACCTGGTCAAAATTATTTACTCTACCTAAGAAGTAAACATTAGTTTCATTAGCATTAGATGTCAAATAAATTATCTTATTAGTAGACGACAAATTAGTATTGGTATTTATATTTGCTGCTATGAATGAATTGTTTAGGTTTGTGTTTGATGAAATATATACTAAACCTGCTACCCTATTTGATGAACTATGTAGCATATAGAATAAATCATTAGAAGCAGAATTTGCAATGAAACTTTCTACACTAGCATTCATGATTTCATCGTTTGTAGAATTTGCTATAATACCAGCGACCGTTCCTCCGCCGACAATGCGACCATATGTAGTCAAATCTGATTGGTCAAATGCAACCTTTGATGCCAAAACTCTAACATCTGTAATTGTGGAATTTTCAGATTGTCCAACGATTCCAGCCAAGCCCAAACGTGAATTATCACCGAAAATATCCATACCTAAAACTGTGACTGTTTCAATGCCCTTTACACTAATACTACTTCCAGCTTGGTCAGTAGAATAACCTACTATTCCTCCAATAAATCCTTCCGCCTCATTGGCATTTTGGTCTCCTGCTCTCATCAAACCGCCAGCGATTATATTATGAATATAACCACCACTATTTCGTCCAGCAACAGCACCCATATATATAATTGGAGAAAGGTTAAATGAGGTATTTACCACTACTAAATTAGCAATTATTGTATAATTTACATTATTTAAGCTTTCTTTTCCTAAATAACTACCATATATCTCACCGCTATTTGTACCAACAACCATACCAATATTATGTTGAACATTAGCATTTGTGGTAATGGTGATTTGAGATTCGCTGCTAACCGTACAATTTTGTAAATTGATATATCCAGCATTTAGACCCACCATTCCACCAAAATTAATTGTTGTAGTAATTCTTGAAGGGTCAAATATAATATTATCACTGCCGCCTAATAAGACTACATTAACTCCGCTGATTGTACCACCAACATTTGCACCAGCTATCGCTCCTATATTTAGACTGCCACCCGCAGTTGAATTGAATGATGAGGTATCAAAGTTTACATCAATATCTAGGTCTGATATTTTAGCATCTGTTCCAAGTCTTGAAAATAATCCTGTATATACATTGTTATCTGTTGCAGAAGCAGTGTTTTTTATCATTAATGTAATTTTATATCTTGAAGTAATTACTTCATTATCTGAATTCAAATTTTGAACTGTACCACTAAGTGTACCATTAAATTCATTTAATCCGCCAATAGGCGCAATAGATATTGTTTGTCCATTAACTACTATGTCACTTGCTGTAATATTATTGCGCAATACATAATTTGCACTCAAATCATTGTTAATATTATATAAATCTTGTGGTGTACTAATCATGTATTTGTTTTGCATCGTACCATCACTGATTGATATAAACAAAGTATAAGTGGTCGTATAAGTTTGAGTTATGGAATCATACGAATCCATACTTGCTAAAACTAGTCTAAATAGTCCGCCACCTAGATTTTTGTATGCTTGAATGGTCACTATATGAGTGTCAGGGTCAATACTAATGTTTAATCTACTATTGCTAACTTTACTATAAATAGCCTGATTGTCGCCGTCTAACATGATATTACCATCTTGGTCTTGTTGTACTTGATATAATTCATAAGTCAAATCATCAAATCTAAGACCAGTGGGTTCGTTAGAAAGGTAGTACGGAGTAGCAGTAAATTGAGTGCTCGTACTTCCATTATCTGCCACATCAATGAAAGACATATAGATATAATAACTATCTACTCCATTTTGAACTATATTATCACCAGAAACAGTGATTCCGTCTACTGCCTCATGCTCAGCGAACAATATTGTTGTAGAAACTGACACATTAGATTCTGCACCAAATCTTAATGCTGTCAAACTTAATGTCAAACTATTATAATCACTGACACCTGTCAATTTGATATGTAATGTACCCGATAAAATATTCGCTAAATCTAATTTCAAAATTGTTTCGTCATTAATGGCGATTTCTTCATCTCCATTAATTAAGTAAACTTCAATTGTATCATCAACATACAAATCTCTATTAAATTCAACCATCAATTGAGAAGCATCTGATTTAACGATTTCTCCTCCGTCCGGACCACTAAATACTACACTACTAGATGCTGCTGAATAGTTAGAAGCATAAGATGAGAATGTGATATCACTGGTTGACGCCTCTTCATAGAATTCATTAATATAAACAATTTCGTTTGCCGAAACTGAAATATTTATATTAGAAATAGGGTCATAGACTGCAACATCGACATAAATTGTCTTTGAAGTTAATTCAATTGCATTGTTTACTCGTGTATAGAAACTGACAGTAAGTGATAGTACTGTTGTCCTAGAACCAGTCACACCTGTTAAACTGAATGCACTATTTCCTAATTTGTTGAATCTAAGTGCATCTGTACTGAAATTATAATTGCCTCCATAATTTGAGTTATAATCTGTGTTCACCTCAATATTGAAATTGACAATTCCACTGTTGCTAAGACTTAATGCTCCCTGTACTCGTCCTAAGATTTCAAAATTGACCAATTGATTTTTTACTACTGCAAAATTAAAATGTCCATTTTCGACATCATCAAATGTTGTCACATCTCGACTTGAAGATTGTACTACTAGACTATCCTCTTGAAGCAAATATACGCTGTAAACTGTAAATTCTGTCTCAACTCCAACCGTCTCGTCACCAGCAGTCACTGTAATTACTGATTCCTCGACAGACGCAACTCCTGGGAATGACACTCTAAATAAATCATATGTACCATTAGCATCAGTCAAACCTGTTGTACGTTCAATAGTAGGGTCATTTAATAAAATTTTGTTTGAATTATTAGCAAATTTAATATTTTCATTAGAACTTTGCAAACTAATTGATGAGGTTTCCAATGTTGTACCAGTATAATAAACTTTTAAATATGCGTCAGTATTATTTCTCGCATCAATATACAATGCTCCATTAGTAATTGAATTATTAAGCGTTGCATCAGAATAAACTTCAATACTATTTGCCGTCACCACTTTTCGTAATGTATATTCAATTTCTACAAAACGTTCTGTTATGCTTTGATTCTCAAATATTGATGGTGTCACCTGAGTAGAAATTGTTATTCTTTGGTCATTACTTACATTGTCTCTTATCCTAACATATATCGTCTCTCCACTCTTCACTCTATAAGTATTTGTGCCAGAACTAACAACAGAAGAACCCGTTATAATCACATTTTCATTCGCTGTGATATAAATATCCGTTTCTGTATTTGCATTCGTTGGAACAGCCAACAGAGTTAAAGCCAAACCCTGATAAGAAGAACTATTTGTACTATAAATAATTCCTGTCATGCTTCCATGTAAATCTGACAAAATTGGCAATTCATCATTGATTGAAATATTGTTTGGAAGAACCGATTTGTTAACAGTTATTTCACGAGAATAAGCTGGTGCATTAGATGCAGAAAAATCAAGTCCAGATAATTCCAAAGCAATTTTAATTGTATTGATAGAGATTTGGTCATTTGTAGCAGTGATTCTTAACATACTATTGTCTGCATTTAAACTTTCGACCAGCAGACCATTAATCTCTTGCAATTCGTCCAATTCAACTCGTTTATTATCAATGTATACTGCGATTTCATAACTGATTTGTCCATCGATTGTATTTACTGGCAAACTATAAATGCTAGTTCCCAATAAAGTTGATGTATCAATTGTTAAATCAACTGACGCAAAGTCAGTATTATCTTTATATAATGTCATGCTATAACCTAATTCTTGATTTGTAGCATCATTAGTATAAGAAACGAATGGAGTATATTCTTGCTCTTCTACTAAATATACATCAAATTCAGCATATATATTAGGGTTATGTTTTGATACTGCACGAATACGTACAATATATTCATTTGAATTGATTATGTAGTTGGAATTAACTCTTAAAACTCCTTCTTCACTAATTGACATAAAGTCGTATGCATATGCCTGATTACGAACCTCTACATATTGATTTGCCTCGTTGTAATATCCAATTCCAGAGATTTGATAGTTTACGCCAGTTTGATTTGTCAACGTTTGACCGTTGCGCATTGGCAAATAATATAAGTTTTTAATACTCATCAAACTTATCATGTCTCCTACTTTGACAGCAGGTTTAATCGATGTATCAACTTGAATTCCTGTCAGACTACGATAGATGGATAAATCAATATCGTATGTTTTGCCAGAATTAGTTTCATAAAATCTTAGTGCTGAGTTAGTATTACCCGTAATATCCACCTTAAATACTTCATCTTGCTCTACGGTAGCACTAGAAAAGTTGACACCACCACTTGTGCCCAACTTGGTCACAATAATTTCGTCAATATACTTTTCTTTAACATTATCTATTTCCACTCTAAGATAGATTGAACCCACCCCTGTATTTTCATCAATCTGAAAGGTATCGTCCGTTCCGCCATAATTTAGTGAAATACCATGACTGGCATCATACCACTCACTCGCATCAGCGCTAAAAGCGTAATAGATTTTGAATTCCATATCCTTATATCTATCACCGCATGCAGATAAAACTCCACACATCACGAAGATAAATATTGCAGATAATACGGTCAATATTTTTCTTTTCATAACCCCTCACTCTTAATTTGTGCGATTGCATAAATATTATAATTAAATTATATAAGATTATGGGGAATTAAGTCAAGAAATTTGGACATATTGTATTATTTTATAGTATTTTGTCTAATTTAATTTTTAATTAATTTGCTCAAATAAAAAATAAATAAAAATTGTTATGAAAAACAATAAAAACTATTTAAATTATTAAAAAATTTAAAAAAATTTATTAATTTGAAGAAAAATTATTGAAATTTAAGTAATTTTTGTTATAATTTTTAAAAATTTAATTTTTTTAGGAGAATTTAATTATGCAAAAAGTATTGAGTTCAATGCGCAAAGCAATAGAAAAATATAACCTAATACAAAATGGAGATAAGATTGCTGTCGGAGTATCTGGTGGTAAAGACAGCATGGTATTACTAAAAGCCCTATCAGATTTTAAAAAATTTAATCTTTACAATTATGAATTATATGCAGTCACAATTGATATCTATTCAAACGAAGTGGATTACTCAGCATTAAAAAATTATTGTGAATCGCTTGATGTGCCATTGATTATTGAAAAAACTGATATCAAGCATATTGTATTCGATATTAGAAAAGAAAAAAATCCCTGCTCTCTATGTGCAAAAATGAGAAGAGGAGCACTAAACACTGTTTGCAACAGATTAGGTTGCAACAAACTTGCATTAGCTCATCATCTTCAAGACGTCGTCACTACATTTTTTATGTCACTAATATTCGAAGGACGTCTATCCACAATGCTTCCAATATCATACATGTCAAAATCGAATATAACCTTAATCAGACCATTATATTTAACTGATGAAAAGAAAATAATTAATGCCAGCAAAAATATGCCTATTTTAAAAAGCAAATGTCCCGCAAACGATGATAGCAAACGAAAAGAAATCAAAGAATTTGTTGCACGTATTGAAAAAGAATTTCCGCTATCAAAAAAACGAATCGAAACTGCTATACTCTCACCAGAAAGTTATAATCTTTTAAATAATATAAAAAATAAATAATTAAATCAATTATTTTATTAAAATAATTCAAAAATAAATAATTATTTAATTTATCTTCTATATTATAATTTATTTTAATATTCTTTTATTTATGAATTAATCTTCATATAACACAAAACGACAAATTTTGTGTTTTTTTTATATTTTCTGACATATTTTTTCTAAAACGACAATAGTTTAAATCAAGGAGATTAATTTATGAACTATGATGAACTTGATGACAGAACAATAAGATTAGCATACTATATTTTAGAAAATCACACGACAATACGTGCGACAGCAAAAGCATTTAATATACCTAAAAGTACAGTGCATCATGATTTAAGTACAAAATTAAAATATATAAATTATAAACTATTTTTAGAAGTAAAAAAATTAATGGAAGAAAATTTTAGCATTAAACATATACATGGGGGTGAATCTACAAAATTAAAATATGAAGCATTAAAAAAAGATATAAATAAAAATGATGAGAGTGAAGCATTATTTGGTGTTTAAAAAAAAGAAGTTTTTACTTCTTTTTTTGCTTAATTAATTCTTTTATTATTATAATTTAATTATTTTTTTTATATTTTTATTAATTTTTATAAATTTTTTAATAAATTTAATGGTTTTTTAATAAATATTATTTTAATTTTTATTTTTTATTATTTTAAAAATCCCTCAATTATTTTTTCTTCCGCTTCTTTTTCACTCAGTCCTAAGGTCATCAGTTTTACAATTTGCTCACTAGCAATTTTCCCAATTGCCGCTTCATGACTAAGTGATGCCTGATTTGAATGCGCACTCACTTTTGGAACTGAATCTATTTTTGCTTTATCCAAAACTATACCATCACATTCCACATGTCCAAAGCATAAATTCTTTCCTTGCAAATCGGATTTAAAAATCTGTTCGCTCTCATCACGAGCTACACTCCTTGACACAATATTGCACTTGCTATTTTTCCCTTTCAAATTTACTTTAAAATTTGTTTTAGCAACATTAAATCTGGAAGTTAAAATCTTCTCATGAACTGTCAATGTGCTATCTTCAAGAAGGCATGCTCGTGTCACTCTATCAGAATAATCTACTCCGCCCAACTGATTTGTTTCCATTGTCATTTTGCTTCCCTGACCCAATTTTATTTCTGTGACAGGATTTAACATCTTATTCTGCCCACTTCCCAAAGCTAAATGATTTTCTAAATAAGTGACAACAGCATTTTTACCTATATGGAAAGTGTGAATTCCATTATGCCCAGCTTCAGTATTTGAATGAACTCCACAACCAGCAACTATTATTACATCTGCCCCATCTTCTATATAAAAATCATTATAGACCGTATCAAAGAAACCATTTTCACTTACAACCACAGGTATATGGCAAGCTTCATGCTGACATGAAGAGTGAACAAATATATCAATACCTGAGCCATCTTCTTTTCTTACAATTTCGATATTTGGAGTGGAACGAACTATCTCACCCTTTCCATTTTTTCTAAAAGAAACTGCTCCATCGGGTATATCATGCAAATTTGCTATTTTTTCAAGCAAATTTTTTGAAATTTTATCTAATTTCATATTAATCCTCCGATACTCGCTTACATTGATATGAAGACAAGTGTTTGATTACTTCTGCTGAAATGCCATAATTTTTTATTTTACCCTTATCTAACACTAAAATTTTATCAGCTCTTTCGAGAAGACGTGTTTGATGGCTGACCACTATATAACAAATCCCTTTTTCAAAAATATTATTCAATCGTTCAAAACTCCACAAATCAATTCCTGCTTCTGGTTCATCAAAAATAATACACTTACCACATTTGGCTAGTGTCAATGCCAGTTCTATTCTCTTTTGCTCTCCTCCTGACAAAGTTTTATCAAATTCACGATTGATATAATCCTTAGCGCAAATGCCCACTTTTGACAAATATTCACAAGCTTTTGGAATTGAATTGTCTTCATTGGATGCAATGTCTATCAATTCTTTGATTGTTATGCCACGAAATGTAATCGGTTGTTGAAAAGCGTATGTCAAACCCATCTTCGCTCGCTCGTCCACACTTTTGTCAGTTATATCTATATTATTAAAATAAATTTTTCCACTTGTAGGATTAATAATTCCCATAATCAGCTTAGTGAGCGTAGATTTCCCACTACCATTCTGACCAGTAATTGCGGTCACACAATCATCATCAAAAATACAATTTATATCTTCTAAAATGGTTTTTTCTTTATCTCCATCTTTTATAGTATAATAAATATGTTTTAATTCTATCATTTTTCCTCACGCATCTATTTTAACACAAAAACTATAAAAAATCAATTAGAAAGAAATCTCTAATAATCAATTAAAATTAAGCTCGGTCGAAATAGGTATGAAATTCTAATCTAAAATTATCAACATTTAAAGTGTCTTCATATTCAATATCCAAAATTACACCCAAGCACAAATCAATTGTCTGTCTACCTGAAATTGGTGCTCGGCTATAAAAATATCCATCATGTCCATCATAAAATAAATCTTTATTAGGTTCATAAATTAAAATGTTGTTTAACAATTTATCTGACTGATAAACTTCAATTGTAAACCTAACGTCATAACTGCCTGAACTCTCTAACTTAATATCAAAATCCGCTCTTAGCACTCGGTTGCCTTGTAAATTATTTGGCGTTCTGAATCTTTTTAATTCCATTCCGTCCACTATATAACTTGCTCGACAATCTCCATGAGTATATAAAAAACAATTGTTCTGTAAATATACCATTCCTGCATATATGCCAATACTAATCATAGTGATTAATAGTAAAATAACCAATGTTATAATTATCACTCTATTTCTTCTTGACCTATGTCTGAAATTTCTTATATTTAACTCATTGAGTTCCTCTAATTCTTGCAAATCTACATTTTCTGATTTTAGACGAGTTTTTAACTCTCTTTGATTTATGCTAGGTTCAGATGAATTAAAATTGATATTTTTTTCAACTTGTTCTTTAAGTTTTTGCTCTCTTTTTAATTTCTTTTCTTTTTTCCTTAGATTTTTTTCATTATCATTCTTTTGTATCTCTTCATAAGTTTGAATTGGTAAATCCGTATACGTATCAAAAGGTAAATCATTCTTTGTGAATTTATTAAAATCATTTTTCATAATTTACCTCCTTTACGCCTGTGGATTAATATCAAAACCTTCAATAGTAATCACAAGTCTTATGTTATTACCATTGATAGTTGGATATTCCCCTGTGTATGCGAAATCTGAATATGGAATTGTAAGCCCACCAATCAAAGTCGCCTCAGAATTAGACTCAAATGTTTGGTTTTCATTATTGTTGTTTTGATAATAATAATATCCATCAGCTTGATTATATACAAATCCATTTGTTGTACTTGTAGGAGTAGTATACCCAGTGATTATAGGATTAAGCATTATGTCAGCATTATCATTACATGCATATAACTCTATTTTATATCGAACATATAATGATTGCGTTCCTTCATCTTCATTTTTCAAAACTAAATTTAAACTGTAATTTTGGTCTGGAATAATTTCTCTATCATTAGTGCCATTTGTTAAATCTACATAACTAGGAGTAGAACTTTCCTCATTCTCGTCATTAGATTTGATTAACACCTCGCTACCACTCGAAAAAACTTGATAAACGTTTAAATTAATTTGTCCAATATTGACAATACATTCAATTTTTCTATTCTCACCAGATGTAAACCATGCATTTGTCACTCCTAAAATGGATAATAAAAGACTTGTCAGTATTAACAAAACTGACCAAATTTTTAATTGAGAATTTCGATTAGTCTTTTTTAAGTCCAACTTTCCAAATACCCCCAACCATCATTAAACACTGCTGTAAATGCCTGATTAGCAGATTGCACTGCTTCAAATGTAATTGTAATTTTGATTTGTGAATTCAACATCGTCACAGGTGCAGTATCTAATAAAGTTATTGAATCTGCAAACACTCGTCGAGTATTTCCGGCTACTGCTTCACTAACAAAATATATTGCATTAGTTTCTCCGGCAACTGTCTTGATTTCTCTTATGATATCTAGACCGCCTTCAAATTGAAAATACTGTCCGTAATTGACACTGGTATCCTCCACTCCATTTACAACCTTATATGCATTAATTCTATACCTTATATAACTTGAACATGAATCAGAAGATGAATTGAAAGCAAGATAGCTAATGTCTGTGCCATCAGTTAAGGCTAAATTAAATGTTGAGCCACGAGAAATCGTACCACTAGAAGCACTTGGTATTACACTTAAACTCTCTGAATCCACTACAGTATCCACATTATTTGACCTATATGCAAAGCGCACGTCTAAATTTGAAAATTCTATATTCCCAACAACTCTATCTGTCGCTGTAAAATAAGAATATGTCACATTAAAGGCAAACAAAAAGATTAAAGTCAGTATGACTAATATACCCAATAATTTAACTTGTTTGCCCGTTCTTTTCATCTAACCTCTTATTTAAAATAGTTTTCAAATATTGTCTGTACTTGTGTTCCCCAACTTTCAAGTGTCGTTGAAGTAAATGTATCGGTCGCTTGAATTGTTTCAAACTGAACTATACTGTTTCCACTCATATTGAGTTTAACAATCTGCCCTGGGCGCACGATTCCAATATAATAATTATAATCGTCAATCGTCTCTATATTTGGCACACTTGTATCCACACTACCTGTAAATCTAACATAATATGAATTTGTGGAATTATTGACAATGTAAGCAAATTCTGTACCTTCGTTTACAATATCAATTCCAGTATTTGTCCTAACTGATTGTCCACTAGCAGATGCAGTAAACACCAACTCATTATCAGTATTTGATATGTTAAAACTTAAAATTTTTGCACTTTCATTTGGAAGTAATGATAGTGTAGTCGATGTGTATGTCGTACCGCTCTGCACAAATCCATTGTATATAGTTGGGCTTGAAATTGTGATATTGTTTGAAATATATGATAGTGAATAATATTGATAGCTAGATGACCAAACATTAGATTGCACCTGTTCATATTCTCCATTATTCAAATAATAATATTTCCAGAAACTACTTAACCAATCGCTCGGTTGTGTTGTCTGCAAATCATAACTAGGAGTCAATTGTGCTAGACCCAATGTCGCACTAATATTTGAAATTACTTCATTTGATTTGTTTTTAACATTGTATGTTATAATTGTTCCACTGTCTGTTTGTTCAGCGCTTGTTTCTACTGACAAATTAGTTGTAGTGACCGTATCTGCAACAGCAGTATAATCGATACTTGAAACAACTAATTCAACCCAAGCATCATATCTGCCTAAGTAAGTATTAATTATATTCTCAGCCAGTGATGCACTGAACGAACTTTTTATATTAACTGTTGTATATGGAGCAATATAATTATTAATATTATCAGCAGATAAACTTATTGTCATAAGGTTTTCTTTTCTGCTCCATTGATTTTCTGGATTATTAAATTCATCAGATTCTGCCGTATGATGTTGAGCATTGCTTAATGTATATTTTAGCTGGAAGGATACGCTGTTCACTCTGATTTTGCTTGAAGTATTATTTGTTAAACTTATATTTGTATTAAACGTTTGGCTACCACCAACGACACCCAAAGTGACATCATATAATCCTGGTTGGTATGTACTAGTATTTATAACGTCCAAATTTGGTTGTGAATAAGTCGTAGTATTTGCAAATGTTCCGGCAGATGATATTGTCGTTTCACATATTCCATTAACAAAATTAGCATCTGTATATTGATTTCCATTCAATGCAAATGCTGTTGATATTGCATAATCTTGGAAGTTATCCATGTTTGAAGGTGTTCTACATGTAATTTCTATACTTTCCAAAAATTCTACATACACTGCTGAATTTGCTGGTATAACATAAGCATAATGCCTATTTTCAAACACTCCATTTGTTTGATAACTATCAAATATCCAGTCAGAAGAATAGTTATATTTAATATTATTTTCACTAACTGCTTGACTCGGTGTAGAAATGTGCCTCCATGTACCAACAATACTCGTACTGATTGTAATTGGAGAATCTCCTGTAATTATATAGGCAGAAAGTCCTGCATAATACTTATTGCCTCCTGCCCATCGATAGTTCTCCACAACATTACTCGCTGACACCATTTTGTAATAGGCAGATTCCAAGCCTGGATGTGATATATAATAATTTTCTTCTGAGCGTTTATTATAGATTAAAACGTATGCTCCTTCAATGGTTGAACTGTTTTTGTATTTTAACCATGCTCTTCCTGCTTCACTATCGACATATAGTGAATGTGTCTCATCATATGTGTCGCCCTCTTTATATATTCGCACCTCATCTATATTGATTGTCAACGATGCTCCTATATATGATTCATCTGATGAGTCAATAAAGTCTACACCAGTAAATAACATTAAAGTTCCATTGCCCGCTGAAATTGTATCTTTGTAATAAATATATTCGTTATCCACAATATACGCATCTCGATTGGCATAATTCAAAATGACATTATTAATATCTGTATTATTACCTCCATTCCATTCAAGTGAGTATTTTATTCGTATATCAAAATCATAACCAAAAGAATATTCTATTGCCACTTCATAATTATGAGCCCCCGTACCAAATGGTATAGGATTATTGATGGTATCATTAATGATTGTATACTGCTGATTCGTAGCATAAGTTGTTGTAGAATAAGAATTGCTACCGAATTCAAAATTTAAAATTTCGGCAGCAAAAGTATACCCCATAGATAATGCAAAAACTACGCCTAATATGACGCATAAAACTTTTATAAAGTTTTTCTTAGTTTTTGCTCTTTTTATCATTTGTCCAACAATCTCCTACTCTTTTTCATTTCAATCTCATTTTGTGCAGTAGCACTGACACACCAGATTGATACGATAATGGCAATGATTAAAAGTTTGTGCTCACTGACAAAATTAAAATATGAACCCCAGTTCTTTAAACTTGCCACAACTTTTCCTTCAATACTTTCTAATCTGACACGTTGAATTGTACCATCATCTAACACCTCTTCCCAAGACATTTGCTTAACATCTTCTTGTGTCAAATCAGAAACGCTATCACCATGACATAGATAATATGTGACACCATCAACTTCTCGAATATCTAAAAGCCTGTGAGTGACAGGTAGCCCTGCATTATCAAATTTTAAAATATCGCCTTCAACATATTCTTTTTGTGCTTTTACTACAATCATATCTCCCGCAACAAATTCTGGTGCCATACTGTTTGATAGTACTTCGTATGGCCTAAATTTAAAGCCATACACAAGTACTAAACAAACAACAAGTATTATACATATTGCCAAAACAATATTGTACATTAATTGTTTAAAGAAATTGAATGCTTTGTTCTCTAAAATCTCGTCTGAATAATTCATACATTCCCCTTTTAACTTCGCTGTGTGCAACCAGAAACAATTACATTGGTCTGACTGCTATATCCGTAAATACCGATTGATTGGATATCAGTACTTGACAATACTGTACAATCAACAAATTCGTATGCAATCACACAATCTAAAACTTGACAATCTAGTGAACCTGTTGTAGTTAATCTTCCTGCCACTGCACCAATATAGATTGTTGAAGATGCATTGGTAATTCCTATATCAAATGTCAAATTAATATTATTTTGAGAGATAATACCACTCTGACTTGTACCTGCAACTGCACCAATATTTGTACTATTGCTAATTCCTGTATGTGTGATATTTCCATTAACAGTACTTTCTTGAACAGTTGCTCTACTCATAAAGCCAATTAATCCACCAAGATTGCTAGCGTAAATATTGTTAAACGATACATCTACCGTTGCCTCAAATATTCCGCTACTTCTACCATCATCTCCTATTAAATATCCGATAGCTCCACCTATATATGTGAATGTTCTATTAGTTTTCGCCTGAGTGATAGTAAATGTCAATTCTGTTTCTCTATCAGAGCTTGAGTTGATTGTAGAAGTTGTAGCATAACCGATTATACCACCTATATAACTGCTAGAAGTAAAGTCTACATCAAACTGTACTTCAATCTCTAAGATAGAACCCGAAATTGTTGTATCAGTGGCTTCACCTAATAAACCTCCAACATATACATTGCTACTTAATCTTCCAGAACCTGCAAGAACGAACTTCACATTATGTGTTGTAATATTCTCTATTGTTGCATTGTTCGCATTATTTGCTATCAATGCTAAGTTTACCATATCACTATTAGTATTGGCAAATGTATTTGTAATAATTGTATCGACTGTCGACTCTCCAAAGACAATATTTTTAATAGTCGCACCATTTAAATTACTAAATAATGCAAATTGATTGATATTTGACAATTGTACATTGCCAAATCCATAGATTGCATAACCATTACCGTCAAGTGTTCCGCTGAATGTTTCACAAACAATAGCACCTTTTTCTTCTATTAAATCAGAAATATTTGTTTGAGCAAAACTTATTGCAGACAATAATTTAAAGTTGGCATTAGCAAAATGTCCTATTTCCATCAATTCATCAACACTATCAAGCCCATATGGGTCTTCTGCTGTACCTGAACCGATGCTGTATATATTCATTGTAATATCCTCTCCTCTACTTGTTGCTGAATATAGACTGCCTTCACGTTCAACTTGTACCATAAAGCTGGTTATTTGTCCCATTACAGTAGGAGCGTAATAGTAATATTTAATTGAATCTTGTATGAAATATGTTCCAGCCTGATTATAACTATAATTTACCACAACAGATTGTATATCACTAGACAATTCTATTCCAGACGATGCTTGAATATATGGTCTGAAATTATATGTAATTCTTAACCTATCTCCTTCACCGAAATCAGAAGCAGTTGTCCAATAATATCTATATTGTTCATTATCATACAACACTGCACCGACAGGATTTGGTCTATCTTTTGAACTGGTATATGAACTGCTCTCACTATTGAATACATATCCATATCCTATACCCATTGCTCTAACCTGAACTGTATATTGACCAGTCATTCCAGTAGGAGCCTGGATTGAATTGTTTTCACTTCCTGAAATAGTTTCTTCATGTTCTGTCGACACTCCATCACTAGTATTATATGTGAATTTGACCCAATATCCTTGTGCGTCTTCATTAATATCCCAACGTATTCTATTGAGATTTCCACTATCAACACCAATATTTTCCACAGGAGATAATTTTATAAATGAGTGACTAGAATTGGTTAATCTTGAATTGATTTGTTCGTCTCCCATAGCTCTAATATTTACTGAATATGTCCCAGCTTCTAAACTTTTGCCTGTATCGTCTGTCGTCACTGAGAAATCAATAGAATTTGTAGTGGTAGTAAACACATATGAATTTGTACTAGAAGTCAATGTGACAATATAATTAGTCACATTTTCAACAGAATTCCAGCTCAAATTTCCATTGATAGACAATAATTGTGCATCGTCAACTCTATTCAATCTTTCAATTTCAATTTCGTTTGAATAGTTGCTATTTAAAACTGCTTGTTCACTATTAGTCGTACCTGCCACATACAGTTTTATACTATAAATTATGCCATAATCAATATAGGTTGTACCAGTACCGTCATCTAAACGATATCTGTCATCTAGGAATGAATAATAATGGTATTGATAAGTTCCATAACTATCATTTTCACGTGTACCAGTAGTTGTGAATGTAATAGTTTTTCTCTCTTGATTAGAATCTAAGAAAGTAATTTGTATAGTGACTGTTGTATAGTTTGTTATATCCAACACCTTCCATTTTAGCACACCATCTTCTATCCTTAAATCTTCTCCACTTGTTGTACTAATACCTGTTGATTTTGAGAATTCAAACTCTCTATCCACAGCATTATCTTTGATGAAACTTCCATTCAATACATATTGGTTGCTTTGTGCCAAACCTTTTACTTTGATTGAATATTCTTTTGCGTCTTCTATATTTAGAATTTCTCCATTGATATCAATGCTAGACGGCAATTCATATGTGACTATATGATTAGCTGAATCAATACTAATACCCTCACTATCCCGTGTGATTTGATATGTATGAGGAGTGCCTGTATCATCAATTATTGTGATTTCATAATCATAAATGTATATTGTTGTATTATTACTATTAATACTTGACAATGCAAATTTCAAAACTCCATTTTCTGCATATACTGATGTGTCTGAAATTTTATTATAAATATAACTATTTGTTGGAGCTTTTGAATTTAATAGATAGTCAGATGCATTTTCAAGCGTGCTATTACCAAGTCCAGCAATCGTACGAACTGAAATTTCATAACTGCCTGACGAGAATATATAATTTCCTGT
The DNA here is from genome assembly GCA_944377485.1 of uncultured Clostridia bacterium. GTDB lineage: Bacteria > Bacillota > Clostridia > Christensenellales > UBA1242 > Onthoplasma. The sequence continues at coordinate 153,892 of CALWFB010000001.1, read as the reverse complement.
ATCATCTAAACATTCTGACATGTCAAACAATATTGCATTTAATTCATCAAAAGTCACTTTTACATAAATTGCATCTGGGCTGTCAACAATTTGGCGAGCTTCTTCTTCCGTGTTGTAATACAAGTATACGATTTGAGAATCTACCGTATTTAGTTTTGTAATAGTCAATTCATATAAAGGATAATCAATTACCATGTCTGATTCATCAACCGGACTTTGATTATTCAATTTAATTTTCCCTAAATATGAAGTCAAAACATTTTCACTATATCTAATGAATGTATTAGAAGTATTGGTATTTGCCGTTAAATATGCAGTATGTGAAGTGATTGCTTGCGAACCAGTATCTCTTGAAATTATACTATCTCCACCCAACATATTTACTCGTATAACGAATGACCCGCCATTAGATAAATCTATTGTAGAATATGCTCTTTCGCTTTCCGCACCTGTATAGATAAATTCTCCATTCTCTACCGTCACATCAATAGGATAATAATATAAAGTATTATAATCTTTTAAATTAATACTATTATCTTTGAATACGTTAAAGTATAAAGTTTTTGCGCCATCTTCGTCTGTGTAATTAAATTTGACATATGCATAAAGATTAGACAAACTTTCATCCATCAGTGCATATTCATCACTTGATAATTTTGAATTAGAAATCGCATCTAAGAATCTATAATAATCCACCGCATAAATTACATAACTTGTTGGAGTTGTAATCGTCAATTTATATACAATGGTGTCATTCCAGAAACTGTTTTCATCTAATATATCTTGATTGTTAAAATTATAATTCAAGTCTACCGATTCATAATCATCTGTACTATTAAATTGTAATATTCCTTTGCTAACTTCGAATATGTTGGTGTTAAGTTTTGTACCAATTAATTCACTAACTTTTATTGTTTGAATTGAATTCATTACACATAAACTTCTATTTGAATTACCCTTCAACCGTATGTTGATGCTATAACTTCTGTTAACTAAAATATTCAATATATCGGATTCAGAAATTTCTACTATATATTTATTTACAGTATAAAGTTGAGTGACATTATCTTCCTGTAAATCTCCCCATTTAGTAATTCCCAATGCTGTCAATTGATTAGCCGCATCTTCCGCACGAGAATATATCAAGCTTTCCGTTCTATTAGCTGCACTATCTACAAACTGTATTTCTGCTTCGTTAAAGTATCTGTTTGCATGAATCACTAATGAACCATCATCAACAGTCACACTATCTATTTCAGGCATTCTGAATACTTGCATAATTTCGCTAGTTTCGCTATTCAACACATTTTCACGTGTACTGATTGATTGAACACTTATTCCATATAAACCAAAATAACTATTAAACTTTTCATTAGAAAAGTCAAATTTTGTTTCCGTAATCACTTCTCTATCAATCTCTGTTGTAAAATCAGAATCATAGATTCTAACTACATAACTAGTTGCCTGTTCATCAACTTGCCAAATAATACTACCTTGACTTGCATCTAAATACGGAGTTTCCATTATATATACTACATAGTCAAGAGAATAAGCGCTTGAAAGCAAATTATATCCACTTTGTGTTTTTGGAAGGGCTTTTACGCTAATGTGATATTCCCCAGCCAAGAACTTTTCTGTTTCTGAAATTACACCATCACCATCAGCATCATATCCGTAAGGGAAAATCACATTGACATCTTGTAAAATGCTTGGATAGGTATTTAATATTGTTTCATCATCTGAATCTATAAATTTTAATCTTGTATCAGAACTATAATATACATTATCGCCAACTTGAATTCTTAAAATGTAGCCATAGCCTACATCAACACCATCAAGCATATTATTTTGACTTCCTACCCATGAGATATGTTCAATTATCTCTCTATCGTCCTCTTGTGAAGTATATTTTTGTGTATTTGAAGGAGCAAACAATCCATATACTTCTACTGAAATACTATTAGAATTTAGGTAATAAATCATTTGTTCACTATCTACATAGTTTACATTGATATTGATAACTAAGTTTTCTTTTAGCAACGAACTAACACCATAGCCAAGTACCAAGTATGGTTCAATATAAAGTTTATCATTATTTAATGTGACATCTTCACTATCTATATTTAAATAATATTCTTTTGAGCCATTTATTATATGAATGGTACAATCTACTGTGCCCGCCTCTAATAATGTGACTGCATCCTGTGACAATGTCAAAACAATCATACCATTTTCAACACTGAACACAGGAGTTGCCAGTTTGTTTACATTAACTACTTCGCTTAAATTTGCATTAGTATATCCATTATCTGCTGAAATTGCTTTGATATACAATTTAATATTTCCTGTTTCATTCGCTAAATTATAGCTCGTAGTAGTCAACAGTCCCGTATTGACTTTTTGATATCCAGATGCTGTTTCTTTGTATATTTCATAACCAACAGCATTCTCAACCGCATCAAATGTGACAAATCCTCCTGACACTATGATATTTGAAACGGTATCAATTTTAGTAAATTTCAATTCATTTGATGTGTCTGAATTGAACACATAAACAGTATCTCCATCTGATATATATTCACCACTAGTCAAGATATAATATGAAATATAGATATCTCCTATCAGCGTATAATCGTCAAGATTAAAGGTTATCGTATTTGCGACTGCATCAGTGTCAGAATATCTCACTTCCACAGTATTTGATTTTTCTCCATCAACAAGATTATATATCTCTACTACATATGTCTTATCAAAGTCTGTATCATTAGTTTTAAAGGAAATTTTTACTGAATTGTCGTCTGATGTATTATCTTTTGTAGCTGTCAACTCTGGCAATTCGACACGAGCAATCTTTATACTGTCTCCAACCACACTCAACGTTGGAGTTTCAATACTTGAATCAACATTCAATGTAATAACCGCCACCTCATTTATATCCGATAAGTTCTCTATTGGTGTATTTTCATAGATATAATTGACATCAACTTTTAACAACTGATTATCGCTGTCAACCACTGTTGAACCATCTAAGTTTAAACAATAAGTATTATTAATCAATAATGCATAATTAACATATGTATTAGTTTGAACAATATTTGAAATAGTTATATATTGTCCTTCTCTGCCTGCTGTTGTTTTAGTCAATAATGTTATAGATTTATCAGCAGTGAAAGCACTATTTGCAGTACTGTCTTCTCCTGTACTATCACTAATAAATTTTACTCTAACATTGAAATTCTTATTCATTTCAGCAATTATTGGAGTATAATCAGGGTTCAGCAAATCAATATAATAACTTCCGTCTTCATAAATATAATTTAACGTGTCATCTCCGCAAGTTAAAACTCCGTCATTACCTTCAAAACTCATTTCTTCATCAATAGTTATTATAAGGTTAATATTATATTCTATATCTTGATTCTTTGGAGTAATTACAAGTCTATTATTTCCATCAATCGTAATATCCGTTGAATTATCTATCATGTCAATAGTCAACTGATATTCAAAAGAATTTAGATAGAATATATTACTACTGCTATCTACTGCATTGGCTTTCAATGTCAATATATTCTCGCCAACCACAAATTCTGTAAACGGACTATTGTCAAAAGCATAGTCATTTTCAACATTATTAAACTTAAATGTAAAGTTTTTTACATACTCACTAGGATTACTGTCTGTTCTGGTTATTATATCTGTTGTGCTATCATACGACAACAAAGGGGTGCTTAAACGAATTATTTTTATTTCATCTGACAAAACAGAATTTAAGTAATTTGTTCCATCTCCAACTGTTTGAATTTTGATTGACATTTCTCCATTATTTAATGTGAAATCATAATTATTTTGAATTAATTCCTCAGTCAATATATATTCATCATCGGTCAAAGTGTAAATATTAAATTTCTCAGCTCCCAAGACATCTGAAATTGTTAAACTTGCACTATCTTTATCTAATAGACTAACACTAGGTACACCTAATACCACAAAAGGTTTTGATGCACAAATTGTTGCAACTTTCCCACCTACTGAGAATGTATTTTGACCATCACCATAAACATATACCGTAATAGTATAATTATCGCTTTGAAGATAATTTTCTAGGCTTGAATCTTGCGAATTTAGGCTTACTTCATTGCCCGAAATTTGAATATTTGTTCCCTTTTCACCAGTTATTGTGAACTTAATCTCAGCAGATTCATTAATTTCACTGACATTAACTTTTGCCACTCCATTAGTTATTTCAATGTCGTCAATGCTTTCTAGTTGAATGAATTGAATAGTTGTAGTATTGCTGTCAAACGCTGTTGAGTTATCCCCTAAATGCGTGACCACCACTTCATTCTGCCCTGCCATGAAAGAATAAGTAGACAAATCGAATTCAAATACATCACTATCTGCTTCAATCGTCTCACTGATAGTATCATCAATTGTATTAAACTCTATTTTATAACTATCACCAATTTGACTATTGAAAGTTAGCACATAATCAACAATACTCAACTCAACATCGGATTTTTTATTTATTTGTATAGATGCAACAGGTGAAGACAGATAATTGACATCACCAAAAGTTTGCCCTTCTACATAAATTTTGAATGTATAATTCGTTCCGGCAGGATAGTTATCTAATGAAAATGAATTAGAAATAGAAGTTGTCCTAACAATCATTTCATCATAAGTTATTTCAATAGCATATGAATTTGCGTATTCCACTGCTTGCCATGATATTAAATTGCCACTCGCTGATAAGTTCGGCATGTCAAATCTATTGAAACTCAATTCTTCACTCAACATTTCTGATTTTAAAACATTAACACTATTTACCCCAATTTCAGGTTCAACACGAATAAGATAACCACCATCTTTATATATAATATCTTCAAAATCAGCAAGGGTTTTTAAATCAAAATAATTATTAATAGTATTGGCAACTCGTTCATTATCTATATAAATTGAATAAGAACTCGCATTGTTGACATTGTTCCAGCTAATCGTCGACATTGTCATTGCAATATCAGTCACATCAAGCACTGCGGCATCAATATCATAACTAATTGAATCATAATATACTACATTATTCCCATTACGTGTCTTAACATCATCGTTTACAAGTGAAACAATTCCAACAGTCACATTATTTCCTACATAGACATCAGGTATTTTTGTCAAGTCAATGACATTACTTGTGCCACGTGTAAACTCATCACCATTAATCAATATTGAATAATTAGTGGAGTTGGAATTTTTTTCAAAAGTTAAAGTTCCATTAGTTATACTTGCAGAAACAACTGGACTATTTTGATAGATGATTAATTCACTACTAAATGCACTATTTATAAATGCCTGACTGTAAGTAGGAGCATTTGCCATAACTTGAACCGTCAATACTGTATCAAAAGCATTTCCGAATTCTAAATCATATTGAAAAAGAGAATATGTATTGCTATTGCCAAGATTGATTTCATGTCCATTAATTCTGATTGTATAACTTGTTGCATTATTAACATTGTCAAATGTAAAAGTTTGTGTAGATGCATTATATGTCAAATTTCTAGGAGTGTCTAATGTTGTTTTATTTTTTCTCACTATGACGGTCATCACATCTTCAATAAGGTTATTATCATTTGACCTAACACGAATTGTAGTATTGCCTTCCGATACTGCCAAGATAGAATTGCCATTAATAGCAACTACTGCTGAATTGTTGCTAGTTAAAGTATATGATGAATCAGTAGCATATGAAGGAGTGACAGAAACATTAGGAGTATACGACTCTCCTACCAAAAGAACTATTTCATCTTCTTTAAAAGAAATATCTTCAACTGGCGTTTTGTTTTCACAACCAAAAATAAGTAGCGACACGAACGCAAGTATCAAACACATATAAAACTTTTTGTTTTTCAGTATTGACATATTTACCCCTTTTATGTCATTATTCCATTAAGTTTATTTTAACACATTGATAATATTTTATCAAATATTTAACACAAAAAAATATAAAATATATTATAAATATATAAAAAGCATAAAAACACGCTAAAATCTAAAAATTAAGTAGATAAAAATTTTTATAAAAAATTAAAAATTAAATAAAAATTTACATAATTTTACATTTTTTATTTATTTTTTATATAAAATTTAAATATTTTTTAAAATTTTTTAATAATTTATTTTTTCTATCATCGTTTTTATAATTAATCTCTCAAATTAAAATTCTTGACTTTATTCAAATTATAATTTATAATAGAACGAATTAATATAAAAGGAAATAAAATGGAATTAAAAATTTATAATTCATTAACCAAACAAAAACAAACAGTTAAACCTATTGACAACACAGTAAATTATTATTTTTGCGGTCCCACTGTATATTGGTTTCAACACATAGGAAACATGCGTGCATTCTTTGTCATGGATTGTATTCGTCGTGCCGTCAAATATTTAGGATATAAAATTAACCATGCAATGAATATAACAGATGTAGGTCATATGACCAGCGATGAAGATGAAGGTGAAGACAAAATGGAAGTTGCAGCAAGACGAGAACATAAATCACCAGAAGAAATTGCAAAGTATTATTGGAATATTTGTTTTAATGATATGAAAGATTTAAATATTGAAACGCCCGAACATATCTGCCCTGCAACATCTGTAATAGATGATATTATAAAATTTATCGAAGACATTCTAAAAAATGGATATGGATATATCACAAAAAACGGAGTATATTTTGACACTAGCAAGTTCAAAGATTATGGCAAGCTTGGTGGTATGAACCAAAATGAAAAGAAATTCGGCGCTCGTATTGAAGTCGATGAAGAAAAGAAAAATCCAGCAGATTTCGTACTCTGGGTAATCGCAAAAGATAACCATATTCAGCGATGGAATAGCCCATGGGGAATTGGTTATCCTGGTTGGCATATAGAATGTAGCACGATTGGAAACAAATTTTTAGGTGAACATATAGACCTTCACGGTGGTGGAATAGAACACAAAACAGTGCACCATGAAAATGAAATAGCTCAAAATTATGCTAAATGCGGTCATAATGTGGTAGATATCTGGTTCCATTTAGAGCATTTAATGTTCGATGGTGGGAAGATGAGCAAGTCAAAAGGTTCAATTTACACATTGTCTAGCCTAAAAGAAAAAGGTTATTCCCCAATGGAATTGCGCCTATTTTATCTATCCGCTCATTATTCAAAACCTCAAAATTTCACATTCGAAGCATTGAATAGTGCAAAAGAAAGCTATGCCAATTTGAAAAAACTACTTTTAAAACACAAATACGGAACAACAAAAATTGAAGATAGCAAAATTAAAAATTACGAACAAAAATTTGAAGAATATATTGCAGACGATGTAAACACCCCGCTCGCTTTATCTGTAATGTGGGATGCATTAAAGAATAATGAAGACAGCTTAGACATATACAACCTTATTTTGAAGTTCGATAATTTCTTAGGTTTAAAGCTTGATGAAATTATAGAAGAAAAAATTACAATCCCAAAAGAAATTATTAAAATAGCGGAAGAAAGAAAAAATGCTAGAATAAACAAAGATTATAAAACAAGTGATTTACTACGAGATGAAATAAATATTTTAGGATACAGCATTTTAGATAAACCAAACAACGAATATGAAATAATTAAAAAATAAATAAAAAATAGAGAAAATAGAGAAAAAATACAAAAAAAATATATAATTTTGACAATATTCTCTATTTTTTTATGTTTTTTTATAAAATTATTAAATTAAAAATTTAAGTCTATTATATAAATTATTAGCATAAAATTATATATGAATTATAATGATTTTCCAATTTTAAGTGATGAAAAATATAAAATGATTCAATCTGAATATGAAAAATTTTTGCCATTTAATAGAAAAAACAATATTAATAAAATATATTTTTTACTAGAAGAATGTAGGCATTTTTGTTTTGGACTAACTAATAAATTTAATACATCAATTTCATCATGCATCAATGAATCAAAAAAAATAATCGAAAAATTAATGGATAATCTTCATGCGACTTTTAGCATTAATATAGAATATAAACATGAAATCAAAGAATTTAATTTATTTACTTTCACAAAAAAACTAATTGAATGTATTTATGAAATTAAAAATTGGAATTCAAAAGAAGACAAGGAATATTATAAAAAAATTAGTGAAGACTGTATGATTGATTTACTATTTTGTTTAAAAACCCTTATTTCGTCACTAGAAAAAAGTAATTTACATTTCTTTAAATATATGTAAATCATTTAATTTATAATTATTAACTTATTCCACAAAAATCATATTTAATTTCGTCTTATATTGTTTATTTAATCTTTGAAATTCGTTAGTAATTATATTTTTCATTAATTCTAATGGGTAATTCATTGGAAAATCATATATCCCTATTGCAATAGTTTTCCAATGCAACTCTTTTATTTTCTGAAATAGATTATTCAAAACCAATTTTAATCTTTCTTTATCAGAATCTAAGAAATCGCCATATATTTCACGCAACATTATTTTCACTATATTCTTTGCCGGCAAATTGTATCCTTCAATAATATATGGAACAGTATAATCAATAAGACCATTATTGGATTTTAGTTTAAAAGCCAAATCTTCATTTACCTGCAAACCTGCATGCAATAAAATTGTGTTGTCTAAACATTTTATATAATTATCTAACCTTCCGAAAAGATTGCTCGAAAATATTATTATAGCATCCACACTAAGTTTAGTAATATTTTCATTATAAAAAGCAATATTCTTTTTGAACTTGAAATCTGTCGGATTAACAACTCCCCCTAATCTATTTTCATATGAAAGTAAACAATCTTGCTTATGTAAAAAATTTTCGTCCAAATACCCCATTGTTCGCATAAGCATTAAATTATTTAATAACCAACGCTTGTCTTCATCTGTCAAATCATCTAAAAGTTTTTGCTCATTTTCCTTAGTTAAAATATTTAATAATTCATCAATTATTTCTTTCTTTTCATTTTCATTTAAATCAATTTTTAACATAATATTATTATAATAAATCAAAAAATATTGTCAAATAATTATTAAAAATTTTATTTTTTCATGCTTTTTTCTTAAAAATAATTATTTTTTTACATTTTTTATTAAATAACAAAATTATAAATAAAATCATAAATATAAATTATGAATAAAAAAATTTGTGTATATGCCATAGCAAAAAATGAAATAAAATTTATTGAACGTTGGTATGAATCAGTAAAAGAAGCAGATTATATTTGTGTCTTAGACACCGGAAGTAGTGATGGAACCTATGAAAAATTTAAGGAATTGGGTATAATAGTTAAACAAAAATCCTATGATAATTTCAGGTTCGATGAAGCCAGAAACGATAGTATGGAATTAATACCAGAAGATGCAGATATTTGTGTATGTATTGATATTGATGAATATTTTGAACCAGGTTGGACGAAAGTTCTAAAAGAGAATTTGAACGAAAATACTGGTAGAGTACGTTATAGATACACATGGAATTTCAACCCTGACGGAAGCGAAGGAATAGTATTCATGGCAGACAAAATACATAAAAACAAATGCTTTAAATGGAAAAATCCAGTTCATGAAATACTTGTCCCAACAACCAATAAAATCCTTGAAACCATTGATATCCCACAAATACAGTTGAACCATAAAGCAGACAACACAAAATCACGGGCATCATATTTACCTTTGCTCGAACTGTCTGTAAAAGAAAACCCGAACGATGATAGAAATACCCACTATTTAGCACGAGAATATATGTTTCACAAAGAATACGATAAAGCTATCGAGATGTTCATACGGCATCTAAATCTTCCAAGTGCAATTTGGGATATTGAGAGAGCCGCAAGTTTGAGATATATTGCAAATTGTTATCGACTTAAAGGCGATGGCAAAAATCAAGAAGCATATCAAATTTTGGCAATACTCGAAGCAGATTATGTTCGTGAACCATACTATGAATTAGCAATAAAATATTTTGAAGATAAAGAATATTTAAAATCTGCATTTGTCTTCAATCAAATGTTAAAAATTCATGATAGACAAATTAATTATATGTCTATGCCTGAGTGCTGGGGAAGTCTGCCATATGATTATTTATCTATGTGTTATTATGAACTAGGAGATTACAAACGAGCTCTTAGCATGGTCGAAAAAGCTATCGCACTAAACCCTAATGAAAAAAGATTAATTGAAAATAAAAAAATATTTGCTAATTTAATAAATAATTTATAAAAATAAATAAAAACACAAAATATTTCGTGTTTTTATATATTAAAAATGTTTATTTAATATTTTTTATTTATCAATATATTTAAATTTTATTAATTTTTTATATTTTTTTACACTCCAAATTGAGAATTAAATAATTCATAATAAAATCCTTGTTTTTCCAACAACTCATTATGTTTTCCTTGTTCCACAATACTTCCCTTATTCATTACCAAAATAGTATCAGCATTTTCAATGGTTGACAATCTATGTGCAACAATAAAACACGTTCTTCCTTCCATCATGATATCCAGTGCTTCCTGAATCTTCATTTCTGTTCTGGTATCAATATTGCTTGTTGCTTCGTCTAAAATCATCATTGGTGGCTTTAAAAGCATAATTCTAGCGATACATAAAAGTTGCTTTTGCCCAGCACTAATATTATCTGCTCTTTCTGTTATAATCGTATCATAACCCTCTGGCAATTTTTCAATGAACTGATGAGCGTTTGCCTGTTTGCAGGCTTCAATTATTTCATCCATACTGGCATCAGGTTTTCCATATGCAACATTATCTCTGACACTAGCATTATAAAGCCAACTCTCCTGCAACACCATTCCATAGAAGCTTCTAAATGATGCACGTTTTACTTTCCTAATATCTTTACTGCTAACTTTTATACTACCTTTATCAACATCATAAAAGCGCATCAAAAGGTTTATTATTGTACTTTTTCCACATCCCGTTGGCCCAACGATAGCCACTCTTTGCCCTTTCTTTACTGACAAATTCAAATTTTCAATCAATTTAAACGAATTCGAATAACTGAAATCTACATTTTTTAATTCCACTTCACCATTACATTTTTTTAGTATTGGCAGTTTACTATCGTCAATTTCATTAGGTTCATCCAACAATTCAAAAACCCTACCTGCACTGGCAATTGCAATATTTAAATCCGCAAATATACTTGTTAAATCATTAAATGGTTTCGTGAAATTATCCGAATAACTTAAAAATGATGAAATCCTACCAATTTTGAGACCATCCATAGCCATAAAGGCACCCATAACTCCAATCACACCATATAAAATTCCATTTACCAAACGTGATGCAGGATTTGCAAGAGACGCATAATAACTTGATTTTTCACCAGAATCATATAATTGTTTATTCAATGAATTAAATTTTTCAACTGCATTATCTTCATCGTTAAACGCTTTGATTATCTTCATATTAGTAATCATCTCTTCTGCATAACCACTGACAGAACCTTGTATTTCGACACGTTGACGATATAGTTTTTTGCTCTTTTTGGTTATCTTAATTGCCAAAAGCAATGAAAAAGGTGCTATAATTATGACAATCAAAGCTAGCAACCATCTCAATACAAGCATTATAACCATAACTACAACTAATTGAAATATACCACACAAAATAGACTTAAATCCGCTCAAAAATCCATCTGTCACATTCTCAACGTCCGCTATCATTGTGTTCATAATATCTCCGTGAGAATTGTTGTCCACATATTTAATCGGTACATTGTTCAATTTGTGATAAATTGCGTTCCTGATTGATTGTCCTGTTTTATAAGTTAAAATATTCATATTATATTCACCCAACCAATCCAATAATGAACTCATTATCGTCATAATTAAAATTATAATTAAATATTCGTACAAAAGATGAAAATTCACATTATTAACACCTATCATACAGTCAATTGCTAACCCAGAAAGTATAGGAATTGCCATATTTATACTAATTGCTAACAGAGTGAACACCACTGACATATAAAAAGATGTCTTATGTGGTCGAACATAAGGCAGTAATTTTGAAAGTAATTGTTTAAATCCTTTTTTCTTCATAATCTCCTATTTTGCCTGCGAATCGTAAATTTCTTTATAAATCTCACAATTTTTCATCAATTCGGCATGTCTGCCCATGCCTACTACATCTCCATTATCTAAGACTATTATCAAATCTGCATTTTTTATTGAGGTTGCTCGCTGTGATATAAGAATGAGAGTTGTATCCAATTTTTTTAGTGCCTTTCTCAAATTCGAATCGGTCATAAAATCTAGTGCACTACTACTATCATCTAGTATCAACAATTCAGGTTTATTTATTAATGCTCTGGCTATTGTTAGACGTTGCATTTGACCACCACTCACGTTCTTACCTCCTGCCATAATCTGATAGTCTAATTTATTAGGCCATTCTGAAACAAATTGCCATGCTTGGCTGATTTTTAATGCTTCAATAATTTCATCATCCGACGCATTTTTATCTCTAAGTTGCATATTCTCACGCAAACTTCCACTAAATAAAGCGCTTCTCTGTTGAACAATACTAATCTCTCTACGTAACTGTTCAATTGTAAAATCTTTAATATTTTTCCCTTTATATAAAATTTCGCCATTTGTCACGTCATAAAAACGCGTAATTAAACTTGCCAAAGTCGTCTTACCGCTACCCGTTCCTCCAATGATTCCCAGTGTCTGTTTTGGTTTCAATTCAAACGATAAATCTTTTATAAAAGACTTTTCTTTGCTATCCATTGAATAATTGAAACTGACATTCTTAAATTCCAAGATGTTATCATAATTCAATCGCTTAAATTCTTTTGCTTCTAATGAATCTACAATAGTAGGTTTTGTATTCTTGATTTCTTCAATTCGATGAAGGCTTGCCACCGTTCTAACAAACATTACAATTATTTGTGATAGTAGCAATAATGATATTGTTATAATCGCAATATAATCAATGAGTGCAATAATGTCACCCTGGGTCATGCCTCCTATATTAATTTGTATTCCACCAATGTAGAGTAAAGCAATCGTTGCTGCGTCCACTATTAAATAAATCAATGGATTTAATAGTGCAGAAATTTTTGAAACCTTTATGCTTGTACTTGTATAATCTTCACTGGCAACTTCAAATCTACTTTGTTCATCAGCCTGTTTATTGAATGCCCTAATGACACGAGTTCCTGATAAGTTTTCTTTTGTAATTTTTGTAATATTATCTAGTTTGGTACGCATTATTTTAAAATATGGAGTTGTTTTTTTCATATAAATGATGAGTATTATCAACATTATTGGAATTAAGACCAAGAATATAAAAGAAGTCTTTATATTTATCATTAAACTTAATACAAAAGCACCAACCAACAAAAATGGTACACGTATCATCATTCTCATAAATATTGAAACAGCATTTTCTACTTGCATAACATCATTAGTCAATCTATTCACAAGAGAAGCTGTTCCAAACCTGTCCAATTCCGTGTGCGAGAATGAAGAAATTTTTTTAAATAGAGCATCTCGCATCTCCGTTGCTACACCCACACTAGTTAAAGATGCACATTTCTGACTTATTAAACTAAATCCAAATGCTACTATGTTAGAAACTAAGATAATAATCCCAACTTTAATAATAAAATTTGTGTCACCAGTTGAAACTCCAACATCAACGATTTCTGCAACCAAAAGAGGATTTAATAATTCCAAAAATGCTTCGAACATTTTAAAAATTGGTCCTAAAATTACGAACCTCTTATATTTTTTCAAATAACCAAATAGCATTTTCATTTATTTAATTATAAACAAAAAACCATTTTTTTACAAATATTATTAATAAATTTTAATTAATTTTAAATATTTTAATATAAATTATTTTAAATAGTTAAGTATTTGATTGTATTTCACATTAATCAAAAAAAATTATAAAATTATTTAATTAAAAAATAAAAAAATATTAAAAATAATGAAAAAAATAAAAATAATTTGCAAAAAATAACGGAAATTCAATAAATCCGTTATTTTTTTATTTATTTTTAATTTCATCTAATTACAACTTTCCCGTCAATCCAACTAGAAAAGAAATTATCTAATTCATTACCGCATGCTTTTTCAAATGCCCTAATAATATCTGAGGGAATTACATTTGTATATTTGTTATCATTAAAATAATTTTTAAGTCCGGTTATAAAATCTTTTTCTCCTATTAATTGATACAAACTTTCATACATCAAAACTCCCTTAACATATGTACAATATGTATATTCTGGTTCTGTATCATATTCATTTACTGCTCGCATACTAGTATCTAAGTCACCTAATACATCTTGATATACTGTCACGAATAATGAATAATTTTCCTTTGATGCACTTAACATTTCAGAATGAGTCAAATTATATCCTGAATTGTTATCATAAAATAATAGACACGAATATTCTGTTAATGCTTCATCTAGCCATGGATATTTATATTCATCGTTGCCAACCATTCCATACCACCATTGATGCGCCGTTTCATGAATTATGACATTCATATAGTCGTCAATATTTTCTATATCAGCACTAATCATTATTAAATTTGGATACTCCATTCCACCATATATAAAATCTGTTTTTACTATTGAGAAAGTTGGATAAGGATAATCTCCAAACAAATCGGAAAATGTCTCAATCGCATCTAGCCCCGCTTGCAAGGATTTTTTTGCATCATCATCTAAAAAATAATAATATTCAACTTTTGTATTTCCAACTTTACCTGAGATTACTTCAAATTTATCACTTAATACTAATGCAAAATCTCTAACTAATTTTGCACTGAATTTTGTTTGATATTTTCCATCTACCAGTTTTACGTCCGTCTTTTCGCCCGTACCAGCTACTATATAATTTGAATTATTTAGATTAATTGTCAACTCATAATTAGCCATATCGCTATAAAAGGGGTCTCCATTAGGATTGTATCCGCTTTCGTCAAAACCTCCATTTTCATAGACACACATTATTGGATAGAAATTTGCTAAATTTATTGTATTATTACCATATCCAAATCGATGTTCACAATTTGGCAAACTGAAACTAAACTCAATAAAGATATTTATTCTATTGTCGGGCAATAAATGATTATTTAAATTCACGACTAAAATATCATTATATTCACCCTGATATTGTATTTCTTTATCCTCATTTTCAACAACTATTCGATTTATATCAAATTCTGAATAGCTCATTCCATTAGGATAAGCATCATTAAGTTTTGTACTACCGACAACCAAATGAGATGCATCTTCTTTAAAAAATTGTGGATACAAATGAAATTTCAATTCGTTTAGCATGTCATCGCTACTATTTATATAATCTAAACTCAAACTTGCCTGTGCAGATTTCGTGTCCGTATCAAAATCTAAATTTATTTCATAGTTTGATAAATCTTTACTATATTCTATTATATTATCTTTTTTCTTACAAGCCACACAAGCCAGTCCAAGTATTAAAACCATAACTATTGCAAAATATCTTTTCATATTCAATATTATGAATTGCTTCTCACTAATAGAACATATAAACAAAAAATGGAAGTCTACATAAGACGGATATAATAGACAAATAAAAAAAATTGTGTTAAAATATTGTCATGTCATTTTGTAAATTTTCACCTAGTTATCAAACTAGCAATAAGACGGTCGTTGATAATATCTTTATCAGCGAATATTTGCCTAATGCTCCGGATTTGTGTGTCAAAGCTTATCTTCTTGGTCTGTATCAGTGCAACAATTCAACAAATGAGGACAATTCTCTTGAATATTTCGCAAAAGTATTAAATTTGCCAAACGAAGATGTAATTTCACTGTTCAAGTATTGGGAAGAAAAAGGATTAGTTCAAGTTCTATCAACCGACCCTGTCGAAGTTCGTTTTTTGCCCGTAATCAGCAACGCACAGGCCATAAAAAAATTCAAGACTGACAAATATACTGATTTTAACATTCAATTACAGGAATTGTTCCCTCATCATATGTTAACTCAGAACGAGTATGGTGAATTCTACTATCTGATGGAAAATAAACATATTGAGCAATCTGCACTGTTGGAAATTGTGAAATATTGCGCTAACTATAAAGATTTTAAGATGCTTCCAAACTATGCCCTTACCGTTGCAAAAGACTGGCTACGTGAAGGAATAATTTCATTAGATGCCGTTAAGAAAAAGATTGAAGAATTAGGAATTGTAGATGACAATGTCAGCCTTATACTTCTAGCTATGGGAAGCAAGCGTAAAATACAGATTGAGGACAAAGATATGCTCAACAAGTGGCTCAATTCGTATGGTTTTGAATTGAACACTATTACATTTGTTATAAAAAGTATGAAAGCGAAGAATAGACGTACTGACATGTATTCACTAGATAACATTTTAACAAAATATTTTCAAATGAAACTTATTTCAATACCTGAAATTGAAAATTATGAAGTGGAAAAAGAAAATCTATACTTTATAGCAATGACTATCAATAAAGAATTGGGCATTTATTATGAAGATGTGACAAAAGAGATTGATACTTACATAATTACATGGCTTAATATGGGATATGACAAAGACACATTAAAAATGATTGCTAATAATTGCTTTTTGTCCACAATTAAAACATTGGAAGGCATGAATAATATTATCAACAAACTCTTCAAACTTGGTATTGTCAGCATGCAAGCCTATATGCAGTATATTGACGACAATCTCGTACAAGATGAAAAAATCAAACAAGTCCTTTCGGCTCTCGGACTGACACGAAATGTCAACAATGCCGATAGGCAATTCTATAAAGTGTGGACGACTGATTGGAAATTTAGTGATGAGATAATTTTATACGGAGCATCACTAAGCACGGGTACAAATAATGCAATTCAATATCTAAACAAATTGCTGTCTAATTGGAACAATTTAGGATTGAAAACTTTAAGTAAAGTCAAAACAGACAAATCAAAGGATAAAGAAAATAAATCCAATAATAATACAAATTCTGGATTTATCCACAATAACTACACAAAAGAACAGATATCTAGTTTTCTAACCAATTTAGATGGTGAAGTTGAGGTATAATATGGACAAGAAAAAACTAATTGATGAAATAAAACAAACCTATCTTTTGAAACGAATTCGAGCAGAAGAAGCATGTGAAGAATTTATTCAAAATCTCAGAAATGATAAGTATTTTGATAATATTTATACCGACTACAATATAAAGCAATTAGAATATATGAAATCAAAATATGAAATAGAAAATTTAAAACTAAAAAAAGATATACTTGAACTACAAAAAAAGATTGATTCATATTTAAAAACAAATCATATTAATAAAGAAAATTTAGTTCCAAAATATGATTGTCCAATATGCAAAGATACAGGCATGGACGGCAATAAAATATGCTCATGTGTAAAAAAAGAATTAAATAAACGTTTATCCATATTGACAAGTAGCCAAAACAATTTTCATTCTTTTTCCGATTGTAATGAAAAATTAATGAATGAGACAGATAAAAAAACTACCGAAAAATTAAAAATTTGGTGTAAAAATTATCCAAATGTTTCAAAATTAAACATCAATATAATCGGTGGTGCAGGCAGTGGAAAGACGTTTTTATTAGAAGCAATCGCTAACGAGTTCATCAATAACGGATACGTTGTATGTTTTAAAACAATGTTCGAATTAAACGAATTGGCAAGATTGTATCATATCGGAAAATCATACGAGTTTTCAGATTGCTTAAAAGCAGATATCCTTTTGATTGATGATTTAGGAACTGAACCAATTTTAAACAATGTCACAAAAGAATATCTATACAATGTAATCAATACACGCCAAATACATAAATTACCGACCGTTATTTCATCAAATTTATCTCCTGATGATATTTTAACTAGATATGACGAACGAATTTTTAGCAGATTAAGCAATAAAAATATTTGTTTAAATATTTTATTAGATTCACCAGATAAAAGATTGATGGAAAATAAAAAATAAATTAAAATATTAAAAATTTAAATAAATTTGACTTAAAATACTATTTTAAAGTGCTTTTTAATAATTTTTTTATAAAAATTATATTAAAAAAATTCATATTTTATTCAAATAAAAGGAGAAAAAATGTTAGAATTAAAAGTAAAATATTTTACTGACATTGAGCCAATTAAATATATTGAAGGTAAAAAAAGTGATTGGTATGATTTAAGATGTGCAGAAGATATTGAAATGAAAGCTGGCGAATTTAGATTAATTAAATTAGGAATTGGAATACAACTCCCAAAAGGATATGAAGCAATAGTTGCACCTAGAAGTAGCACATTCAAAAATTATGGCATACTTCAAGCCAACAGCATTGGTATAATTGACGAGACATACTGTGGCGATAATGACCAATGGATGTTCCCTGCCATTGCACTTCGTGACACAATTATCCATAAAAATGATAGAATTTGCCAATTTAGAATCCTTGCGCACCAACCAGAACATATAATCACTACTGTCACTAAATTGAGCGATATCAATCGTGGTGGACTTGGTTCTACTGGAAAAAATTAATACTAATTTAATTATATAATAAATATTATTTTATTTAATTAAATATCAAAAAAAGATATATCAATAAGATATATCCTTTTTTATTATTTATTATCAGAATAATTAATTTTTAAACTTGGTCCCATAGTTGTTGCGACATATGCTGATTTTATATAAGTACCTTTTGCAGCTGCTGGTTTTGCTTTGATAATTGCATCCATAACTGTTGAAAGGTTGTTATACAATCTATCTGCACCAAAACTAACTTTACCAATACGAACGTGAACAATATTTTGTTTGTCAAGACGATATTCAACTTTACCAGCCTTCACATCTTTAATAGCCTTTGTGACGTCCATAGTGACTGTACCACTCTTAGGATTTGGCATCAAGCCCTTAGGTCCTAATATACGAGCACAACGACCAAGTGCTCCCATCATATCTGGTGTAGTGATACATACATCAAAATCTAACCAATTTCCAGACATAATTTTTGCGATAATTTCATCATCACCAACTATATCAGCGCCAGCTTTCTTAGCTTCTTCTGCCTTATCGCCTTTCGCAATTACCAAAACTTTAACAGATTTTCCTGTACCTTCTGGCAATACTACTACGCCACGTACTTGTTGGTCAGCATTACGTCCATCAACACCTAATCTAACATGTAATTCTACTGTTTCATCAAATTTTGCTTTGCTTGTCTTTGTCACAAGGTCCATTGCTTCTTTTGCGTCATAAGTTTTGGTCTTGTCCAACAATTTCAAAGCTTCTTCATAATTTTTACTTCTTTTCATTGTAGCCCTCCACTGTGACACCCATACTGCGACAAGAACCAGCAATCATGCTCATTGCACTTTCAATAGAACTTGCATTAAGGTCTGGCATCTTGATTTCTGCAATTTTTCTAAGTTGTTCGACTGTGATTTTTCCAACTTTGTTCTTTGATTTGTCTGTACCCTTTTCAATTCCTGCTTCTTTCTTAATAAGGTCAGCAGCAGGTGGTTGTTTCAAAACGAATGTGAAACTTCTATCTTCATAAATAGTGATTACGCAAGGGATAACAAATCCAACTTGTTTTGCTGTTCTGTCATTAAATTCTTTAACAAATCCTGCAATGTTGATACCGTGTGGACCAAGTGATGAACCAACTGGTGGTCCTGGGGTAGCTTTACCAGCAGGAAGTTGAATTTTGACAACAGATTTAACTTTCTTTGCCATAATTTTCCTCCTATTCTATGGCGTGGTTGCATGGATAATCTGAAATTTTATCCTCCCACGAAATTCTCTCTCTTTTCGGCTGATTAGTTTCCGCTCGAATCATAACACAAAATATATAGTTAGTCAATATTTATAATAAATTAATCGTTAGGTTTGTACTGTATTCGTTTCAAGTCATATGCAAATTTTTTATTTATATACTTTAAAAAATTAAACATTTCCAATACGAATTTGATTAAATTTCAACTCTACTTCACTATCTCTACCGAACATTTCAACAATAGCAGTTAGCGTCTGATTATCTTTATTGACGTCCTTAACCTTACCTACAAATCCAGATAATGAACCTTCTATTATTTCAATAGTATCACCCACATTGACATCTAAATCAATTTTAGCCTCTTTGTTCGCCCCATCAAGACCAAGTCTTCTCGCTTCTTCATCTGTAATTGGAACAGGTCTACCTTTTGGTCCAACAAAACTGTTGATGTATTGAGTGTGAATTACTGCATGCCAAATGTCATCGCCATAAAGCATCTTTACTAATAGATATCCTGGCATGGTTTTCTTAGGAACAAGCACTTTTTTGCCTCGTTTTTCAACCAATACATCTTCCATTGGAATTACAATATCAAAAATACGATTTTGTAAATCATATTTTTCTATTGTGTTTTCGAGATTAAGTTTTGCTACATTTTCATAACCTACGAACACACGTAAAGAGTACCATTTTGGCTCTTTGTCAATGTCTTTATCTATAATTGCCATTATCTTCTCTCCTTAAAATATACAAAATTATAATATAACAAAATAATATGGATTAATATAAGAAACTTGTCAACCAAATACAAAGTTGGTCAAATCCAAACAATACGACAGTGAAAACAATAACAAACACTAAGACAACACATGTTTGTTTCACTACTTGCTTAAATGGCGGCCAAGTAATTCTCTTTAATTCATTGCCTGTATCCTTCAAAGCCTTAGCCATCTTGTTAGGTTTTTTGTTTTTGTCTTTCTTTTTAGTATTTTTTGCTACGTCTTTTGCTTTAACTTCAACAACTTTTTCTTTACCTGCTTTCTTAGGTGTGTTTTCAGTTTGCTCTGACTGCTGTTCTGCCTGTGCTACTTGTTCTAGATTTTCACTTTTAACAATTTCACTTTCGTTTTCTTCTAGGTTTTTAGTTTCATCTAGTTTAACATTAGTTGGATTTTTCTTGGCAGATTTATTTTTCTTAGACATATTCACCTCTACTTAGTTTCTTTGTGTGCTGTTGTTTTTCTGCAAGTTGGACAATATTTCTTGATTTCTAATCTTTCTGGGTCATTTGCTTTATTCTTTGTACTGTTGTAATTTCTGTTCTTACATTCTGTACATTCTAATATTATCTTTTCTCTTTTGGTTTTTGCTTTCTTTGCCATATTTTCTCCTTATATCTTTATTTATGTTAAAAAAACACCTACCAGGTGCATTATTATATTATCACATAAAAAGATTGATGTCAACACAAAATTTAAACTTTCTACTAAATTGTCATGAAAAAATAGGTGTACACCTATTTATTCTTCATCTATTTCGATATCAACTGTTTCGTTTGATGCCTTCGATTCTTCTGTTTGGCTAGCACGTTCATTATTCTTTTGATTTGGTTTTTCTTCTAACGAACCATTAGATAATTCTTTTGCTGTCTTTATTTTCTTTGTTCGTTCTTTGTTTCCTAACATTGTTTCAATAAATCCGACTTTAATATCTTTTAAGTCCAAAATAAATCTAAATATCACGTACACTAAATAAATCAATGCCAATATAGATATAAACATTTGATATCTCTGCATTCCAAGCATAGCATCTATTGATAAAAGATTGAATTCTATCAAAAAGTAAACAAAAAATTCTAAAAGTACAAATACACATGTGGCAATAAATAAATCTTTTATTCTTGATTTTACAAAACTATCTGTCAGTAAAAATATCAAAAGTGTTGTCAATATGCCAACCAACAAAATAAAGCACACTCCTACACCAGAAAAATAATTAGAAATAGTGCCCCATGCCATGATTATACCTGCAAATATCATTGATAAAATATATGAAATTTTTAAATTCTTAGACATAATTTCTCCTATTAATATTATATCACATTATATGTAATTGTGCAATCTTTTTTGTTTAAATTGTCACGTTTTGGTTAAATTTTCAAATTCATATTTAAAATCATCATAGGAGAATATTATGGACGAATTATTAGAATTGTGTTTAAAACGTATTGAAGATTTAGAAAAAAAATTAGAAAAATATTACCATTTATTAGAAGTCAAAAATGAATTGGATTTTATATTAAAAGGTAGTTATATATTTGAAGAAGATGTAAACTCTGTACTTAGTGGAAATTATTTAATGCAAGGAGAGGAGCCCATTTCAGAAAATCCAGAAGATTCCACGAGTGACACAGATAGTGAAAATTCTGATACAAACGATACAAATTCTGAATCTGATACAAATAGCACAGCTTCGTCCACAGAGATTTAAATACTACAATTATAGAAAAAATCAATCATCATTAAATAAAATAATAAAGCAATAATGATAAAAATTAAACTTATAATTAACTTGATATAACGAAATACAAATGATTTAAAAATAAACTTTTATTGATTATAAAAATGTAAGGAGAAAAAATGGATAGTTTAGAAGAATTAAAACAAGAATTGGAATTACAAAAGAATGCGATTATAAATCGTGGAGGAGTTGTGCAAACCACCTATACTCACCCAAGCCCTAGTGAAATCACGGCAGGGATTAATTCAATTGATGCAACTAATTTAAGTTTAGCAACAGCAACTGATACAGATGTTCTTCAAGGAAAAACTTACTACGCAGGAAATAGCAAATTAAAAACAGGTTGTTTTGTCGCACCTGACACTACATTATTCAAAGAAATGTATCTATATTATAACCCAGAAAGTACTAGCACTTATTATTTTTCTATTGAGTCTGGTCAAACTAGTATAAGACCAAATTTGTTTGGTTCTTCTCCACACAAAATGATTATTACTCTAAACGAAGAGTTGGAAGATGTTGGAGCTTATTCTTTTGGCGAAGGCGCTGATATGACAATCGCAAATTTTGAAGATGCAATAAATTTAAAAACAGTCGGCGAATACGGTTTTAGTTGTGCTAAAAATATTGATTTATCAATACTTCCTAACACTTTAACCACAATTGACCAGTATGCATTTAGTAATACTGGTGAAAATTGTGATAAAATTGTAGTACCCTCATCAATAACCTCTGCCTCTGCATATACGTTTTATTATAACAAAGGAAAGGCTTTTCATGATGAATTTGTTTTTAATAATACATCTTTAATATTGTTCCCAATATCATACATTTACAATAGAATTTTTGATTGCGATTTAATTTTACCATCAAATATAATTAATATCGGTTCAAATTTCAATTTTGGAGGAGGATTCAATAATATGATATTCCATGAAAACGTTCAAAATCTAGCTTCAAGTTGTTTTAGCGCTCTTGCCACTGACCCAGTAGAATATTTTAAACTTGCAACCATCACATTCCTTGGAACAACCCCTCCGCAAGTCAGCAGTTTTGCGTTTGCACCACAAGTTTCAGACACATTTAAAATATATGTGCCCGATGAGTCAATAGATTCATACAAAGCCCGTCTATCTAATTTTAAAACAAGGGTTTTCCCTATGAGTGAAAAAGAGTGAGTATATCATTATCTATATTTTCTAACGTGTAGTCATCTTCTACACGTTTTTTTGTTCCATATATTTTTACACCATTTTGCACTTTAAATTTGTCATGCCTTAATAACTCTTTTTTGTTTAGTTTCCCAGCAATATATTTCTCTCTATATGATTTGATTTCCATACCTCTATATGCATTTTTCAAATAAAAGAATTCATCTTCATACTTCACTCTATCAGAATACGTGCCTGCATTATCGTATTTCACTTCAACTATTGGCTCGGTTATGCTAACTATTTCATTGGATAATTTATAACTAACATTCCCTAAATCTTCTCCAAAAATTCGAATTCTAGCACGAGAATTTGTAAAATTAGTGACAATTATTATCTTTTCGTTAGTATTGTTTTTAAAACGTAAATCACTGCTACCATAATTGACCATTGCATCAAATCCATATTTAACATAACTAATTTGTTTACTATGCTTATTTGCTTCTAAAATATCCAACCCTGCCAAAAGCGCACTATTATACAATGTCGTAGATACTTGACACACTCCACCTCCCAATCCATCTACAAACTCATTATTGACAATTATCTTTGCAGAACGGTATCCATTTTGAGCTGTGCGTCTTCCAACAGTTTTATTAAATGAAAATGTCCCATTTGGAGCAATTTCAACCATATTAAGACTATGTAATGCATTCTTTATGTTATGTTTTCTGTCTTTTGATGAACGTGAAATATCCGTTGAAAAATCAGCTCTTAGATGTGTATATTTTTCGTAATCACTGCTTTTGACTTCTGGCTCAATATAATGAATTGGTATATTAAATTTCAATTCATTATCCATAATATATACTCTCGCTATATTATGGTATAGTGAACTTTTGTCAAGTTTTTCTCCAATCACTTCTTTTTGTATGAAAAACACTTTGTTTGAATTTGTGTTTGTGCTTAACTTTGCATCTCTTGCCTTTTTCTCAATGTTTTTTTCAATCTCTTGTATCTTCTTGTTTATGTTAGGAAACAGATAATTTACTGCCACTTCTTCACTGAAATTTAAATTGAGCATTGTTTTTAATAAATTCTTTCTTTCTTCCTTAGAATGAAATCTATTGTATTTATTAATCTCATAATTCAATTCAAATATATTAGATTTCTTGATGTTTGGTTGCAAATTATATATAAAAATTTTATCCTTATAGACAAACTCAATTTGTTCATTAAAATTTTCACTACTTAAAGCATATACTGTTATTCTTTCGCTTGTCACAAAAAAGATTAGAAAAAATACACACAATATTGATAATGGTAATATCCATTTTTTCATATCAATATTATGTGTAATAGTTATTTTTTAATGTAAAATTTTGTCGATTATTGACTAAATTATTATCCCAACTTAATTTATTTGTTTTATAAATCAATTAAATAAATTTGCAAACAAACGAAAAATAACTTTAATTATCTATTCTTCTATATTTGGTAAACCTTCTGGCTCCTCATCTGAATTATCATATTCAATACCAACAACCTGTGAAACATCTCCCAATTTTTTAGCAATCTTTCTTGATGATTTTGTTGCCAATTCAATGGTTGAATTTGCCTCTCCAAGTTTGTTTTGAGTCTTCAATAATAGTTGCACAAATTTTTCGAATTCTTGTTTAAATGTGGACAATACCTGCCACAATTCGCTACTTCTCTTTTCAATATATAATGTTTTGAACCCTAATTGCAAACTGTTTAATAGTGCTGTAAGTGTGGTTGGACCACATACCACAATTTTATATTGATTTTGCAAAGTGTCCATCAATTCTATATCTCTGACCACTTCTGCATACAATCCCTCTATTGGCAAAAACATAATTGCAAAATCTGTCGTTTCAGGAACGGAAACATATTTTTCATGAATTGATTTTGCTTCTTCTTTTATTCGCTTTAAAAGTTGTTTCTGTGTTCGTTCAATCAATTCTTTATCTAATGTATCACTTGCTTCCACCAATTTATTATAATCTTCTAGTGGAAATTTACTATCAATTGGTAGATATACCTCATGCCCATCTTTCCCAGGCATAACCACAACAAAATCCACTCTTTCCTTACTATTCTTCTTAATTTGAACTTGCGCTTTGAATTGATTAGGAGCTAGCATCTGTTCTAGAAGTGTAGACAGCATCACTTCTCCCCAGCCTCCTCTAACTTTTACGTTAGACAATACTTTCTTTAAATCTCCTACGCCATTTGCAAGTGTACGCATCTCGCCTAAACCTAAATTTACGCTTTCAAGACTTTGCTGAATCTTGCTAAAACTTTCATTTAACCTTTGAGATAATGAATTATTCAATTTCTCATCTACTGTCTCACGCATTTTTTCCAATGCTTTTTCATTCTCTTGACGCATGTTATTTAATGAAAGATTTACATCAAAGGTCAATTTCTCAATTCTCTGTTCATTTCGAGTGGTCAACTCATCTACTCGCTTACTGATTGAATCAAACTCTTGTTTTTGCACAACTGTCAAATTATTGATTGTGTTCTGCGTTGCCACTTCGCTATTCTTCAATGCTTGCATCAGCATATTATTCAATAAAATATTCTGTTCTTTTTGATTATCTACCACCGTCTTTATTGATTTGTCATCTGATAATGTTGGTTGTTTTTTCTTGTATAATACCACAAATGTGACAAGTGTAATTAGCCATATAACTCCAAAAATTGAACCTAAAATTATGTATTCCATTCTGCTTCCTTATGTATTTAATGATTCCATCATAATATTTGTTGCTTCAACAGGACTATCAATATTCTCTACCTGAATTGCATGTGCTACAATTTCTATATTTACACCCTTACCCATATATTCATTATCGTATTGGTTGAAATCAAAGGTGAATTGTAATTGAAAGTCAGATTCAGCACTTGTTGCAATTTGAGTGGCAGCAGTCGTATATGTCCCATTATTTGCCAGTAATTCTGTACCATCTGCTGTAAAGTATGACTGTTCAACAGGATTAGTCTCTCCTTCAACTGTAATTAAAAATTCTAAAATTGAATATATCGGCATCGTCCCCGTGTTCACTACACTACCATTCACTACAATTGTACTCCCTGGCAAAACGTTTGTAGTGATTACATCATTAGAATTCACAATGGAACTTGCCGTATCTTCGCTAAAACCAACTCGTATAATGGCTGTTGACAATTCTCCCTCTTGTGCTTTTGCTGTTGCAGTAAAATATGCATATACAGAACTCATCGCAATGAAAAACAATAGGATAGGAAGAATAATCCATATCAACAGCCATTTAAAACTATACGAATTATATTTTTTCAAACTACCACCTATTAATATATTAATTATTTAAAATCACATTGTCAAATCTTTATAAAAAAAATAATAAAAAAATAAATGTAATAAATTAACAAAAATTATTAAATATTAAATTTTAGTATTTATAAAAGGTAAATATTTAATAAATATAGTAAATTATATTTAATTTTTTAATTTTTTTAAATTAATTTGAAATTTTAAAATTAAAAACTAGTATTAATTTAAAATTAAATTTTAAATATATTTGCAAAATTTAAAAATTTGGTTATAATAATTATATGTTTAATATCCTAGTTGCACCATATGATTATAACGAAAATGGAGAAAAGTATACAAAAAGGATTGTCAGATTTCTAAAATCTGAAAAAATTGAGTATGCTGTTTATTTTTCTCCAACACTAGAAGATATAGGGAAAAATGCAATGGATTTATCAAATGATGGAGAGACCGATTTTATAATAGTTGGAGATGAACAGATTATCCATATTTTTTTAAATAATGTTGCAGATATATCAAAGATTAAATTAGGAATCATTCCTTTGAGCAAACATGATGATTTTTCATCATATCTAAATTTAGAAGCAAATCCAATCAATGCAATCAAAAAAATTATGCAAAAGCAAATCAAACCTATTGATTATTTGTTTATGAATGACAAAATTGTCATCAACAATATTTTAATTGGTGCAAGTACAGAATTGTTCGAAGTTTATAATCAATACAAGATGAAAAATATATTTACCAAAAATTTAGTTTTGATGCAGTATGGAAACAATTTTGAAGGAATAGAACTTTCAATTGATACTAAATCTAAGAAGGAATTTACAGAAAACGTTTTTGAACTCAGCATTAGCAATGCTGGTTATAGCAAAACTGGCGATGTTAGTCCCTTATCTAATGTCTCAGATGGCCTATTCAATTTCAACTATTGTACTCTACCTGAAAAAGAAAATAGAAAAAAGTATTTAAAATTATTCAAAAAGGGTAATCAAATCTATGATGAACGAACTAAACAATTTTGGTTAGACCATTTAAAAATTAGCAATGCTGACAATAAAATTAAAGCATTAGTTGATGGCAAGATTGAAAATCTTTCTGAATTAGAGATAAGTGTTGTCAATGGTGGATTAAAAATTTTCAATACTATTGAAAAAGAGGTCTCTACTCCAAACCTTAAAAGGTCAAAACCTAAACCAGTTGACAAGGAAGAAATACCACATAGAGAATTATCTGAAGAAGAAATCAACGAAATAGAAAATTCTTCTGAATCTGAAAAAGATAAAAAACTATCAAAAAACGATAAACACAAATAATACAATTATTTTAATTGATTACTACTTAAAAATAAAAAATCCACACAATGTGGATTTTTTTATACAACGTCCTTTTCATAATTGACTTTATAATATCTACGAGTGTTTTCTGTAATCTTCAATTCATCTGCAATTTCAACATCGGCGACAATCAAAATGCGATTGCCCGAAGCTAATACTGGAATATTATTTCGCATGCGTTGTGGTATCTTTTTGTCTATGAAATAATCTTTTAATTTCTTACTGCCACCTAATCCCAATGGAGCAAATGTATCTCCTTCTTGGCGGAAACGCCAAATCGCATCAGTAGGAATTCTATCAGCATCTATAATATGCTGATGCATTTTAGGTTCAGTCAATACTTTACTTGAAGTGCTTCTAATTATTCCATACCCTTCAATTTTAAGTTTTCCACTTCTAAATGCATATTCACCGGTCAATTCTTTTTTCTTTAACATACCAATAGTAATGAAATCATATTCCTTGCTAACTTTTACTTTGTATGGAAGGCTAATTATATTTCCATTATTTGCTTCAATAGCAAACTCTCTAATCATTTTAATATGTTTACTTTCTATATCCTGTTTTACAAATTTTGATAAAACCTTTCTCAAAATTCGATTTATAATCGGTACAGGTTGATAAAAATATGTTAGAGGCACTTTCACATAATCTTTGGTTTCTATCAATGTGCCCAAATTGATTTGGCTATTGATATAATCATCATCTTGTGCACAAATTGAAGCAAAATTTACAATATTTTTATCTACTGAATTAAAATGTTTTCTAAGTGCAGGCATAACAATATTTCTAATGTAATTTCTTGAATATGTATTGTCTTGATTTGTTTCATCATCAACATATTCTAGCGAATTCTCATCAAGATAAGCCATAATCTCTTCTCTCGGAGTTGTCAACAATGGTCTAATGTAAATTCCATCACGTACAGGTTCCATTCCTCGTGCTCCACTCAATCCTGCTCCACGTATGATGTTTAATAGCACTGTTTCGGCTTGGTCTGTCATATGGTGTGCCAATGCTATTTTGTCTACCAATCCTTTTTTTATTAGAGTCTCAAACACTCCATATCTGACCTTTCTAGCAGCTTGCTCAATGGTCAATTTTTCTTCCTTAGCAACCTTTAAGGCTTCTCCTTTGAATTTGTAAGCACGGATATGATTGTCTTTACAAAACTGCATCACAAATTCTGTGTCAAGTGCACTATTTGGACGTATGCCATGGTCAATGTTTACAGCCACAACTTCACAATCCAAATCTGCTTTTACTGAATTTAGATAATGAAGAAGACAAATACTATCTCTTCCACCCGAACATGCCACACCAATAATTTCGCCAGATTTAATCATGTTGTTGCTCTTGATATAATCTAAAACCTTGTCCATAATCGCTCCTAAATTAATAATCTAGAATGATTATACTATAACAAGCAAAGAATTGCAATACTTAATTTTAAATTTTCAATAAAAAATTTGAATATAAAATTCGAATTTAAAATTAATTTTTCAGAAAAATGTCAACAAAACCATGCATTTTAATTGTTTTTTGTGAAATTTTTGCAAATTTTAATTAATTTGACTTTAAATACATTCTGCTAACCAATACCGTCATATCGTCTTTTGCTGTCATATCATTAAGCCTTAACGCTTCATTCAAAATAGACTCTGCCAATGTCTGAGGATTGTTGCTCGCCAACTTTGATACATATTCTATGATGTTCTCCTGACTGACAAAGGCATCTGTGATTCCATCTGTCACCATTATTATTAAATCCTTTGTGGATATTGTTGTCTTTTTTGTGGCAGGAGAAATATTGTCTAATGCCCCTATTGGCAAAGCTCCACCCTCAACGATTTCAATATTGCCATCTCGTTTAATCAAACCAAACGGAGAGCCAACTTTGATAAAATCTGCAATCTCATTATTTAAATCAAGAAGACAAACGTCTAATGTTGAATAATTTTCTTGATTATTTATTGCTAACAATTTATTTACACTCTCTAACACAACATCATTATCAAAACCTACTTTATAAAAATTCTCAATCAGTCCAAGAGTCATAGCACTCATTTTGTGAGCGCCCTTTCCGCTTCCCATTCCATCACACAGAGCCAATAAAAATCTATCTTTTCCCAATCTAATTATGCTATGACAATCTCCCGACTCAGTATTGCCAGATTTATTACAACTAGCCAAACCAAACACACAATCATATTTATTCTTTCGTCTTAAAGTGACTGAAAAGAAATCTCCATCTTCAATAGGAAGTATACTCGTAATCTCCATAGGCATTTTTAACACTTCGCTCATCACTTTTTCAACAATAGGATTGTATATCTCCTTACCCTTTAAAATTAAAACCGCACTTATATCTTCGTTTTTTTCAGTATACAGCAACACTTCCTTACACTCAATATTCAAACTTAAAAGACGTGAAATAATCTTATTTTCTCTGGCTATATCAAAACTGACATTTGTATCAATTTCATCACCTATGTCTAATAACAATCTAGAAACTGCTCCCATTTGGTCTGCCAATAAAATCTTTACATTATTTACATCTGTAAGCATGTTTTTATATTGCTTATATTCGCTACTTAACCTGTTGATTAAACTAATCAAATTGTTTACTTTGCCACAACGATTGCTTAGACTATTCGGAATATCTAACAATGTCACTTTTCCCTTTGTAATTGCTATTTCAATTAATAGTTCCAAATTTGATTTATTGTCAGTGCCGAGCGCTCGTGTACATCTATTTTTGTCTAAACAATCTTTACAACAGGTGTTCATTATCTCACGTGTTAGCATTGCAATCAATTCTTCTTTCGTCAAATCTTTTTTTACCATATTTAGATGAATTTGCTTCATATCTAAAAATACATTGCTCAATTCACTCATTCGTTTACGAATGTTTTTTCTCGTAGTATTAATCAAATTGCGAGATGACAATTCACTTTTCTTGACATAGACAAAATCAGAAAAATTATTGAGCATTTTATTAGGTATACACAAAAATAATAGTCCGGCAAGAATTATTGGTAATATTTGATAAAACAAATCTATTCCAACATTGAAAAAGTAATACTGAATGAATATATCTGCAATTATTACAACAAAAGATATTTTGAATTTTGCAGGCATACTGAAAATATTTGCCAGCAAAGTCAGCAAGGCAAACTCTGCCAAAGGTAATAAATCTAGACTACCAAGCCCTACCCCCAATGAAAACGATAAAGTAATAGCAAAAGTCATTGGCGTACTGCCTGTGGAGACAAATATGAAAATTATACTCATAAGCACAAATCTGTAAATTGAAAATTCAAATATATAGATTGGTGCTAATCCCATACCGAGTATTGCGATAGAGAATAAAAAACATATACTTTCATTCAATGTTAGTTTAAAACAATTTTTTCTAAGCAAAATGACATGCAATACAATGATAAATATGTATAAACAAATCAATCCAAGTGCTATGTAGTATAATAAATGTAAAAAATTAGAATGATTAAAATATATATAGGTGACAATACCTAGCATAAAACCTAAAAAAATCATGTATAGAGGTATAGGTCTTTTTGAAAATTTATAAATGTAAAACAGTATCAAACCAACTGCCACTGCGGTTATATTAATCAAAAGAGAATTTAGTGTAGGATTAACTGCGAGTGCACTACTCAAAACAAAAATAGACAGCAACTTTTCTTCAAATCCAACATATATTCCCGCAAAGAAAAAGGCTATCAAAAATGGAGAAATATAATTAATCTCCGCTTTGGCAAAAACTAAACAGACAAAAAATACCACTATGTACTTCAATACAAATTTCCATGAATTGCTCTTAATTTTCATATACCCCTATCCTTTAAATAATACCCTAACATATCATTAAACTATTTTGACAACGATTATTGTCGAATTAAAAACTAAAAAAACTAATTAAGTGGAATTTATTTGTATTGCTTTATAATTAATCTCTTGACAAAGCAATTTTATATTGATAAAATATTAATGCAAAGTTAATTTGCATCAATAAAAACTATGACGATGTGTAAGTAGTGAGCAGTTTTCATTCTGAGAGAGTGTCCATTGGAAGAAAGTCACTTATGTTCAAACTGTGAGCGAATTTCAGCATCTGAGTTGCACTCGGTAAACACATTTTTAATCAATAATGTGATTAAGAGTCGCCAGACAAAACTGTGAAAATGTAATGAAGGTTCATAAACTTAATCAAACTTCTATTAGCAAATTGTAATGCGGAAAGCTGTGCAGTACTAAGGGTTCCCACAAGTGTCACAAGATACGCAGTGGGATTAGCGAACAAACGAGTAAAAGTCGTTGTTCGCATAACGAAGTAATGCGGACTAGAATTGACGAAGCTTTTTCAGGGTTCCCACGAGTGTTATCTAAATGCGAGTGGGATTAGCGAACAAACGAGTAAAAGTCGTTGTTCGCATAACGAAGTAATGCGGACTAGAATTGACGAAGTTTGTGAGCGCAATTAGGTGGTACCACGAGATTCCCTCGTCCTAATATTAGGGCGAGTTTTTTATTTTGATACCACATTATTGATAGCATATTAAAAAGGAGCAAATATGAAAGATAAAATTGAAGAAATAATAAAATATACAACGGACACTTTAAATAAGATAAATACTAGTGCTGAGTGTCAATCTTTGCGTGTAGAAATTTTAGGTAAAAATGGAAAATTAACTCAACTTTTCCGCTTCATGAAAGAAGTTAGCCCAGAAGAAAAACAAACTATGGGACAACTTTTAAATTCTGCAAAACAGGAAGTTGAAAAAATGATATCTAGCAAAGAAACCTTTTTGCAAGATGCCGAACTTGAAGAAAAGTTGATGAAAGAAAAAATTGACGTCACTCTTGACCTAAATCAAGAAGATATTGGAGCTTTGCACCCTATATCAATCGATTTTATTCGCATGGCAGAGATTTTGAATGGCATGGGATTTAGTCAAATAGATGGTCCAGAAATTGATTATGATAAATACAACTTCGAACTTGTAAACGTTCCAAAAGACCACCCTTCTCGTGATATGCAAGATAGTTTATATATAACAAACGATATTTTACTTCGTACACAAACCTCTAATACTCAGCCACGAGCAATGGAAAAAATTAAACCTCCTTTCAAAGTGTTCAGCTTTGGTAGAGTTTTCAGAAAAGACGAGATTGATGCAACTCACACTCCTGCATTCTATCAATTAGAAGGTATATATATCGATAAAAAGGTCAGTCTTGCAGACTTGAAACACGATTTGAGTTTAATTTTGAAAAAATATCTTGGCGAAAGTACCAAGACAAAATTTAGAGCCTCATACTTCCCTTTCACTGAACCAAGTGTAGAGGTCGATGCAGAATGTAATGTATGTAAAGGTAAAGGTTGTTCAGCATGTAAAGGTGTTGGTCAATATGAAATTCTAGGTGCAGGCATGATTCATCCACATGTCCTTGAAATGAACGGAATTGACCCTAACGAATATAGTGGATATGCATTTGGATTTGGTTTTGACCGTTTCCCAAAGATGCGCTACAAAATTCCTAATGCAAAAGTCATGTTCGAAAACGATGTCAGATTTATTAAGCAATTTAAGTAATTATAATTGATTATAAATCTGACGAAGTTTCCTGGCAATTTCTATGATTGACAGTAAATGATTAAGATTTATTAAGCAATTTAAGTAATTATAATTGATTATAAATCTGGCGAAGTTTCCTGGCAATTTCTATGATTGACAGTAAATGATAAAGATTTATTAAGCAATTTAAGTAATTATAATTGATTATAAATCTGGCGAAGTTTCCTAGCAATCTCATGATTGACAGTAAATGATAAAGATTTATTAAGCAATTTAAGTAATTATAATTAACAAATAACTTTTAAGGAGAAAAATATGAAAGTTTTATTATCATGGATAAATGATTATGTGGACACTAGTGATATAGAATTACGCACATTAACAAAAGGGCTCACCGATGCTGGTTTTGAAGTAGAAGAAGTAATTGACAAAGCAAAAGGCTTGGATAAAGTGGTGGTGTCAAAAATTACCGACATACGCCCACACCCAAATGCTGATAAACTTGTGATATGTTCAGCGGACTATGGATTTGGTTCTACTCAAATTGTCACACATGCAACGAATATGAAAACAGGTGATTTTGTACCCCTTGCCCTAGTTGGTGCAAATCTTCCTAATGGCGTTCAAATAAAAAGTGGAAACTTGCGTGGAGTTGAAAGCAATGGTATGTTCTGTGCAGGTGAAGAATTAGGTATTGACAACTCAATTTATCCTAATGCCGAAGTGGACGGACTACTAATTCTTGAAGACGGATTAAAAGTTGGCACTCCTATTGCAGAAGTGTTGAAACTTAATGAAATCGTTTTAGACATCAATGTGCTACCAAATCGTGCTGATTGTAATTCAATCTATGGAATTGCAAAAGAAATTAGTGCAATATTCAATCTTCCATTAAAACCTCTTGATTTATCATATAAAACAAATTCAAACAAAAAAATTGATGTAGAAGTATTAGACTATGCTCTTTGCCCAAGATATGAAGCCACTATTGTAGAGAACGTTAAAAATGGAGCATCTCCTGATTGGATGCAAAGGAGACTGACTCTACTTGACCATACTCCACACTCTCTTTATGTAGATATCACTAACTATGTTCTACTAGAAGTGGGTGAACCTATGCACGCATTTGATTTATCTAAAATTAAAGGTGACAAAATCATCGTCAGACGTGCTAAAAATCAAGAAAAATTGCTCACACTCGACAATAATGAATACACTTTAAATGAAAATAACTTGGTGATTGCGAATGCTGTTGAACCTATGGTCATTGCAGGAATTATGGGGGGTGTAGATAGCGGTACTTATCCTGATACAAAAAATGTATTGCTCGAATCTGCTAATTTTCATTTTGCAAATATTAGACGCAGTTCACACGCATTAGGATTAAGCAGTGATAGTTCCATAAGATATTCAAAAGGTGTAAATATTGGTAATACAGAAATTGGTATGAAACGTGCATTAAATATTATATCAAAATTAAATGCCGGCGATATTTCAAGTGTGACAGTCGATAAAAATTCTGGATTGCCAAAATTGAGAACAGTAGAAAGTAAAGTACAAAATATTTGTGATAGATTAGGCCTTAATATAGATAAATCTATAATGATTGAAATTCTAAATAGACTAGGAATTCAGACGATTGCACGTGGCGACACTCTTATTAGCACGATTCCAGAAGAGAGAACCGATATTGAACGTGATTGCGATATATGTGAAGAAGTGGGCAGAATTTACGGCTTGGATAAAATCAGTATTGACGATAGTACTGCCACAGACTTCTCTACCGTTGGAGAATTGACTGTTGAACAAAAAAATATAAATAAACTAAAAATCACAACTGCCTTATTCGGATATAATGAAACTTTGACCTGGCAATTTGGCGGACCTAAGATGATTGCTGCTGCTCTAATGGACGAAAATGAACATATAAAAATCGCCAATCCAATAGGACAAGATTACAGCATCATGCGAAGAAGCCTTATCCCTAACATGTTAAATACAATTTCATTCAATTTAAAGCAAGGGAACAAAGATTTAAAGTTGTTTGAATTAGCTCGTGTGTTCATTCCTAAACAACTTCCGATTACTGAATTACCTGATGAACACAATAATTTATGCCTCAGTCTAACTGGCGATTATGATTTCTATAAACTAAAAAATGACTTAAATAAAATACTATCCAGTATTGGAATAAAACTAGAATATCGAGCAAGTCAACATAAACAGATGCACCCGGGAATTTGTGCGGACATTTATTTATACAATCGTCCAATTGGTATAATTGGGGAAATTCACCCTATTATTAGAAAGAATTTTGAAATCAATCAAAAAGTATTCATAGCAGAAATAAACCTAACAAATGTAATTTCACGACTAAACGATAGACACACGGGAAATGCACCAGAAAAATTGCCTTACATTATGCGTGATTTAGCCATCGTTGTAGATAAAGATATCCCTGCGAGCAAAATCATTGAAACCGCAATCAAAGCTGATAGACAAAACATTGTTGAATGCAAAATCTTTGACATTTATTGCTCAGACTCAATAGGTCAGGACAAAAAGAGTGTTGCTATGACACTTGTCATTCGACAAGGTGAAAAGCCTTTGAGCGAGAATGAAATTGCGCCTATTGTGAATAAAGTTTTAGATGCGGAGATAAAAACCATAAATGCTAAATTGAGATAATCTTAATAAACCTTTTAAATTTAATATACAAAACAAAATTTCTTTATAAATATAAAATTACATTTAATAAATTTATTAATTTTCACTTTTTACCTTGATGCTGATTTGATAATCAATTCCATCAAGGTAATTTTTTTCACCTACTCTATTTAAATATTCTTCAAAATCTTTATTTTCTAGTGCATAAAAATGCTTATACACTCCTAACAAATCAACCTCATTATCTTGACAATATTTAATAATCTCCCTCATATCTCCTTCCATCTTTTCTTTGATTTTGGCAATAAGAGCATTTGTTAAAAAATCTTGATTTCGTCTAAGCAATCGTTCACTAGGATTTTCTTCAATAACTTCATCGATAAAAACAGTCAAATCAACATCTGTTTTGTAAATAGGAATGCCATCTTTAAAACTTGGTTTGATTGATATATCTTTCTTCAAAATGTTTACCACAACTTTTGCATTGTTATATATATGGTCTGTCACCCCCTCGACCACTACTGTACCTTTTTGTGCATCGTTGACAAAAATATTTGCTTTTTTCACTTCGTCTAATGTCATGTCTATATAATGTTTTCCATTCTTAAATAAACTGACTGTGCCATCATTCATAATAAATTTTTTGTTCTCACCACCATCTCCTGTACTACTCATATCTGTACTCGCTCCGCCTGCACTTCCACTATCTGAACTAGCTACTTCTATTGCATTAAACTCTTCACTAGTACCAAGTTTAACTTTCGACATGAGTCCAAGTGAAATAGGACTATAATATCCTATATAAAATGTCTCAATATTGCTGTCTTGCGTCAGAACATATCGCTTGTCAAAACTGACAATCCTATCTAATCGTAGAGATTTTTCTAAATTTAGATTTGCCACTGCTTGTGTAAAATCAACCACACCACCAGTAAATGAAACAAGCACCGCATTTCTGCCAACTTTTTTTGTCCTAGTCATATAATCTAGTACCTGCATAACTCCTTCTGAGCATATATTTTCACCAAGAGCCATTATTTTACATTGTGCAAAGCCCATTTCTTTTCCTATTGCCAAAGAAACACTATCAACCGCATAACCTAATGTCTCTCCCTCTCCCGAATATACCTGAAAATTTGCCTTCTTGTCCTGCGAAGGAGTAAGGACAGTTGCCGCCACCTTAATCTTGTCATCAATTTTGTCAACACAAAGCATTGTGACGATTGCTTGTGTCTGGCTCATAGCAGATTTGTTAAACGCTGGCACTGTAAATATTAGGATTAAAATCGACAACCATAATACTAGTTTTTTAGGGCTAAATATTGACTTTAACTTCTTCTTTATCTCTGTTTTTTTCTCTTTCATAATCTACCTCTTTAACCTTTTCTCCCCCTTTCTTTTTTCTATTTTTTATGGTATATGCTATTTGCAAAAC
Source organism: uncultured Clostridia bacterium (assembly GCA_944377485.1). GTDB lineage: Bacteria > Bacillota > Clostridia > Christensenellales > UBA1242 > Onthoplasma. The sequence continues at coordinate 115,986 of CALWFB010000001.1, read as the reverse complement.
TACTGGCAAAATGTATTGCGCTAAAAATGTCACAATTGAGGCGAAAGGTGTGAAAAATATTTCTTCCATTCTAATCGTATTTTCACCTATAAAACTCCAAGCAAGTAAATAAACAACAACAATAATAATCGAAAGTATATTACCTTTAATATCAAACAAATATTTGATAGCTTGTGCCATACAATATCCATAAAGTCCTAATTGAACCGCCTGTGCAACTATCCACATTGACACCACAAGCCAAGATAATTCATCAATGGCTGAATAGGTACTTGAAAATTGACTAATATCACTAATGCAGTAATTATGAGTCGGACATGTCACTTCGAACAAACCATAAAAAACAAAATATAAAAGTTGAACAATCAATATTGCAAAAATAATGTATTTAATCATTTCAGTTTTCTTCTCTGAACGAAAATCAACAAATCCAAACAACATGAACATAAATGTAGCAGAACCAAACCAACTCAAATGTATCCAAGCACTATCGACAAGTGGTTTAAATCCATCTTTAAAAAAAGGTAAAAATGACAAAATGTCAATTCCAGATAATGCTTTTAGTGCTATATAGATAAGACCAATCACTATTGCCCAACAAACCATTTCGCCTACTCGTGCAATATTTCGAATTCCTTTATACACCATGAAACCCACCAATATCATAAGTGGCAAAACAAAGACAAACCAATTAAATTCCGTATACAAGTTCTCTACCACGAAAAACTCTAATCCTTTTGATATATTGCCAGCAACAAGTGCATATTTGAGTATCAATAAGATTAATACGAGCTTTGTAATCACCGTACCAAGACAACTCTTCATAAACTCGTATATATTTTTTTCACCACTCTTCTTCATCAAATCAAGCAAAACAAATACATATATTCCATCAATTAGCATAAGTGCTAATGCCACTAACATACTCATGTTTTTACTTTCAACATAAAGCAAACTAGGCAATGCTAAAAATTTTAGAGCGATGAAACTCATAAACACCATTATTGAAAGTTGTCTATAATTTATTTTCATACTATCTCCTGATTTCATTTTGCTTGTTATTAGCAATAGATTTTGGTCGTTTTTTCATCTCGTCAATGGTCTTACGCATATACGAATCTTTTTGGTCATCTTGAATGTATGGAGCGGTCGGTGCAAGGTACGCAGATTTATAGCTATCAAAGTTGCATAGATATGAAAGAATAAACACACAGAACAAAAGTATTCCATATATCCCAAGTGAGGCTCCTATTATTACTCCTATTAGACGCAAAATACTAAACTGAGAAGCTTGACCTGGTATGATGTAGAAAGTGATGCCTGAAAGCGCCACTATCATTACAGCAGGAGGACTCACTAAACCTGCATTTACCGCCGTCTCTCCCAATATCAAAGCACCTACGATTGACATCGCCATACCAAAATATTGTGGCATTCTAATATTTGCCTCATATAATATCTCAAACAGTAAAATAATAAACAAGATTTCAATGAAAGGAGAAAAAGGTATTCCTTGCGTGCTATTCATAATTGTTATCAAAAATTCGGTTGGTAAAATTTTGTAATGATATAATTCCAACGCAATATATACGCCAGGAAGTAAAACTGCCAATATTACACCTACCAAACGCAAAGTTCGCACAAAAGTCACTCGAATTGGTTGCGAATAATAATCATCACTATTTTGCAAATCTTCCAACAAAATAAATGGCAGGGTCAAAACAATAGGGCTACCATCTACAATTATTCCCACTCTACCTTCCAACATTTTGCCAACTAATATGTCGGGTTTTTCGGTATCTCCAACCTGCTTAAATAATGATTTTTTATTTCGTTGAAGGTAAGCCACAAGAAAATGGCTATCCAGCACCCCATCTATTTTAATTGATTGTAAACGTTTTAGTATTTCATTTAAAACTTTTTTATCCGCAATAGAATCAAAATAGACTACCGCAACCTGCGTCTTTGTCATCTCTCCTATCTCTAACATCTTCACAACAAAATCATCAGATTTTACACGTTTACGAATTAATGCTAAATTAAATTTTAAACTTTCAGTAAATCCCTCTCGTGGACCTTTTATCACCACACTAGTAGGAGGTTCTGCCACAGCACGTACTGTGATTTTTTCCATATCACAGCCGATAATTTTATCTGCCTTGTCCACTAAAATGAGAGTATTACCTGCTAGTAATTTGTCTATTGCAGACTGCAAATCAGAAAATAATGTCACTTCTTGATTCGCCAAAACTTTGTCTCGCAAAACTTCAACAACGTCTTTACCCTTAATTTCATCGGAAAAATTGATGAGCGGATATAACAATGTATTATTCAAAAGCTCATTATCTGTAATGGGAGCAAAGTATAATATGCAAATTTGTGTGTCAAAAAACTGCACGTTTCGAGACTTTAAATCTCCACTATCGTGCAGTTTCTTTTTTATTTGTTCACTCGTTTTCACTGCATCAATTTTCATTAAATCTAGTTTAACTAATCATTGATTTTTTATACTAACTTATTTCAAGAGTAAATACATATGTAGTCATACCAGTATTTGTATCTTGGACATAATGCACATTTGTTTGTGTCTGTTCATCAAGATAGCTATAATATTGGTTAATTGTCTGCATTATAGATTGTATCGTTGCATTGCTAGGAAGAGTCGCTCCGCCTATTGCACTATTGCTTACTCTAAATTCGAACGAACTTCTTGAACTTGTATTTTCATAGAGCATCAAATTCTTTGCATACATTATTGAATTCATTACAAAAGCTTGTAATTGACTATATTCTGCTGTCAAAGCATATAATTGATAATTATTTTCTGAATTATCTACAAATTCCATACTATACTCAAAATCTGCAATATTATCTCCTGCTCCGACAATGGTATTATTAATATCCTCTACTGTCATTGCAAAACTGGTATTTGCGTAATAGTCATAATAGCTATTTGCACTAGGATAATTAATATGCGAATCTTGTGTTAGATTTAGATTAAGATTTAAGAATGTATCAGTCACTAAGAAATATAAATGTGAACTATAATTATAACATTCTCTATAATTATAAGGAACAAATCTATTGTCTGAATATGTAATATCCAATGAATACCATGTTGGATTGTCCCCATCAGAACTGGTGTCAATGTATACTTTGTTCCATGCATGTGGAGTTGTCACGTATTGACCTTCTAACATATAAGTAAACGTTCCATTTACCTTTCTAGTTTCAATACCTTCAATACCGCAAAGTAATGTAAATGCTTTTGCAAACGATTCACTAGTTGCATTCTTGTTTCCTAAATAGAATTCTCCATCATAGCCACCAATCTCAGTATTATGAATGTCCAAGAAAATCCCTTCTAGATAATATTCTTTTCTATTGCCATATTCCGCCAAAGTACCTTCAACCAAAACATTGTCGGACAACACTCTATTTGAATAATAATTTAGGTTGTAAGCATATTCTAGCCAATCAAAGATTTCTGTCACTTTTTCCAAGTCTGACATGTTATTGTTGATAATCGTCCTCAACACATCTTTGGCATTCTCATAAACGAGTTGCGCCGTTTCACTATCTCCTACAAAATTAGGTTTTCTTCCATACTGAACTGCCATTAATAATTGCTCTGTTGTACTAACATCCATTTCTGGAAGACTATCTATTGCGAATAATGAATTATCACTTCTTCTTGAATAGATATCTAAATATTCATAATCATTACCATAATCTGTTGGAATTTGAATGAAGGTCGATTCTGTATCTACCTTCTCAACCTCCAGAGCATTTTCATAGTATAATCTGAATATTTGACTGTTATCTTCATGCGTTATTTCAAAATTATTCAACACTGCCATCTCTGGATATAATGATAATAATGCACGAGTCATATAACCAAATAGTGCACTATCTGTTCCGCTAGAAATTAAATTTAACCATTCACCATCGTTATTAAAGTTGTAAATTGAATTTGCTTCATCTGCCAATCGGATTATTGCATTGCGTACACTCTCGCCTTCGTTAACATTTAAATAGATTCCCAAATCTAAATCTGGATTAATTCCAAATAGATAGTGATACCATAACAAATTCATTAATTCTTGAACTGTACTAACAGAAAAGTCATAATATTCTCCATACATATATACACTATATCTTTCAAAATCATGTGGTTGAGTATATGTATAGTACAAATATACTTCTTCACTAAATGGACTAGATGTATATTCAATTGCATTTTCACTTGTGCTATCTACCACTGCTTTAATAGAAACAGCATAATTACCTTCCAACGTTATACTTGGATTGATATTATATTGTGTAGTGTTATAAGCCTTGTATTCTCTTGATATTCCATTAGTATCTGTCACTTTAATTGTATAATAATCGGCATTTTCATCTCCAACCCATCTTATTAGATAACTATCAGCCGATTGATTAGAGAATTGTATTTCACTAGGAGTGTTAAGAGTGCTCAATTTGTTCAACACGCCATAATTTTGTGATTCATTAGAATCTCCATAGAAACTATCTTTTCCTGCCAGTGCTGTCACATATACGTAGTACTCACCCGCTTGTACAACATAATCTGTAATATCCGTAGATTGAACCACTTCAAACGGATTTGCCAAACCTAAATCATATAGATAATTCGTATAGTTTCCATCATTTAGTTTTACTATTCTAACTCTATATGAATCTGCATTCTCTTGTATGTCAAACGATAAGGTATATCTCCCATCATTCTCTGTTATACGAATATTTGTCACTTCGTCTAACTGCATTGTCAGAACATAATCGTATGAATTATAATTACTTGCTTTGATATTTTCTTCGCTAAGTGGATTTGGAAGAGCTCTAACCATAATTGTATAACTGTTAGCACTTGTTAAATAATTGGTAATGTTAATTTCATACAAATCAGTTGTTCCATTGCTTACTACATTAATCGTATTGAAATTGACCATCACTTCGTATCTGTACGCATATTCCACACCATAAAAACATAAGAAATAATTTGTTATACCATTGACATTTCTTCTAACTACTGGAGTGATTGTACCTGAATCATCTCTTAAAAACATAGGTACATCTAATATTCGAGTATGTGATACTGTCAAAGTGCCAAATTCTGTCAATTCACTATCCGTATATCCACTATATGGAGATGCAACAGCTTGAATTTGAACAGAATAATCTCGATACATTCCTTGTTTAATAATATATTTAGATAAATCAATCGTAGTTGAAGTAAATATCTCTTGAATCCTTGCAGGTTCAGAATTGTTTATTCCTGTTAAATATACATAATATCCTATTGCATTGTCTACACCTGTAAAAGTCAAAACGTATGGATTATTTTCTTGAAATCCCTGATTTGATGCAATAGTTGGAGTTGCCAGTTGTTTTGAGTAAGTTAATTCTACATTTATTGTTTTTGGAGCAAAATTAGATTTGACAATTGTCAAAATAATCTCATCTACTATATCCACGGATAATAGATTAAAAGTATTTTCTTCCTGCACTATGATTTGATTATCTATTTCAAGAATATAATAGGCATCATCAACTCCGTCCCATATTAGTGTATTTGCATTTATTTCTGCACTTATATTGTCAGTAATTTGTTCTGAAAAATTAGATTTTTGTTCGCTAAGATTAGAATCTAAATAATTCCCCTGTCCTATTGCTTGTACACTTACAGAAATAAAACTTGTTGGCAACATTATTGATGTATTGTTTTTGCTTAATTCGTAAATATTCACTCCCGTGTCAGTCGCTATATAAACTTTGTATCCGCTTATAAATTCAACATTATCTACACTCCAATTTGCAACATAACAATTTGAGAGTTCATCATATTTCAATTCAATTTTTGGAGCATCTAGTTTTTTGTAATTTTCTATTAAAATATCTTCACTGAAATTTGAATCTAGATAATATTTATCCTGTTCATTCATGGTCAAATAATTTGCCTGTATTTGGAATGAATATTGTTTTATTTCACTAAAATCAATTAATTTCCCATCAACATATACATCTTTAAAAAATTGATTTAGATTTATATCAAGTAAATTTTCAGTCTGTTTCACACTGCTTTCTGTGCCATTTAGTTCAACTGATTTTTTATATTCTCCCGCTTGTATAGTAATTCCGTTAGCATTAGTATCTATAACTGCAATCAAATGGAAATTATCTACATATATACCTTGATTTGTATCCAATTCATTGACTATATATATTTGTGAATTCGTTGGAGTAGCCAGTTGTATTTCATTTCTATATGTCACTTTGCTGGTATATCCACTTTCGGTATAATTACTATCATTACTTAGCGCATTAATATAAAATTTGTAAGTGCCTGCACTATTTAAAATTGATGAAAAATCAAATCTATTAGTACTAAATTGATATGTGGTCAATTCAGCATTTGCTATCGTCTCACTATCATCAGCACTGACGTTATCAGTAGGGGTCAATACTCTGACAAAATACAAACTTGCATTTTCCACAACGTCCCAAGTTAAAACCGTTCCGTTTATTTGAATATTTGTAGGTTTTGCCATCGGAATAGTATGAGTATAAGACACTACACTTGTATAAGAACTGTCACGTTTCCCATCAGCTCTTGCTTTTACACGGACTGTATAACTCTCTCCCAAAATAAAAATCTTTGAGGCATCGTATTGCAAATAATTTTTACCATTTTCACTAAATAATTGAACATTGGAATTGTTGGTAAAAACATTAAACTCTGTCTCATCAATCAATATAGTATAATATCCTTCATTTTCAACACGTTCAAAAGTGATTAAACCACCTGTTTCGACGGTCAAATTTGTCGGCATTTGCATAGTATCTCTATTTTCATTGCTGCACGCAACAAAAGATATAGGCACTATTAAAAGCATTAAAATCATCAATAATTTTATTTTTTTCATACTACCCCTATTTTTTATTTATTATACCCAAATATTCGCTATAAATCAAATAATTTAGACAAAAAATAATATTTATATTATTTTAATATAATCATAACTGAAAAATAAAAACATATTATTATTTAGAGGTAAAATATGTATTATTGTAATGAATTTTTATCACTTAATGTACTATCTCTTTATGAGGGCGAATTGATTGGAGTTGTGGACAAACTTTATTTTGATAAAAAGATGAAAAAGCTTATTCAACTGGAACTAATTGGCGAAAACGACACAAGACTTATTTTGCCAACAAAAAATATATATCATATAGGGAAAAATGCTATAACTGTTAGAAACAATCAAGCAGTCAGTTTAAAGGTGGAAGATAGCGAATACTATCTTTGTCCAATCGGTTCAAAAGCCTATACAATAAAAGGTGAATATTTAGGTATAATACGTGAATTAAGTTTAAATGACAAATTTTTAACAGAAAAATTTTCACTTGATAACAATCAAACCTTGAATGTAAAAGCATTGGCATCATTTGGTAAAAATACAGTAATATTCTATGATGAAACCGATAAAATAAATGTCAGCAAATTTGTACCAAACAAAAGTCCTAAAATATTTAAATCAGAAAAAATTCAAATAGCAAATATCATGCCAGTTGAGGAGAAAAAAGAAGAAAAACCAATCAATGCTGTCCCCGTTGAAGAAAACAAAAAACCAAGTGTACAAAATTCGGATTTCTTACTTGGAAGAATTTGCACAAAGGATATATTTAATTTTAATAATGAATTATTAATAAAAGCACATGCCGTAGTAAATAAAAAAAATTTAAAAGAAATTAATAAATATGGAAAATTACGTGAATTAATGCTATTTTGTAAATAATTACAAAAAAATATTAAAAAATTAAAAAAATTAGTAAAAAATTATCAATTTTACTAGTTTTTTTTTAAAAATTTTTTCTTTTTTTATTATTTTTTTAATAATTAATTTAATTAAAAATAAACTATTTATTATATTGAAAGAAATTCCACACTATCTAATAGATATTTAAAAACTTTAATATGCTGTTCTTCATCTTCAATAATCCGAGCAAATAAACTTTTTAAACTTTCATTTCTTACTCGCCTTATTCCCTCTCTATATTGGTCAATTGCCTTTTGCTCTGCAACGATATTGTTATTTAGCATATCCTTTAATTTTGTATTATAGTTAATATAATTCGTATTGAACTGATATCCATTACTGTCTTCATATTTAGGTATTCCGCCAAAATCCGTAATCGCATGCATCAACATATCTAAATGTGTCATTTCAACTATACCTATTTCTTCTAATATGTCCGCTATATCAGACATAGTTTTGTCAGCAACTACTGATTGATATATGTATTGCAATACAGCACTTAACTCACTTGTTCTTGCAGACGCTAAATTCTTTAAAATACTAACTGTCATAGGCTCATTCGTTGCACCTACTATTTTGGGATAGGGTTTATCTACTCTAACTTTAATACTATCTAAATCCATACTGCCTCCGTTAATCTTTATGAAAATTTTTTTTAATATGTGAAAATATTCGTTTATATATTTGTTAAAATTAACTATTTATGTTAATATAATAATTAGAATGAATATGAAAGAAAAAAAGAAAAATATAAATAAAAAAAAGAAATCAAATATAGATAATTCATCTATTGTTCGTTTCAAGCCAAAACCAGAATCTGGACTATCAACAGAACAAGTCAAAAAGCGTAATGAAGAAAATTTAGTCAACGTCTCAAAATTGAAGACTAGCAAAAGTTTGTGGAGTATATTTGCAAAAAATATATTCACCTTTTTCAATATGACGTGTTTGATTGTAGCCTGTGCATTGATTGCTGTTGGCGCCTATACAGATATGATGTTCATGGTGATTGTAATACTCAACACCACAATAGGTATTATTCAAGAAATTAAAGCCAAAAAGATTATGGATAAATTATCTTTAACGAATTCTAATTTCACAAAAGTTGTTCGTGATGGCGAAGAAGAAGAAATATATAAAACAGAAGTTGTATTAGACGATGTTTTGTGTTTAAATCCCGGTATGCAAATAGCTTGTGATAGTATCGTTATTGATGGTCAAGTGGAAGTCAACGAAAGTTTGTTAACGGGAGAAAGTCAACCAGTAAAAAAACAAAAGGGAGATAATTTACTGGGTGGCAGCTTTATATCCAGCGGAAACTGCAAAGCAAAAGTCAATAAAATTGGAGATGAAAATTATATCTCTCAATTAAGTGAAAAAGCCAAAACTTTCAAACAAGCTAAAAGCGAATTATTGACATCGCTACGCACTTTAATAAAAATCATTACAATTTTTATGGTGCCAATAGCCATCATGATGTTATATAACAACTATTCTTATTATTCAGAAAATCCAGCACTTGAATATTCCTTATCATACATGGTGATTACCAAAACAAGTGGTTGTATCATAGCGATGATTCCAGCAGGGATGTTCTTGCTTACCAGTGTCGCACTCGCCGTGAGTGTAATCAGACTGTCAAAACAACATACACTTGTGCAGGAATTATATTGTATCGAAATGCTTGCCCGTACAAATGTTCTATGCCTAGACAAAACTGGAACATTGACCAATGGTTCAATGAGTGTAAAGAGCGTAGAATTGCTCTCCAACAAGACGGGAAAAGATGTTTCAAACATAGTCTCATCAATGGTTGCAGCATTCCATGATGCAAACCACACTGCCCTTGCTCTGAAAGCCTATTTTGGAAAGCCGTGTTATTCTGCTGAAAAATCCATTCCTTTCTCATCTGAACGAAAGTTTATGGGTTGCAAATTTAAGAATATGTCTGCATATAAACTTGGTGCATACGAATACGTTCTAGACAAACCTAGCCAAGAAATAAAAAACAAGGCAGAAGAACATGCAATGAATGGGTACAGGGTTTTATTACTAACTGAATGTGACAAAAACTTTACCAATTCCAACTCAAAGCCTATTGCAATGATACTCTTGCAAGACAATATCCGAAAAGATGCTCCAAAAACAATAGAATGGTTTAAACAAAATGATGTCGATATAAAAATAATTTCTGGCGACAACCCTATTACTGTCAGTGAAGTGGCAAGACGAGTTGGAGTCGACAATTATGACAAATATATCAGCTTGCAAGGACTAAGCAATACAGAAGTTATGGAAGCCGCAACAAAATATTCTATTTTCGGAAGAGTCAGCCCTGAACAAAAAGCAATTCTAGTAAAAACTCTAAAATCACAAGGTAAAACAGTTGCCATGACTGGTGATGGTGTAAATGACATATTAGCCTTGAAAGAAGCAGACTGTTCAATAGCAATTGCTGCTGGAAGTGACGCAGCAAGGAGTGTCAGTCAGTTAGTTCTACTTGATAGTAATTTTAGTTCTATGCCTAGTGTGGTTGCAGAGGGAAGACGAGTTGTAAACAATATTCAAAAATCTTCTTCACTATTTTTAATGAAAACTATCTTTGCTATTTCCATAGCTATATTTGTATTATGTATGAATAAAACTTATCCGTTCTCTCCAATACAATTCATTTTGCTTGAAATATTTGTTATTGGTTTGCCTTCATTCTTCTTAGCATTACAACCGAATATCAATAGAATCAAGGGTAAGTTCATGTCTAATCTATTGAAAAACGCACTGCCGGCAGGTATATGTATGTTTGCAGCCACAATAGCTATGTATATATATCAAATGTTTACCGACATACGAACGGAAGTGTTAGTGACAATGGCATCTCTTGCCATCATTACAGTTGGATTCATTGCATTATTCAAGATGTGTAGACCATTTAATTGGTTCAAATCAATTATGTATATAGCATGTTTAGGAATCTGTATTGCATGTGTTGCTTATCTACCTGAATTGTTTAGATATGTATCAATATCTTACACAGATTGGTTATTCTTGATAGTGGTTTGTCAAACAGCATATCCATTATATGTGGTTTTAAATAAATTATTTGATTTATCAAATAGTATTTCAAAAGATTGATAAAAGTTGTATTATTTAATACATTCAAGAAATTGCTATTATATTTTCTATTTTATTATCTTTTATATGAAATTCAAAAATGCCCGCAAGGGTATTTTTTTCAATTAATGCTACATTAGTACTGTCTAATGGATAGTAATCATCAAATTTTGGGAAAAAATCTAAAATAGCATTTGCTTCCGACTGGTGAATATCATCATCAAGCATTGCATTGCAATAATTATAATTTTTTGCAATCAACGCATCTAAAAATACGCTCATTGAAAAATCCGATTTTAAGTTCATATCATATTCATCAAGATAAATAAGATATGAATCAAACTTTTTATCTTTAATCGAATAGACACGTCCGTGATTAAGGCTATCATATAATCTAGTCATAAAGTATATTTCGCTTTCTGTAATGTTAATTTCATCGTAGTAATCTGCACAGCACAATTCCTTTTCTTTTATAATTACAACAAAGTTTCTCTTGCCAATAAAATAAATTACACAATATTCTGCCCTCATCTCATAATGAGAATACATCAATTCACTAACTGATTCTTTTAAAATATTTTCACCATCAATAGAAATTGAAAGTTCATTTGATAACGAAATGATAAGTTCTTTGTTCTGAATCTTTAAAACATTTACTGTCGTAGGCAAAACTTTTTGCGGATATAAAATTATATAATTATCTGACTTAAAATCAAATTGTAAAATATTATGATAAGAACAAAAACGTTCAAACGTTTTGAAATTGATACAACTAGGAAGTTCTCCATTATCTCCAAATAACATGCAAATATTATCATCAATATTTTTTAACTCATATTTTACATTTTCATCAAGATGAACTGAACTTTTACCAATGAGAGTGCATGGAAACTTTGATACTAAATATTTCATATTAATATTTATGACAAATAACATTAAAACTTGCTTTTTTTCAAATTTCTACAAACAAAAACATTTTATTTAAGATATTTGTTCAATCAAAGGTTAAAAATAATAGTATGATAAATGAAAATGATAAAAAAAATCCAAAATCTAAAAATAATCTAAATGAAGAATGTCATCTCCATGTGATGCCTCCGATTATTTCTGACGAAGATATTACATCATTGTTTAAAGGTCTAATTGGAGTAGTTAGAAAAAAAATAGAATTGGAGACCCGTGCAAAAATAATTAATATGAACCTAAATATGGAAAAACTTGTAAAAGAATTAAAAGAAAAACAAGCCGAATGCAACCGGCTTAAAAATGAACTTTTATATTTGAAAACAAAACAATAGCTTCGGATAATTTTCAAACAAATATCTTAAAATTAAATTTGTCAACTATTTTTGACTATTTTTTGAAATTTTTTGAAAAAATTTTAAAATTTATTTGCATCTTCGATTAAAAATTGTTATATTCTTTTTAAAGAGTGGTGAAATATGAGTGAGATGATTTTTTTCGATAACGCAAAAGAAAGTGTGACAAATTTCTTTGAAACAGAGTTTGAGAATTTTCCGCCCCTACTCATGTCTCATTTCTTGAACAAATTTAATGATATTATGAATTACTCAGAAGAGGGTATGAAAATTAAACCTAAAATTATTTTTACGGATAATATTGAAGCTATTGTCAGAGCTATACCAAAATCGGGTATACTTACTTTGTTCGAAGATAATGACGCCACAATGTTTAATTCTAGGTTAAAATCTATTCTAGCAATTGCCGATAATGATTGGTGCCTATTTATTGATATAAAAGAAAATAAAATCAGTTATGGTCTCGTCATGTCATTTAGAAGCATCAAAGATAAAAATTTTTTGCAAGCATTACAAGACAACAACTCTTTAAAAGAACGCCAAGTCAAAATGCATTGCATAATAGCCCGCCCTTTAAACTTTTACACCATGCTACTTCACTCTATCAGCGGAAATGATTTGACCGTCAATTTCTCTTTGGACAAATCGAAATCTAATATCTTTGCAACAGAAATTAAAGAATTTGTAGACGTCACTTTTTCAAAACTAAGAACCACTCAACGCAAACTTCAAGATATGAAAAACATGTATCTAAATATTTTCACCAATGTTATGAACGATGTCAATGGAGCTATATGTGTCATTGTTGATAAAGATTATACTGACAATGGACTATTTGAAGATGGCATTTGGTTAAAAGAACCCATAAGTTTCAGTAAACTATTTACTCAATCTAAAAGTTATAGTGAAGAAAAATTGCAAGCATTTGCAAACCTATTTATAAACATGTTAAACTTTGATGGCATAACCATTATTGATAATCAAGGAAGATTGCGAGCATATAATGTATTTGTAGAACCAAATTCAAAAAAGGTTGGCTATATTGTCGGTGGAGCAAGAAAGAGAGCCGCATATTTCATTCTAAGCACAAAGAAAAAAGGAATTGTTGGAGTCTATTTTCAGTCGCATGAAGGTGAAGTTTTCTTCCAGGAACTAAAAAAGCGTGAACCAACCAAAAAAACAACATCTCATACTAAACCTAATACAACAGCGACAAATGATTCTATTTCATCAGATAATACATAATTTAAATTTAAACTTGTGATACAAAAAAGAGATTGGAATTTCAATCTCTTTTTTTATAACACTTTATTTTTTACGATATTTGATTATGACTCTAAAAATTGTTTTGTCTTCTATTTTCCCTTCGATATAATAACAATCTTTTAATTTCTTTTTATACACCTTAATCTCATCCTCATATTTAGATTCATTAACAAAATATATTTCATATTCTTTAATATTGATTGACTTTAACTCATCTATTGTCAATGCATCGAATGCTATGTAGTTATATTTAAGATTGTTCGTATGATTATTAACATCAATGTCTGTTGTACGTACGATTTTTGTATAAACATAATCAGTATCATTCACATCAAGTTTTAGGTTAGAGTATGGCATATTCAACTCTTTCTTCTCTACCATCTCCAAGTCCGGATATTTAATACTACTTCCTTTCCTTGGTTTTCTCGTCTCATAATCAAGACAACACCATTCCGCAGCTGCTTTCACTTTTATTTTATTTTTCACTTTTAAAATACAATTTCTATTGAATCTCAACATTCCCGGTGTATGAGTCCACGTTTTGATTGTCACTTTATCTTGACTATGTATATCCCCACTAATTGCCATTTTCATTTTACTAACAACCCAAAATGCATTGTTTTCTTTTAACATGGTGTCATGGTCAAAACCCATCTTGTCTGCATGATTAAATGTTGCAATCTCCAATAATCTCATTAATTCAATTACTGGAACTTTTAATTCATAATCAAGACTTGTGTCGTCAATAATAATCTTTTCTATATGTGTATTTTTCATTATCTAATCCTCATTCTAGTTCTCAATACTATTATAATTGTTATTACTGCAATCACTATTACAGAAACAACCACTATTATCACAATCGCCCATACATTTAATGGCTCTTTTATTTCAACTTTGAAGCTCAAAATCACATTTCCTGATGAACTTATCAGTCTGATATAATAATCACCTGCTCCATTATTCTCTTCTGTTATTTCAGTTTGCCTTAATTCAGTAGGGGAATTTTCATCAATAGTCATAATCAACATATCATTAATATACAATAATGAATCACCAACTTGTTCGTAAATAATTCCTGGATTATAACGGATAGTGAAACCATCAGTTGTACTTTCCCCTGATGCTAATGAACATTCTATATTTGGCATTTCGTTGTTGATGGTGAAACTAAACGTCACTTCTCTATCTGGATAAATGCCATCTGAAACCATATATGTCAATGTGAATTTTTGTTTTCCACTTGAAATCCCTAGTTGTCCACTATTAGCTATCATCTTGTCATATGTCAATAACATACCATCTGTTCCACTATTGATGTTTAACATATTCAAGAAATTTGTTGTAATATCCGTGCCAACATTATTAGTCACTTTGCTGATGGTATAGCCACCAAGACTGGTCAAATCTATTGATTCACGAGCTTCATTCTCATTCACAATTGTAAATATCACAACTTTCCTTAAAACGTATTCTCCATCTCCATAGGTTGCACTAATAGTCACTCTATATGTTCCATATTCATTGAATGTATAATTATATTGCGACTTGATTGGATTATAACTATTTCCATTTCTTGTTGCATATAGTTCTATCGAACCTAAATCATACATTGATGGATTATATACATTTAGTTCAACACTACCATTATAGTATGCATTATCTATTGGAGCTCCGCCATTTACGTTAACAACAACTTCACGCAAAACCATAATGTCAATACTGTTTTGTACTACTCCATTAGTGGTCGTAAACACATGTGTATTACCTGCTAAATCTCTAAATACAAAACTATATTTGCCATTTCCTTCAATATAGTAATTTACCTTCTCACCTAAATTATTAGTATAAATTGTTCTAACAAAGGTATCGTTATAATAAATGTCTAAAAGAATCGTATTCTTTTGAGTCAAAGCGTTGCTCATAGTAATCATTTGGTCAAAATTTAGATTGAATGTTCCACTTTGTGTATCTGCATATGTATATGACAAACTAGTATTAACAGATAATTCATTAGTATTTATCTTAATATTGTTAACTATTGAATTGGTCTCGGCGACATCTAGAATACCTAGATATAAACTGTATGTACTAGTGTAAACACGATAAATCTCAAATCTATATGTACCAAATTGTATTGAATAAGAAACTTGACTAGCTCCTTGGTCTGTTGAAATAACCACAAACAAATCTTCATTGCTAATATACAATGGGATATTAGTGTTTGGCAAATCATCAGCAGAAGTTAAGCGCAAACTTCCCACTATATTGTTAATTGATAAGCCTAATGATGATAAATTGGTATCGTTTATCAATTCATTAAATGTAAATGATGAATTTTGTCCAACTGCCTCATTGTTTCCTGTCTGTACATAATACAACTGATTCAATACTGCTTGCACTGAGAATGAATAAACTTTATTACCTAAATACAAGCCATCTTTTGTATAAATTTCAATTTCAAATTTATAACTGCCCGTACTGTCCGAATCTGTATTTATCACCCAAGAGTCATAGTCAGACAAATTAGTCGTGACATATTCTCCGCTTAACATTTCTTCATGTAGAAGATAATTATAATTAAAATAGTCATTTTCTAATTTGTTCCAAGTTAAATTCATTGTACCAGAACCAGTGGTCGAATAAGTCGTATCTTGATATGGGGTATTGATAGCAACGTCCATGCTTTGACTAGCGTTATTGGTGTCCCTCAATGCAACTGCTCCTGTACGAGTATCTATCGCTACATTATATATAAATTCCGCTTCACCATTAAACATTAATTGTACAGTCACACGTAGATTTTCACCTAAATAATTTGAACCATAATACGGAATTATTCTGATTACACCATTTGTTCTATCAATTGCAATGATTTCTGTTCCGCTATAAGTGACAGAACTGACATTTGATGCAACAGTTTGATTATTTATTCCGCTAATTGAGTATATAACATTGACGTCATATACTTCATTATCATAATTTATTGTGGCTTCTTTAAATGAATAGTAAACATTTGATAATTCATAATAATTGTCATCTTCAAATTCTAATGAATAGAAATTTTCTCCACTAGTATTGAATCTATGATAAGAGGTCTCTCCAAAGGCATCTGTCATCTCAATTTGATATGTACCATCACTCAAATCAGATATGATATTGGATACCAATACATCTCCATCGTTTGTGCGTAAATAATAGTTGTAGTTTCCATTTTCTGGTCTGCAAATATATGTACTTTCATTGCCATTATATCTAATAATGATTTGTTCTGCATAGTACATGATTCCGTTAGAAACGACATTTGCTCCTGCAAGGTTTATTCTATATCTACCATTTACATTTTCAACCAAATTTAAGATATTCAGTTCCACTCTCTCATCTCTATCGTAATAGTTTAAAGTTGTAGAATATGTGTTCGTCCTTGAATGAATGCGTAAAATATAATTACCTTGTCCTGCATTTTTAATCATATTAATTATGTCTTGTGCCAATCCATCATTTGTGAAATCTGTACTACCATTCGTATTAATATAGTAAATTTCACCAGACATATTAATCAATTCAAATCGATAGAACTTATCAATAGTATCATTGAATACTTCTTCATTAGGAAGATTGATATCAAATATTGTCAATGAATTGTTTAAACTATCTTCCAATAAATTGATGTCTATATTACTATCTGCGATGACTCCCTCTGAAACCATCGTAGCACTAAATGTCATTTCTAATGCATCTAAATCTTCCTCATGCGTGTATAAAATCACATATTGAGTAGTATTTCCCGCACTATCTTGCTCTAAAATCTCTATGTATTGTCCATATTCACTATTTGAGAATAGCGAAGCATAGGTGTTAACATTCGACAATTCAGTGCGAGATGTATAACTTGCATAGTTAGTGACTGGCAAGTTGAGATTGACATCATTTAAACCTCCTTCTAGCACACGGAAATAGACTCTTGCTATATCAGTATTATCAAAAGGAGTATTGTCATCAACATTAAATGCATAAATTTTACTTTCGTCTGCATTTTGATAGTATGCTGTATATTGATTAACAAAGTATACGCCAGAATTGTTTTCATATACGTTGTTTTCAAACATTTCAACGCCATTTTCTTCATTATAATATTCTACCAACGTATCATTTTCTACTAAATAATTAATGTTGTTTTCAGGTGGAATTCTATCAATGATTACTCTATATTTTGTTTCATAATAGGTAATGAGATTTCCATTATCATCATAATAGTAATAACAATTTAAATATGCTTCATTTGCGTCTTCTGAACTTAATTTATATCTAATTGTTATGTCGTAATATAATGACTGATTTAAACTATCTAAATCAATATTACCATTTGCATCTCTTAAATACGTATTTAAAGTTATCACTCTTCTTAAATTGCCATCTTCAATTATGTTTTGAACAACATCAGAATTGTTATCCAGATTGAATTCACCACCAGTATTTGAATATCTATAATTGATATAATCAGTAGTAATATTATTCAACGTTCTAGTGACTACTAAATAATCTACATCTACTTGAGCATTCAGATTATTAATATCATATGCATTCAAGTCAATCTTTACAAATTCTTCACTAGTAGTTAATACATATCCATCAGCCGTACGTTCTGCTTCGTATATAGCATTTTCTACCGTGTCATCTTTTTGAGTGACAGAGTATACGTCTGTATTCGGAACACTATTTTGCAATCTAAATCCTATAATTTTTTGATGATTACCAGATGTGCCTTCTACTAAATCTCGAATCACAACGATGTAATCACCATTTAGACACAACCAATCCCCTTCATTGTCTGCACGTATAAATCTATTGCGCAAACTCATAGATATATTTGATAAATATTCATCTACATCAATTAGATAATATCCGTTGACGTAATTTGAACTATCGGCACTATCTTCAACATCAACATTGAATAATTTAATAGTTTTTCCTCTGTCTGAACCACTGAGTTGATTTTCTGTATCTCTAAAATACACATCAAATACCAATCTACCAGAATAGTATGTACTAGCATATGAACCGCCGAAATATTTACCAACTGGAACATTTAAAGTAGCAGGTAATTTATCAGTACGCAAATAAACATTATATGAAGAATTTACTATACCATCTTCAATATAATTTAGTACTCCCGTTTCAGTACCTATTTGAGAGAAGTTATTATATTCCGTTTCTTTTTCTAACAAACCGATATTGATATATCCACCATTTATTGCATTTGAAACATCTATAATCTCATTTCTATCAACTATAAAATAATAATTTTGAACACGTTTATCATCACCATAATCGGTCGAATCGTCTCCTCTATAAGTACGTGTGACGACATATAGTCCTGCACCAGTTTTCCCATCTGACACATTCAATAATGCAAAGTATCTATCTGAACTGTCGTCATAAGTAGCTCCATTTTGCGGACCTTCACTGTTATACAAAATGACATCGGTTGAATTGACTGATGTATAATAATAGAACTTATCTGAATCAAAACTATCTTCTGAAAGATTAAGTTCATAAAGTCGATAACTAACACTTTCCACTTCGTATAAACCAGAACCCTGTGTCCAAACGAATGCCACATAATTGTCACTCGTAGCACCTGCTCCATCTACTCCATTATATTGAACACCTGTGCTACTTTCATTATCGCTACCAGTGTTTAATTTAGTCACATTAGTACTATCAAGATTGCTGATATCAAATCTATCTTGACTATAATATACTGAACCTCGTGAATTATCTTTATTTATTTCAATAGTCACATACGAATTAGAGTCTCTAGCAGTATCATAAGCCTGATTCTCACCCAACATATACAAAACTCGTATCATGCTTGTTGACGCACTCTCTTGATATCTCATCGTTCTCGTATGGTTGTTTGCAGTAATTGAATGAATGCTTAATGTCGAATCTGAAACACCTAAATTTGAATATGCTGTCAAAGATGTGTTTTGGACTTTTAAATAGTATGAATTGTCACTATTCAATAGTGCGAAAATTCTATTTAATGCCGAAATATTCGTATCACTTTCCACATAATATCCCAAAGCACTATATTCATCTGTACTATTTGCTTTTATAATTGAATAAAGCTCCTCTGTCATTGCATTTGATGCAGTGTCAAGATTTCCAAATAATTCAAAGACCTTATGTGTGCCGACATTTATACTAACATCGTCACCAAACAGCATGGATGATTGAGAGGTCATACTGCCATCAATTTCAAAGAAAGCCTCTGTATAGTCAATCACAAAGACATATTTACAACTATTTCCTGCGTCATCTGTCAATGTGAACACATAAATACCTTGGTTGCGCAATACTGATGAAGAAGGAATTTCACTACCAATTGAATCTGCCTTATAAATATCATCAAATGAGCCAACAGTAGTACCTAATCTGTAATTAGTTGAATGCCAAATTTCTGTGCTTGATTGATATATCTGACTAGGAGATAAGGAACTATCTCTAACAAATGGTGTAAAGGTATAAGTCAATGTAATTCCTGCGCCACTATTTTTATCATTCCAGAAAATTGTAGCAAGTGAATTCGTAATTGAATTTGAAACACGAATATATTCACCATTTACGTTAGTTCTGAATTCATAAGCAGTACTCCCATCAGCATTAGATGTCGCAACAACAGAATAGACAGATACTCCTGTGATTGGCTGACGGTCAATAGTAAACATACGATATGAAGATGCTCGTCCTTCGCTATTTAATTCAATAAGGAAGCTAGCACCCTCTCTATTTGCAATGTTGTCCCCTAAGATTTGACCATTAGTTAACACATTAGGAGTTGTATTTAATAATTGCTCTCTATTATAGAATTGATTGCGAACACTATAATAATTTGCACTAATCGCTCTCTCAAATATTCCTGGCTCTGTCCATGAAATTTTTACATTTTTATTTGTATATCCGCCTGAACCGATTGCTTTGCCTTCGGTATCATTTTCATATTCAACGACATTGACATTTACTGTATCTGTACTATATTGGAATGCAAATACCTGATAATAGTCATAATTAACTGCAGCATCGCTACTAATACCATTAACGTCCACTTTTATAAACACCAAATAGTAGCCCGTTCTACTAAATGAGGTTTGATTGCTATATAACGAATATCCATTGGTATTTTCATCTTGCAAAATAGATTTTGTGAATTTATTTCTACTAAAATAATAGAAACTTTGATTTTGTGTATAAGTATCATTAGAACTTAGCCACAATGAACCTTGATTGGTTTTCTCATAGTTTATACTATTAATAGTTTCCTCAGATACAGAAGTTAGATTCAATCTATTTGTTGCATTGTCTATCGCTCCAACCAAAATATCCGCTGTCGTAGTTGTTGAAGAACTATCATCAACTGTCAAATTTCCGTCTTGATAAGTTTCCACTGTTCCCACTTTGTTTTGGCTCGTTGTATCATAATTATATACTATACCCAAAGTCGAAATAGATGGTGTACTATCTTCTAAATAACCATTAGGAACAATCAAATCTACCAAATCATTTGTATTTTTAGATAACGTTAAATATCTCATCTGCGCTTCTTGATAATTGGCTTTTGAATATTTCAATTCAAATCCAGTCATAATGAGCGATTGATTCGATATTGTCAAATTCATTTCAGGCATCGCGCCAGCATTGTATCCTGAGTAGATATAACTAAACGAAAAATCGTAATTACCCATTTCAGTCAATAATATTACAGCAATATTATTTTCACTATCTGCATTATAATTAGATAATGAATAGGTTTCATACCTTGTACCTGACGAACTTGTAATTGTACAAACAAGGTTGGCAGTCACACCTCCCATTGTAGTGTTTGTCACATAAGCATAATCGTACGTTGTCACCCTACCATTTGCTGTTAAAGTATATTGCATTTTATATTTAGTATAATCATAGATAAGAGTAGGATAATTTGTAGAAGTCTTTCCTAAATAATATCTATACACACCACTTGTATCAGTATTAAATGTGGTATTATAGCAGTTTAATGTAGGAGTCGTACTATATGTATAGGTTCCTCCGAAACTGACATCTCTTGAATAGGAACTTTCGTATAGAATATAAAATTCAAAAGTTTGATTATATGTAGTATCGTTATATCTGTATGTAATATTGAATTGATAGAAACCTTCATTACCTTCCACTTGTGGAATTATATAAACAAAGTCTTGATAAAGATTATTGTTATATTGTCTAACTCCTGGCAAATCTGAAATTCGAACACCATTCCTATATCCTACAACATTTATGTACTGAATGTTTGCGCCAGCATCTTCCGTTGCTTTTTCAACTTGATTATAATCAGAGTTGTATACATATTGACCAAACGAGAGCATTACCGCTTCCGCCATACTTTGTTGACGATAACTGCCTTCATTGTCAACATAAGTTGAATATTCTGTATTTATATAGTAAGTTGTACCATCATTTTCGACTTCGTCATTATTTAGCATGACAAAATCTCCATTACTGATTACATATTTACTATTTCCTTGATTCTCGATATCTAAATAATAATATTTTTCATTATTTCTAGCTAACATAGTGTCCGCCAAGACTGAACCATCTGCTTGGCGATACAATGGGGTTTTAAATACATCTGATGAAGAATCATCACTTGTAGAAATAACAGCCACCTTTTCTGCTGACAGAATTAAATTGTTCGAATCAACCGAACTAAACCATTCGTTTGCAATAGTTTGAGCCGCAAATATTTTTTCTTGACTCTCTTTATTATTTAACCCAACAAAAACTAATGCCGACACTAATGCGACCAATAGAATTGTTATTTTATAAAATACTTTACTTTTCCCCTTCAAAATGCTTCCCCTTTTTATTTTCTCCGAGTTTAGAGAAAATTATTAATATTAAGAATAAATAAATTAATATTTATTTAACTTAAAATTAGTATAGCATAATGAAAAATAAATTACAAACAAATTGTTTTATTTTGTCATAATTAAATTGAAATTATTAACTGATTTAAATTCTAATTTTAAATTATTTTATTATGATTTTTCATTTAATTTCTAATTTAAAGAATTTGTTTTTTTATTTATAATATTTTTTATTTTTAAAACTTTATAAAAAATAACTTTATCATATAAAATAAATAAAAATTAATTTTATTTAAAATATTAAATTTTTCATGAAATAATAAAAAATTTTAAAAAATTTAATAAAAATACACGAAATTTAATAATTTTTTCGTGTATTTTTTAATATTTTTATTTTTTATATTAATTTCTGAACACCTTCAACACTTACTAGTTTCATTGTCTTTACAATTTGATTAGTATTAGCATCAATATAGTAGAAATATGTTCCATCAATTCTTTCTACCATAAATTCATAGGTCGCCACTTCTTTCCCACTGTCCAAACGAATTACCGCTTTGCTGATTTTTAATACATTATAATCAAAGCCTAGCAACTTTTCTGCACTGTCTGTATCTACAACAAATTCTGGTGAACGTTCTACATGATTGAGAGCATAATTTACCGCTTCAAAGCCAATCACTTCTTGAGCTGTCAAATCGACTTTCACTTTAACCAAATCTGGATACATTATCACACCATTAATCACCGGCGCCAAATTTATATATGCTACATTATCATGTATTTCTAACCAAACTGAATCCATACTCTCAAATCCAATATTATTAGCAAAAGTTTTGCTAAGTTCCATTGCTTGTTCATTTTTCATGATTGGATTACCAGTCTCTGCATAACCAGAAATTGTAATTAACAATCCGTCTCGTTTGCTAACTTGTGCAAAAAATTGTTTATTATCAACCTCTACGTTAAAATCATATGTCGCAATATCGCCGTTCGTCTCTTTATCAAAACTTATTTTTACATCTTCTCTATTTTTATATACCGTATTTTTTAAATAATCATACGCTTTGTCTTTGCTAACTTCATTTTCGCTTAATCCCTTAACTTCAGTTGTTTCCAAAGCTGTAGAGAAAGGACCATCAAATATCATAGCTGGATAGTCAATATTTTCACTGCTCAAATCTCCCAATCCCGCAGAGAGTTCGTTCATTCCTGTATCATCAAATACAGAAGCATCTACAAAATTGAAACCAGCATCATACATTCCCGCATTTTGTTTATTTAAATTCTCTTTAATTTTCCCAAGTACTAAACTTATTTTATCAAAAACCAATTCTTCTTCCTGGGTCAAATTCTCGCCTTTATACAATGTATTTGAATATGCTTCGCACAATCCATTTACTTGGTTGAAAAATTTTGTTGCACTACTCGCATTCACTTCATCAATAGGAAGCACACTTAGCCCTGCTAAAATATAATTACAATCCAACATCATGTCTTGCAGTGTATTTAATTTTGCCTGTTTTGTTGTCAAAGTAGAATACTTTGCCACATCAACTGAAAGGTTGTTGACATTGTCTACCATTGAATAATAGCTTGATGTATATACTCCTTCTAACACATTTGCATTTTGCTTCCCAGAATTATATACTTGATAATAAGCAATTAGTACACAGGTCAATATTATCAGTAATGACACTATTACAACTATTAAACCTGGAATCATCTTTTGAGCATTGCTTTTTTTCTTAGTGTTCTCATCTTGCTGTTTTTTTGACTGAGATTGATTTTTCTCTTCTTCATAATCTACGCTTGTTATTTTTTTGTTATCCATAAATTCTCCTTTTATACTGCAAATATGTGTTTACCTATTTGTGTCACATATGTCGTTGACCAAATCCATTTGCTCGTAGCCGTCTCTGGATTGTAATAATAGATTGAACCATATGTAGGGTCCCAACCATTTAGTGCATCATCTGCTGCTTGATAAGCAGTCTCATTCGGCTCTAAGTTGATTTGTCCATCGTTCACCGCAGTGAATGCCCATGGCTGATAAATAACTCCTGCTATTGTATTTGGGAATCTACTGTCCTCAACTCGATTTAAAACTACTGCTCCAATGGCTACTTGTCCAGTATAACTTTCACCACGAGCCTCTGCATAGATTACTTTTGCAAGCAAATATCTATCATTGTTGCTATAACTTGATGAACTTGAACCACTAGATACACTTATTCCCATCTTTGCAGCAGTCAATGGACCAACTATGCCGTCCTGAGTTAAACCATATCTCTTTTGGAATTTTTTTACTGCACTAATTGTCAAAGGCCCATTTATTCCATCAACATTGCCTGTATAATAACCCCACTTCTTTAGTCTAGTTTGCACTTCTTTGATATCCGCCGTAGCCGAATCAACCGATTCAATACGTGCGATTGTAGTTTTTGCAGGCTCTTGTTTTATTCCTTGTATCGCACCTACACTTCCTGCTATACCAAAAAAACAAGAAACCATAACAAGCATCGCAATTAATAATTTTTTCATTACTCCTCCTTAATCGAAGAGACTTTTAAACCATTCAACAATCTTCGATTTATACTTAATTTGTATAGAGTTTTCAAAATTATTCACAAAACATAAAGGTGGATACATAACACACCACCAATTATCTCCTTCGGCCTCTCCTAGTTCTACTATCACTGCATCATAATATCCAGATTCAAGTGTCGTATTACTGTAAGTCCTAGTCGGAAAATACTCATTATTGATTTTTACATTTACCGAATAATCAAATCTATTTTCTCTCAATATTTGTAAACAAATTGCTTCCATTCGGTTAGATAAAGATTTTGTAATACTAATTGCTTCATCTTTGCTCTGCACATCGCATAAATATGGAGTCAAAAATTCAACCAAACCATCTTTGATTTCATATTTTATATTTTGGTCTATGTTGCTATTACTATTTGCTCTAATATGTAAACGCAAATAATCATAGTCTTCATTTTTTGGTAGACATATGGCAATCCCTACAACCGCCAAAACTAATAATATAACAATCCATAATTTTTTCATAATTTAATTTTTGAGTCATTTATAATTAAAAATACGCACAAAATGCACGTATTTTATAAATATTTATATTTTTTTATATTTTAATTTGGATTTGCTCTACCTGTACTATTTAATAAAGCACTCCAAGTATTTGCTCCGACAATACCATCTACACTGAGTCCGTTCTCACTCTGAAATGCTCTAACTGCTCGCTCTGTTTCCGGACCAAAAATACCATCAAGATTTGTGATTGGATACAAATATGACAAAAGAAGTTTCTGTAAGAACAATACTGAACTATTTCTACTTCCATTTCTAATTACAGTCGCACTAGGATTTAGATTCAAAAGAGCAGACCATGTATTAGGTCCAACTATTCCATCGGCAGTCAAATTGTTATTTCGTTGGAAATTAAGCACTGCTTGATAAGTATTGCCTCCAAATATTCCATCAAGCGAAAGATTGAAACCATATTCATTCAATAAATATTGAAGAATACGAACAAAATTCCCTCTATCACCTCTTCTGATTGTGGGATAATTGCTTAATTCTCGTGCAACATACGGAACACCTAAGAATTCACACACTCCTTGGCAAGCACTTTCTCCCACGTTTTGTACAAACATGGGATTGAGCATCAATTTTGCCTCTTCAAAATTGGTCATAAATCCCGCTTCTATCAATGTGGCTGGACAATTGACATTTGATAACATCCCAACAGATATCGTTCCAACAAATCGAGCACGAGTGCCGAGATTTTGACTCAATTTTTCAAAAACTTCTTCACTCAATTGTCTACTTTCATTTGGATAAGGATTATATGGGCTATAATAAACTTCAAATCCGGATGCTGAATTGAAACTATTACCTGTACCAAATGCATTGTATGCGAATGTGACGACCAAACTACAACCCGCTCGATTAGTTCGCACTACACGAGTTGATACAGAAATATCTTGTTCTTCTGGGTGGACATCAAATACATTAAACCCACATCTCAAACATGCTAACATAAAATCTATTTTTGCTTGACGATTAAATTCATTTTCATAAAAACTTCTTCCTATATACGGCATAATCGGAGTACGCTTTCCAATAGTTGGAGGATTAATGCCGTGTTCATCATTTGCACCTATTAAAAAATTACTTGCTTCTGCCATTTTCACCTCATAAATTTTTATGCATTATGAATTCCATTTGTTAATACAAGTAATTTTAACTTTTATTATATAATTAATTTAATTTTTATTTATTTTATTGAATAAATTAAAATAATTTTATTATTTTTTAATAAAATAATATTTTTTATTATTTTTAAATATAATTACATTTTTTATTATTTTTTTAATTTTTTATTAAATTATTTGTTATTTATTTTAAATAAATAATTTATTTTTTATTTAATTTTAATTGCTAGATTTTTCGTCTAAATAACTTGCCTGCAAATCCGATACATGAATCAATACAGCAACAGGAAATCTTGAATAGGCTTCTGCTAAATCTGTTCCGACTTGACTGCGAGCATCAAATCCTCCCATATGCCAATTAATAGCCATTGCCTCTTCTCTGGTCAAACGCATAAATCCGCTAATGATATAAACAGATTTTTCTCCATGGCCATATGGAAGAGTATTGTTATACGCAAAGTATGGCACTTGTATCCATTGACCGTCAACCTTTTGATTGCGATAATCTAAGGTGTACGTGTTTACTTTGCATACATCGTGCAAAAGAGCAATTATTGCTATACTTTCATCTGAAATTCGTTCATTATAATTTTCTCCAAATTCATTGATAATACTCTTTTTAAATCGATAATATACATTCAATGAATGTTGGCACAATCCGCCAACATATGCCGAATGTCTTCTACCAGATGCCGGAGAAGTGAAAAAGTTGCTAGAATTGATTAAATAATCTAATAGTTTATCTGCACCTTCTCTCTTTATATTGTCATTATAAATTTTTATAAATTCTTCTTTGCCTTCTTCAATTGTCTTCTCCATATATCTCCTTTTTGTATCTAACTTATACGATTATTATAATTTATTTTTTATAATCACGTTTATGATAGGTTGTATGTAAATATTGTTCTGCCTTTTCACTCAAAGGTGCAGACAAAAATTCTTTATATAACATTTGAATGGTTGGATTCTCAAAACTTGATTTAAGATCCATTTTAGCATCTTGCTCATACAAACCTTGTGCTCGTTTCACAACCGCATCGTCAGAATTATTGCTTCTTGGTTGACCACCACCACCAACACAACCATTTGGACATGCCATAACTTCTATCATATCAAACTTTTTACTTTTCAATTTGTCTAAAAGTAATCTTGCTTGCATTGTTCCAAAAATGACACAAAGTTTAATTTCTCTTCCTAACAAATTGACTGTTGCAGTTTTTACATCTTTATATCCTCGCAATTTTTTGAATTGCAACAGGTCTTGTGGTGGATTTTCTCCTGTTGTAAAATAATACGCAGTACGCACAGCTGCCTCCATCACTCCGCCACTTGCTCCAAAGATTACTCCTGCTCCACTTCCGGTTGGGAATGCTGAATCAAATGGTACGTCTTTTAATTTTGAAAAATTGATTTTACTACGTTTGGCAAGTTTTCCCATCTCTCGAACTGAAACTACAAAATCTGTGTCTTTGCCATAATACGAACGTAGTTCTTCACGTTCTGCCTCAAACTTCTTGGCAACACACGGAGTCATTGCAACTACAACTAAATCACTTGGTTCTATTTCAATTAGTTTTGCAAAATAATTTTTTAATACACTAGCCTGCATTCCAATAGGACTTCTACAAGTTGAAAGATTTGGTATATATTGCGGATAAAATGTTTCCACAAATTTTACCCACGCAGGACAACAACTTGTAAATTGAGGCAATGTTTTTTCGTTTTTGATTCTATCAATCAATTCGCTTGCCTCTTCCATAATGGTTAAATCTGCTCCGAAAGTGACGTCGAAAACATAATCGACTCCCAAAGTTTTAAGCATAGAAACCATTTTACCAGCAACAAACTCACCCGCTGGCAAATTAAACATCTCTCCCAATGAGACTCTAACTGCTGGACTAGTAATAACAACCACTTTTTTCTTTGGATTATTTATTGCCGTGATTAATGCATCTGTACTGTCTTGCTCTGTAATTGATTCAACTGGGCAGACATTTGCACATTGTCCACAATTAATGCACACAACATCCTCACTGTCGTACTTCCAATACCCCGCAACACCCATTTTTTTCTTACAAACATCTTTGCATTTTCCACATAAAACACACTTTCGTTCATTTCTTCGAATACTTGGGTTGTCATGACTAATTGGTACTCTTATCTCACTGTATTTATCCATGTTTTCTCCTATGTTTCAATCAATTTTATTGGTTTATTTTCTTTAATCTCTCTTATGCTTGTGACGAAATCAGCCACTTCTTTTATTTTATCATAAAAATTCTTCAAATTTTTTGGTCTTAGATATAATGCGACATTATATTTTTTCTTCAACTCATCTTTATATCTAAACACTTCTAATATATCATCATCTTTATCATAGATTAGTGCCAAATTTTTTCTAATATCCAATTCTTTATCTTTTAATAACATACAAATTGGCTCAAACCCAAGACTCATACCAACAACCGGACATGCAATGCCTGAAAACTTTTCTACCATTTTGTCGTATCTTCCGCCACCACCAATGGCTCCTGAAAATCCTTCTGTGTACATCTCATATACAGTTCCCGTATAATATCCTTGCCCTCTCACTATTGATATGTCATATTTAATTGAATAGCGATTTTGTGTCAATTTATTTAAAGTATCAATCAAGTAGTTCATTCTCTCAATACTTTCGTCTGATACTCCATAATTTTTACTAGCCTGCAAGCCATTTGCTAAAATGTCATTTACAATATCCACAAGTTTATTTATCTTTTCGGTGTCAAAACCCTTCTCAATGAGCTCCATCATGACACCTGTGATTGAGATTTTGTCTATTTTGTCTAATGTGACGCAGACTGTTCCGATTTCTGCCTCACTGAATCCTGCGGATAAAACTAATTGATTGAGTATACTTCTATCATTCAGTTTTAATGTCAAATTAGTAAAGCCCAAACGATTCAATGTATCAAAACAAGTGTTCAATAGTTCCAATTCTGCATTAATGCTATTATCCCCAAAGACGTCTATATCGCACTGAGTAAATTGACGATTTCTTCCCTTTTGTGGTCGCTCCGCACGAAAAGCTGAGCCAATTTGAATCGTCCTAAAAGGAAGAGGCAACCTCTCTCTATTGTTGGAATACATTCTTGCGAGTGGAACAGTCAAATCATATCTAAGACCCTCCTCTACGATATCCACTTCGGTCAAATCCTCTTTTAATAAATCTAATTTTTCACCACGTTTAATCGTTTTGAACATCAAACGCAAATTATCCCCACCTTCACTGCTATTCAAAAAATCAAGACTCTCTAAAATTGGTGTATCTATCAGACTATACCCATTTTCTTGATAAGATTTCAGTATAACAGAACGCACATATTCACGCAATCTAGCTTCTTTTGGCAAATAATCATACATTCCACGAATTGGATTAAAGTTTTTCATACAATCTCCTAAGCATATAAAAAATACTTGCTATCTAGCAAGTATTATAAAGGAAAACTATATAAAATGTCAATCGTTTGATATCTTAACTTCTCCACATAAGATATCATTGTATGAATATGTGTTAATAAATTCCAAATCTAATGAACATGATTTTACTGTGAACACACTGGCATAAACATCTTCTATTCTCGCTCTATATGCACTAACCTTCCTTCTACCACGATTGATGTATAGATTCACTTCTTTACCTTTCAATTCCATTATTTTTTGTTTTATATTTTCAATGGTGTTTGGCATTTTTTTCATAGTTCACCCCTAAATATTTTTTACTAGGTGAACATTTTTACACATCATCGACAAAATAAGTCAATTAAATTTAATCATCGTCCTTTTCATCATCGTCATCATCTTCTTCATCATCGTCATCGTCGTCATCATCATCGTCATCATCTTCATCATCGTCTAACATATCAAGGTCAAAATCGTCATCATCGTCGTCATCGTCCGAATCCATATCTTTATCCAAATCTTCGGCGAAATCAAAATCATCTACGATTCCAGATGTGTCTTCCATATCATCTTGTTCGTAATCTTCATTTTCTTCATCGGAATCTTCATCATCATCTTCGTCATCATCGTCCGCAATATATTTGTGCCAATCAGCGACTTCCTTATCTTCTGCATCTTCATTAGGGACAATTCCTAATTCTTGTTTGCAACTATCACAAATCTCTTGATCACTCTGCACAAAATTAATTTTGCATATAGGGCAAAGTTCCAAATCTCCGATATCATCATCGCTAGATTTAATCAACTTCATTTCCTTTTTGCAAACATTACAATATTGGTCTGATTTTTTAATGTAGTTCAACTCGCAACGTGGACATAATATCCATACAGGTTTTGTAGATTTTCCCATATATACTCTCCTTAATTTGCTTAGTATATTATAATTATAGAAAAAATATTTGTCTACTGAATTTAAAAAATAATTTAAAATTTATTAAAATTTTTAGTCAACAAATTATTCTCTTTTCCACAAAAATACTCCAAAATATCCACATTTTTCCACGAATTTTCGAAAAATGGCGTCAAAAAAAAGAACGTATCTCCCACGATAAATTCTTTCCTTTGTAATTATGCACCTTCAATAAGCATCTTGTCTGCCACTAATGCAATAAATTCTCCATTCGTTGGCTTCTCGTTGCTGGAATAAACTTTAATTCCAAAAAGGTTGTTTATATTCTCTATTTTGCCACGATTCCAAGCCACTTCTATTGCATGTCTAATTGCTCGCTCTACTTTCGATGCACTCGTATCATATTTTTCTGCAATCGTTGGATATAATTTTTTGGTAATTGAATTGATAATCTCAGGATTAGCAATTGCCAATTTGATTGCCTCTCTTAAAAATTGATATCCCTTAATATGTGCTGGTATGCCAACAGTGATGAAAATGTTTGTAATCTTTTCCTCTATCTGGTTAGGTGTTTTCGCATTGAAGAAAACTTTGGTTTGACTTGTCTCTGGTTTCATCAAATCTTCAATTCTATCTTTTAAAGTCTCTACATCAAATGGCTTGATACAATAATATTTTGCGCCCATTGAAATTGCTTTGTTGATAAATCCATCTATTGACAAAGATGACTGTACAATAATTTTTGTATTAATTGCTTTTCTAATTGATTCAAGCACTTTAAATCCGTCACATTTTTGCAAAACTATATCCATTACTACGACATCGGGATTGTACTTGTTAATCAAATCAATCAACTCTTCACCATTTGATGTCATTGCCAAAACCTCATATCTGTCTGTAGTAAAATTTCGTTTCATTTCATCTAATGTATTTTGTTCTTCATCGGCGAGTACAATTGTAATTTTTTTCATATTTTCCCCTCACTTTTATTGTGTTTAACACATAAATATAATAACAAAATTTTGCTTATTTTACTAAAAGAAAAAGTTATTAATTTGCTTATATTTAGCAATTTAAGGGGTATAAAAAATTAAATTGTCGAAAATGATTTATCTAAAAAAGTATAATTTAAAATAAAATACCGAATTATAAAATTTTCACTATAAAAACTATGACTTCTCACGAATTTTTATCTTTTAAATTTAATAATACATAAGTTTGTTGAAATAAATTTTAATTTGTTTTTTTATTTTTTATTTTCATATTTTTATCATAAATTTATATTTTCCTTTATACATTATAAAGACAGGAGGTTATATGGAAGAAAATCAAGATGCCATCAAAATCACTTATGCTAAAAACTTATCAAAAATTAATTTCAATTCCACCATCAATGTAAATATAGATTCTAATGTCAATATCAAAACTATACTAGATATTGATAGTTTCATCTATGACAAAAAGGTAGAATCAGGAAATGGAAAAGCTGTAATTTCTGGGAAATTGGGTGTAAAGGTTTTATATATAGATACTGACAATATTACAAATACAATAACAGATTCCCAAACATTCAGTGAAAACATTGTAGATTCATCGATTACTAACGATTGTATTATCAATCTGACAAATGCTTCAATCGTCAATAATGTTTTGTCACACGATGGCCCGCTTAAAATCAATTGTGAGATTTCTCTTAGCCCAGTTGTTTATCTCAACATAGGCATTGCAAATAAAGCGAGTAGTTTTGATAATATGGTTCTTAAAAAAAGTGAAATAAACACTAGTACCATTTCAGGCAAAGTAGATACAAGTTTTGAATATACGACCAATTTTGAAACACGTGACAATATTTCAAAAATTCTTTGTTATAACGCATATTTTTGCCCAATTTCAACTTCTGCTACTGATGGTGGAGCAATTGTAGAAGGAAAATTGTATTCAAAACTTATATATGAAACAAACGATGGCGAAAACAGTAAAATAAAAGAACTAAACGATATATTCAACGTCAAGACAGAAATTAATCTTCCTTTTGTAGAACGTGATTGCATGCTAGATTTAACTTTTGACATCAACAAATCTATGACAAATATTAACACAGATTTTGAAGAAGGAAATAGCATAGTCACAATCACCCATACAATTCAAGTATGTGGTGTTTCTATTAAAAACATTTCCATTGATGTTGTCGATGATATGTACAGTACAGAAAATGAAATCGAATTAAGCACAACCAAACGTGATTATAATAAAAATGTACAGACCGAACTCATAACGGATAACATCAGTGGCGAAATAACTTTAAATAGCAATGAACCCGCAATTGATGAAATAATTTCAAATTGTAATATCAATGCAGAAATCACAAATAATTATCTAAAAGATGGCTATCTAATCTTAGAAGGTATAATCAGTTCGCACCTTATATATATTGATGAAAACAAAGAATATGTACAAAAACATCTTGAACTTCCATTTGTTATAAATACAAATATTGAATTAGATGGACTTGATTGTCTTCACTCTCAGATTGACATAGTAGACTGCAAAACGAAGGTGAAACGCGGAACAATAATTGAACTTGACTATGCAGTACAAATTTGTTTACATATATACCAAAAAGATAGCCGAGATATAATAGACAATTTCACACTTGGTAAACCACTAGATTTCTCCAATTTTGATTTTCAAATCTTTCTAGCTAAACCGAATGAAAGTCTATGGGAGTTGTGCAAACGTATTCGCATAGCACCAGAAGAAATCAGCAAATATAACAAAGACCTACCATTAGTCATGGAAGGTGGCGAAAAGGTAATTATTAAAAGATAGCTTTAATCATATTCAACTAAATAAAAAGCACTTTTAATTGACAGTGCTTTTTATTTTTTCTTATTTTTTTATATTTAAATTTAATACATATTTAGCAAAATTAATCTTAAAAACAATATAATTCTACCTTATATCTAAATGAAAAGTCTATTGGAGCCATGTTTATTATTTTTTATTTAATAGATTAATCAAATCTAAAATAACCTTTTGTTCTCTTTTATCTAAAATATTAAATTTCTGCACAAATTCGTTCTCTTGATTTTGTTCTTCTGAAAAGAATTGTGAAATAGTCAAACCAAATGCCTGACACAACTTCTCCAATGTGGAAATTGATGGCAAAGTTCCTCTTGAAAACATATTTGAAAGGGTAGATTATGACACTCCCGACTCCTCTGCCAGTCTATAAATTGTCCAATTTCTTTCTTTTCTCAAATCATTGATTCTCTTTAAAATATCCATATCTAAATTATAATATACATTTTCAATATGAATATAACCCAAATGTGTTGGCTTATACTTATAATATGTATATTATAATAATACACATAAGTGTATATTTTTGTTTTACCTTAAATAATTTGATTTTCAATCCTTAAAAATATTAATCTTGAATTTTATCAGTAATATTAATATCATATAAGATTAAACTTCGGCACTTATTGTTTATATCATATATTTGGCAGTTTTGTCTTTGATTTATGACATGTATATGTCCTAATTCAAAAACAATAAGTTATAATAAAAATATACATAGGAGAAAGTATGAATTTTCATATTAATAAAACAAAAATTTTTTTACGTCTTGACGAATATGGTATAACAATACAGATGCTGTAAAAATTAACTAACTTGTCTTATCATTATCTAAACAGAATGTTCGAAGGTAAAACAAAAAAAATACTTCCATTCCTTACTCTTTCAAAGATTTTGCATTTACCGCTGGAAGAAATTATAAGTTATTAAATTGTCTTTAAAAAACTATTCAAAATCTTCTAGTCCAACCAAATAGTCAATTGATACATTAAAATATTTTGCGAGTTCAATAAAATACTCGATGAAAGGTGTACGTTCGCCTAATTCCCATTTTGCGATTGTTGCCTGTTGTAATCCTAATGCATCACCCAACTCTGTCTGTGTCAACTTTTTCTCTTTTCTCAATGCCCTTAATCTTTTAGGAAATTCTGTCATATTAACTCCATTCATGTAAATATTTTATGAAATATATGAAGAAATTAGTTGACAAATGGCATAGTGCTATATTATAATGTATACGTATACTAAATATCTTGTATTCATAAAACTATCTTAATATTATGAAAAATAAAAATCTTTTTATTCACAACCTTGAATACAAAATATTTAGAAAGATGACAGAAATAAAAAAGACACCAATTCGTGTCTTTTTTATTTCATGTTATTTATATAATAAATTTTTAATTAATATTAAAATAAAACTTTTTATTTGATTGCTGAATTAAACGTTTTTTTAGTTTATAAATATAATGCTTCTGTAATTTTTCTGCTCATATATTGACCTGCTTCATCAAGCGCAATTTTTCCACTGACTATTTCATGTACAGCGGTAGTTATTGGCATTTTGATTTGCATTTCATTATTTACCCGTTCATTATATTTCTTCTGAACTTTCATTAAAGCTTCTGCCGTCTTTATGCCCTCTACTGAATGAACATCTACGACTTCATTTAATATTTTTTCATCTGTGGTCATCTTTGAAATCAATGTCCTACCAAATGTTAAATTTTTACTATTATGGTCAAACAAAGTTGCTTGGAAATCTCCTAAAAACGATAGCCCACTTGCAGTCTTTGGGTCGCCGCCCAACGCATCGATAAATTTACCAATTTCTTTCACACTAGCGGGCATTAGCGGACCTTTTTTCTGTTCTAGATTGCTTCCTTCTAGAATTCCTGCTGCTATCCCTATTACATTTTTTGCTGCCGCACCATATTCAGTACCTATAATGTCTTCTGAATAGGTTATATCTAATACATTATTTCGTTCGAAACTCTTAACCAAATTTTTTGCAAATCTATCATTATATGCTGAGATTATCATATTGGTAGGTTGCCCCATTGTAATTGATTGAACGTGTCCAGGACCAACCCAAACGGCAATATTTTCACGTTTGATTCCGCCATCAATCAATATTTCACTAAGTCTTCTACCCGTGCTCGCTTCTACACCTTTCATTGCAATACAATATTTTTTATTTTGATATCCATCAGCCGTTTTAATCCTTTGCATTAAGTTGTCTAAACATTGACTAAGAATTGAAATGACTATAACATCACCATAATTGATTGCTTTTGCTATATCATGTGTAAAATTCACATTTTTTGATAATGTGACATATTGATTTTTTCTAGTTTTGAACAAATCTGAATCGACTCCATTATGTTCACGTTCCCACATCAATACTTCGTAATTATTTCTATCCATGCAATAAGCAATGCATGAAGCCCAACGCCCAGTTCCTAATATACTAATTTTCATTTTTAATTATCCTTATCTTCTGAATTGTCTTTATCTAATGGTTTTGTGATTGGGAATAGAACAGTATCTCTAAGATTTGGCAAATCAAATATCATCATAATAAATCTATCAATACCAAATCCCAACCCTGACATAGGTGGCATACCATGTTCCATAGCTAATAGGAAATCTTCATCTACGTCCATGGTTTCATCATCTCCTCTTTCTTTATCTTTTAGTTGAGCGACAAGAGCCTTTCTTTGTTCAATAGGGTCAACCAATTCGCTATAAGCATTCAAAATTTCTGCCCCATTGACAACCACCTGGAACACGTCAGTAATTTTCATATTATTATCATTTCTTCTAGCAAGTGTCTTTAAAACTGCTGGATAATTATACAAAATTGTTGGACCTACAATGTTCTTTCTTATCAATTTCTTATATACAAAATCTATAATGGCACGGCAAGAATTATATCCTTCCAATTCAACATAAGTGAATTTCTTGGTTGCCACGACTTTATCTAATAGTTCTTTGTAATCATCTATTTCAAGAAAATCAAATCCTAATAATTCACGCATAGTTTCAACATAGTTAACTCTCTGCCAATTGTCGTTTCCGAAATCTATTTCATTGCCTGCCACTGTAATTTTCGTTGTGCCGATAGTGTATAGCATAAGTTCTTTTATGAATTTTTGGAAGAACTTGACGTTGTCTTCAAAGTCCCAATATCCAGCATACCATTCCACCTGTGTAAATTCTTGCAAATGTGTTGGGTCCATGCCCTCATTACGAAAGTCCTTTCCCAATTCAAAAACTTTATCAAAGCCCGCTGCTACAACCATTTTTAACCAAGTTTCTTTCGCAATTCTAAGATTGCAATCCAAATCAAGTGCATTATGATGAGTGAAGAACGGTTTTGCTGATGCTCCGCTCACACTCGTTTGCAAAACAGGAGTCTCCACTTCAATAAATCCGTTTTTCTCTAAATATCTTCTGACAAAAGAAACCGCACGACTTCTAGCAATGAATACATTTCTTGAATTCTCATTAGATATAATGTCCAAATATCTTTGACGGTATCTAGCATCTGTATCTACTAAACCATGAAATTTTTCAGGAAGACCACGAAGAGCTTTGCTAAGCAATTCAAATTTTTCGACCTGAACAGTCAATTCGCCAGTTTGAGTGCGAACAAGTTCACCGCTAACACCAATAAAATCCCCGATATCACAAAATTCTTTAAATTTTTTCAATGCATCTTCACCAACTATATTTTGTGATAAGCTAATTTGTACACTCGTTCTAATCGGTTTGGTGAAATCAATTTCAAAATTATCACCAATTGCATAAAGTCTAGCAAAAATAAGTTTACCAAAAGTACGCTTGAAAATCATACGCCCAGCGACACTAACGTGTGTGCTTAATTCATATTTTTCTAAATCATGAATTTCGTGGGTTTTGTCAAACTTTGCTTTATATGCAATTTCTCCTTGTTCACGCAGACGATTAATTTTATCCACTTTGATATCAAATTCATTCATCATTTCATTTTCCATAATATACTCCATAATGTGAGTATACCAATCCAAAATCAATTTGTCAATTATATGTTTTTCTTTAAGTAATTAATTATTATTTTCTTTATACAATAACCAAATTTACTGTTATAATACAAACATAATAAAAGACTTTATTGACATAAAATAATTTGCTATGTTATATTAATTAAAATTGTTCATAATAAAGGATAAATATAAAAAATCTAAATTATAATGATATAATAAAACGCTTTGCTTATTTTCGTTGCAGAGCAAAACTATCACAGCGAGAAGTCAGTATGAGGCTTGGCTATAATCCTCAATTTGTGAAAACTATTGAAAATGGTAAAATTCAGTTAAAAATGTCTACCTTGCTTGATTTTTGTGACGTAATTGGAATAACTATTTTTGATTTCTTTTTTCTCGGAGAAAGTTATAACGAAGAAGATAAAAATATATTAGATTTATACGCATCTCTTCCTGCTAATAGTAAAAACACAATAATTGATTTAATGAAAAGATTAAAATAAATTTCAATAAAACTATTCTATAACCTTAAAACTAGCAAAGAAAAAAGCATCAAAATTTTGATGCTTTTTAAAAACTATTTTTCTTTTTCCGCCACTGCTACCATTGACATCGCAAATCCTGAAATGGTTTTATCCAGATAATGGTCTAAAACTTTCAAATTGGCATCTTCAAACTCTTGCAAATATTGCTCCCAAGTCACCATTCGGCAAGAAGTAGTTGCCACTTGAATAGTTTTATCTCCAAAAGGTCTATCTGAAAGTTCAAATGCTTTCGTAGAGTCTGTTTTGCGAGTCATCTTGCCATCACCCATTACCACAATAAATGCTTTCCCTGTGCCTTTCAAATGATTTCTTACAAAGTTAAAAAATTCTCTTCTGTCTTTGTCGTCTACAAGCATATGCAAAACCGCAACTGAGAAAATGAAATCATATTTTTTGTCCAAATGGTTATTTAGAATATCCATAACAAAAAATCTGTCTTCTTCTACTCCTGCAATTCTAGCCTGCTCCTTGCACCAACGAATAGCCTCTGGGGAAACATCGCTCGCTTCAAGATTATAATTTTTTTGCAATAAATAAATTGCATTTTGTCCTTCTCCACACCCAATCTCTAAAATAGAGGAACTCGAATTTGCACCATATTTTTTTAGCAACTTTTCTATGGTTGGACTAGGTCTATATCCAGCCCAAGGTTTATTGTGCGATTGATGTACCTGCTTATAACGGTCATCATACGCCTCATAATATTTTTTATCCATTTTATCCTCCCAGATTTTCATAATACCATAATATATGAATATCTGTCAAGACTTATAACATCCACTCCTTTTCACCTATCTCGGCTATAAAGGTCTTCAAATTGCAATCACTAAATAACACACTATAAATTTTTAAATGTTTTATTAGATACAGAATTATATTGATTTAAATAACACTGTCTACAATAATTCATAAATTAAAATTACAAAAAAGAATGATACAAAATCAAATATCATTCTTTTCATTTTTACAAATTCTAAAAGAGTCTGATTTATTATATAGTTAAATATTTAACCTCTTTTATATTATTTTCTAAATATAGGTTTTACAACAACGTGTCTTTTTTCACCTTCACCAGTTGATTCAGTAGTGACATCATCACGATTTTGTAATGTCGTGTGAACTATGCGTCTATCATAGGCATTCATTGGGTCTAGATGAATATTCCTTTCAATTTTAACTGCTTGTTCAGCGGTTTTATTTGCAAGGTCTATTATTGCTTGATTTCTATTTTGTTTATATCCATCAATATCTAGATACATTCTGATTGGACCTTCGCTTCTCAATTTTAGACCAGAAAGGAGCATTTGAAGTGCTTGAATATTCTCTCCGTGAAAACCTATGAGTTTACCAAGTTTTTCACCTTTTAGTGAGAAAGATATTTCATTCTCTCCCGCACTGCTTTCCACTTGTGCATTTTCGTCTAACATCTTTGCTAGTCCCAACAAAAACTCTTTACCTTTTTTTTCTAATCTTTCGGTATCTACTATTCTTTTTTTCTTTTCTTTTTCTTCGGGTTTGCTCTCTTCTATTGGCTCAATATCTTCTGCTGTTTCAGGTTCAATTTTAGATTCTAAATCTGTATTATTTTCTTCAACTTCTGGTTCAAACTTTTCTTCTTCTCCCCAAATTAAAACTACTTTTGCTTTTTTGAACAAGCCACCAGCATCAATAATTTTTACTTGAACATCTTCTCTTTTCATTCCACATTCTAGCAAGCCATTTTGAATTGCTATCTCTACACTTTTTCCTGTTGCCTCAATTTGCATATTCCTCTCCTATATCTATTTTTCTTATGATTTAAGTTTTATTTTTTATAATTTCGACTATATTCAACTACTTCTACATTTCTGGATTTCATTAAAATTTCTTTGTCATCTTTGTTTTTATTTATCTTTTTCAATACTAATGAAATTATTGTAGATATAATCGCTGTCATAAGTGAGTTTGTAATGATATATAGAGTAAACACGACATTTGATGTCATCGCCAATATTAACATTGTGATAGGAATTATAGCCATCATTATTTTGTTGGTCAAATTCATCTTTTGACCTTTTGGCGCTAACAATTTAGCTGATAAGAACTGTGTTAAGAAAGATACCAATACAGCAAATATCATTATAACATAATAACCGTTGTTGTCCCTACCATCTCCAACAATTGTTGACACGATACTATCATATCTAGCTTTTGCATTATCTTTGTCTTCACCTTCAAGGTTATAGTGATTTGCATAATCTTCAAAGTCTACAAATTGGCTGGTGTTAGTATCCGATTTCCAAACATTCTTTATCCATAGCCAACTATTCTGTTCGCTAATTTCATCATACTTCACTAGCACAGCTTGCTCAATATATTCTTCTTTTGTCAAATCAGTATCCGTCAATAATTCATAATCAGATTCCGCTTGAATATATGCATTATCCAACTCTTGATATGTTGTATATAATTTTTCATTACCATACGAACGAATACTTGAATACAATGTGAATAAAACTATAAGTGAAATTGCCATTGTCAGTAGCATTGTAATACACATACCACCAACGTTTACTCTATATTTTTTATATAATTTGTTAGTTTCTTGATTTAATTTTTCACGGTCATTTTTATACTTTTCTTGCAGTGCATTGATTTCAGGCTGAATCACCGCCATGACACGAGATTGTTTTTGAGTGGAAACACGTTGAAAGATATCTAGCGGACTTAATACCAACTTCAAACAAATAGTAAAAACAATGATTGCCCAACCATAATTGACAATCGTTCTAGCAAAAAAATCTATAATAATAGTCCAAAAGTCGCTAGCAAGTAGCATACTTACACTGTTCAACATTTCCATTTATAATTCCCTGATAAATTTAAATTTGCAAAATCATACCCCGCTTTATGCCCCGGTCTACATCTGATTAATCTCTTAATTGCGTAGACTCCGCCAATAATAGCACCAAATTCTAATATGCTATCCCATGCGTATTGACTGCATGTTGGGATATAATTACAACTTTTTGGCAACGCATATCTAACTATCCCACGATATATGGATAATAAAAGTAGACATATCAATGTCAGTGGATATGTGATAACATAATAGAATCTAAACATTTTTTTCTCCTATAAGTAAACCATTCTTCTTTAATACAAACAAAATTTCTTTTTCAATGTCTGTTGAACTTTTGTCCGCCGCACTTGGTCTAGGAGTAAACACATAATTTTTAATCGCAAATTTATGGATATTTAATCTACATGCCTCACTAAATATTCGTTTGACTCTACTTCTAACTACTGAATTGCCCACTTGTTTAGATACAGAAATTCCGATTTGAGCATAAGGTCGATACGTCTTAACATAATGCATTATGAAACTGGGTGCGTGAATGACTTCACCCTTTTTGTACACGTAATTGAACTCTTTTCTCTTCTTCAATCGATTAATTCTACTTAACATAAAAACTACTTTTACTAATCAAAATTAATTGTTAGTTAAATCTTTCTTTCCTTTGTTTCTACGTCTTTTTAGAACTTTTCTACCTGACAAAGTTTTCATTCTCGCTCTGAAACCGTGAACTTTATTGCGTTGTCTTTTCTTTGGTTGATAAGTCTGTTTCATAGGTCTCTCCTTTTAATAGTACTAGATTATGATAACAAATTCTAAAAGTCTTGTCAATAATAAACAAACAAAAAAATTATTTAGCCCTATTTCTCCAAGATTCGCTAAACATTGTATTCAAATTATTTCGTTTTGAACTTTCTTCAATATTTTGAGGCTTATAAATAAAAAACTACAATTATAATGTTAATTGTAGTCTATACGTACCTTTTATTCTGCAACCCAAAGACAGTATAGTTCCTGAGACACCTCAATATCTTGTGGTACTATAATGTTTTCTATCGAATGCATGCTGTATGAATCTTGCAGAGCCATTTTTGCCATTCCATTAAATTTTGTTGCTGATTCCACCTTCTCATCAAAAGATTCGAAACTCACTTTCTTACATTCTAGCAACTTTTTACCTGCACTTTTTGCTATCGCTTCTGCTTTTGTCTTTGCATTTTTATATGCTTTATCTATACATGCTGATTTTGCTTTATCTTCATTTTTCAAACTAAATGAAATGTTTGCCTTTGGACCATCTTTTAATTTGCTAATCTCTTGGATTAATCTTGATAATCTTTTCATGTCATAATCAAATATTAAAGACGCATCATGATTATAAATATATCCTACTAAAACATCTTTTTGTTTTTCTTTATCATATTTAGTCTCTTCATATACTTTAAATGCAAGTGTCTTGAAAGTTTCTCTTTTGAAATTCAATTTTTCTAATAATTTTGTAAACTCATCTACCTTTTTAATTCCTTCATTTAATGTTTGTTCATAGGTCTTAGCATGAATTTTGAAATTAAAATTGATTTTTATTTCTTCTGGTGAAAATCTCTTTTCTCCTATTCCCTGTGTATAAATTTCCATAATCCCTCCATAAACTAAATTTATTTTTACTCATTGTAAAAAAATATAAACTGTCAATCCTATATATTATTGTTATTTAAATTTTCTTCCATGTTTTCTTCTTTTATCTTTGCTAGTTGTTCACGAATCTCTGTGATTAACACCTTCTGTGTGCCCGTCAATTCTCTATGTGCTTCAATATATTCTATTATGTCATGAGTATCTACGATTAATCTATATCTTCTCTCTTCGGATAACGTCTTTGAATCAATTAAATTTGCCAATCTATCTGATAATTTAATCACAAGTGCATAGTTTGACATATCCACCATTTTTCGTTTCAAATAATTGCTTTTTCCAATTAACATTGGCACATATGATGCGGTTGTCACTTCCATCACCATACTTGCAACCATTTCTCCAAATTCATCTGTCAATTCTCTATAAGAAGTATATGTATCTTCTAACGTATCATGCAATAATGCTGCCGCAACAATGCTATCTATATCTGCCGATTTTTTTACTCTTTTCACAATAGCAGCAACCTGTATAGGGTGATTAATATAGGGGGTCACCCCATCAGCTCGAAACTGACCCTCATGCTTTTTCTTCGCAAACTCCAATACATACTCATAATCAACTCTCATATTTTTCCTTATCCCTATTAAAAAGCAAAACCAAAATTTAGAAAGTTTAATAATATGCGATTAACAAAATAATTAACCTTTCAAGCCTCTTGATTGTCTATCCATATCTTGCATCGCAATCTTCACCATTACTTGAATGCTCTATATCGCATTCCAAGTCTATTGCTTGATTGCTCCTCCTCCCCTTCAAGTGATTTTCATCACATGTGGGGACCCCCTTAGTTGTCGAAGATATTATTATCCTTTCAGGCCTCTTGATTGTCTATCCATATCTTCGACAACTATATCACAGATTTCGCCAAGAGTAGCACAATATTTCAAAACGTCCCATGGCTCATTTGTATGAAAATGAATTTTAATTAATTCACTATCACCAACAGCAATCAGACAATCTCCTTTAAAATTCTTTGTAAAATACTCTCTAATTTTATCTTCATCTAAATTTTTCCCTTCAATTAATAGTTGTGTATCATATCTAAATTCTATCATTTTTATCTCCTTTTTGTATGTAGGTATTATGCTTTAATTTATAAAATTTGTAAAGTAAATTTTTAATCAACCCTTATATCGACCGCTTCATAGACCTTAATATTGAACAAAATTTAGTTAATTTGACTAATTTTGTATGTTCTTTGATTAATTTTAAATAATATAGAAATTTTACACTAATTTTAAAATTTATGAATTTTTATTTTCATACGAACCAATCTAAATTTGAAAAAGGAGAATATATATGAAAAAAACAAAATCTTTATTTTTAATTTTAATGCTAATATGTGTAATATCAATCTTATTTCTCACCAATTTCAATACACAAATCAGTGCCGATGCAGTAAATATTGCGGGTGAACCCACACTTGAAATAGTCGGTAAATCTACTCAAAAGATTGAAGCAGACAGTGCTGAAATTTTCGTTAGAATAGAAAATGTAGACATGTCACTTGATGTTTCCAA
Source organism: uncultured Clostridia bacterium (assembly GCA_944377485.1). Classification (GTDB taxonomy): domain Bacteria; phylum Bacillota; class Clostridia; order Christensenellales; family UBA1242; genus Onthoplasma. Next base: position 71,459 of record CALWFB010000001.1, on the reverse strand, counting down.
AGAGAAAACCATGTCTCAATTTGACAGTGCGAAAAATAGTTTGATTGCAAATGGTATATCCTCTGAACAAATTAAAATTACTAGTTTTACCACTAACCCAAGTTATGATTATTCCTCAGGAAAGACAATAGTAGGTTATTATGCTATTCTAACCTTCTCCTATGAACTAGACAATTTGTCCACTTTTACAAATAATATTGATTCGCTGATTTCCTCAGGAATAACAGAAATAAATTATGTCAATTTCAAACTCTCTAATGCAGAAGAAGTCTATCAACAAAATTTAAATCTTGCAGTAGAAAATGCAATTCAAAATGCAAAAAAATTACTGGAAAAAGATGAAATAACAGTATTAGAAATTGAAGAAGAAAGTTCATATTATTCTCCAATTTTATATAGAAACTTTTCAATCGAAGAAAACATGGATAACACAATTGAAATATGTGCCAGTGTAAAAATTAAATGTAAATAGAATATAAAAAAATCTTAGGAAACACCTAAGATTTTTTATTAACAAATTAATTTTATTCAGCATTAGTATATTCAATAATATTACGGATATTTGCTGTAGCAACTCCCTTTCCTTGAATATATGCCTTTAATTCAAATTGTGCATTATTGTGTTTTTCTGCATCAATTTCATTCACATCACCACTTGGAACATATGGTACTAAATAATATGTTAATGGGTAATTAGAATCTTTGTCCGCATCAGTATTTGATACAATACTATAACTATTCAATACACCATTTTTATAAAGACGATTTACAGAAACATCATTTTGTGCCATTCCTGCATAATAGAAACCAATCATAGATTTCCCTGCACCTTCTCTATATGTGCAAACATACACATCTTCATTTTCATGATGAACAACAGTATTATCAGTATCGAAACAGAAACTTACTGCTGTAAAATCTATTGTCTCAACACTTGGATTGACATTGAAATCAACTTCTTTATTATTAAGTTTAATTTTAGTTTGTCCAGCAGATTCTACCAAAACTATAGGTGCAGCCATATAAAGTTTGTTGTCTTCTACATAATAGACTTTATCTTCAATGAATTTATCCCTTCCCACTGACAAAGGAATAGTTTGGTCTTTTGAATAACTAACATTACCAAATCCTACACTAGTTAAATCATCTACATCGCTTAATGTTCCAACTAATACATAATATTCGGTGAATTCAGATATTTCTTCTTGTGCTTCTGCAAAAGTATAATGACCTTGACCATTAGTATTTCCTTCATCAACCTTAGTCAATTTATCAAGAACATGATTTTTCATAGTTTCAAGTATTTCTTCTGCATCTGCTTTTAACGTACTAGAAATAGTGATACTTGCATTATTTGTTGGATTTGTTTTATTATCGTCATCTCCACATGCTGTGAATACTAGCACTCCTACCATCAGGATTGCCAATATTGAAAATAGTTTTGATATTTTTTTAACAATTGTCATTTTAACCCCCTAATTGATATTCAAATTATATATTATTTTAACCATTTGTGGCAAGCAATTTTATATATTATTTTGATTTTTATTTAAAATTAATAAAAAACGACCAAACGGTCGTTTATAATTTTATATCTGGATTAGCATTATTTGATGCGAATTTCAAATCAATGTGATAATTTGTATAATTATTAATATTGTCTATTATTTCATTAAGTTTTTTATAAATGCTTCTATCTATAATCTTTTCTTCCAACTTATCGTCAGCACTTTCTATTACGACTTCATATCCATCACCAATTTTTTTCAATTTGACAGCATCTATCTCTAAAAATGGTTTATATTTCTCCACATAACTACATAAATATTTATCATATCTAGTCTTAACAAAATCCATTTTATCTGCCAAAATTAACCCCATAGAAACATTATCCAAATAATCTTCTTTATTGAATCCTCCATGAGATGCGATTGCTTTGCATATTCGTTTTATATCTTCCAATTCTAAATCTGAATTTTCAGTCAAATAGCCCAATGTTAAGATTGCCCCATTTTTGGCATGTTCGTCTCTTCCCATTAGATATCCAGTATCATGAAAAGTTGCTGCGATTAATAGTAATTCTCTTTCTTTTTGAGAAAAACCTAATTTCTTGCTTATCTCTTTTGCATTTTCAATAACATGGTTGATATGAACAAATCCATGGTTGACGGGAAAGTCTCTTTTTAAATACTCAATCTTTTTATAAGAATTGATTATATATTCTGAATTTAAAAATTCTTCATAACCCATATTCTTCTCCTTATGTCTATATATAATATACTATGAAAGCAGATTTGTCAATATTGAAATTTTTTATTGTTTAATAATTGTCTAACAATAATTATTTTGTTTTTATTCTAATGATTTACTTTTGAAATTATATTTTATATAATTTAACCAATGGAGAATATATGAAAAATTTATTTCAAGACTACTCGGATAAAATCGCAGAATTTGGAGTACACGACCCAGCGATAATCAAAACCAAAGAGAAATATTACACAATTTCTACCCATGGTTATTTTCAAATTAGAGAATCAAATGATTTAATTCATTGGATTGACAATAAAAATAGCTGTTTCAATCAAACAACCATACAAAATGAACTAAAAGAAGGTATAGACTATTGTCAAGTTGAATTGCCTAAATCACGTAATTTAGCTTCACCCTTTTGGGCTCCGGATATAATCAAAATAGGTTCAAAATATTTTTTGTACTATTCTATTTCTTCTTTTGGTAGCACTCAAAGTTTTATTGGTCTAGCAAAATCGGACAATATACTAGGTCCATATAAAAATCAGGGGAAAATCTTATCTTCAAAATCTGGCGGAAATATCGAACTACCTAATGCGATTGACCCATGTGTTAAATTTGATAAAGATAAAAAATTGTGGTTAAGTTATGGTAGTTTCTTTGGCGGAATATATATTATAGAACTTAACAAAACCTCAGGATTAAGCAAGAATAATAAAATTGGTACACATATTGCTGGCGGTAAAATGGCTCCAATAGAGGGTTCGTTCATTACATACAACAAAAAAACTGACTATTACTATCTATTTTTATCATTTGGCAGTTTAGTTGACAGTTATAATGTGCGTGTAGCTCGTTCAAAAAATATCTTTGGTCCTTACCTAGACCCTAATGGAAAAATCATGACAGATACAGATTGGGATAATTTAGGTGGAATTATAATAGCAAACTATCGATTTTTACACCAAAATCATACATATACTGCTCCTGGTCATAATAGCATTTTGCAAGACGGAGAAAAATACTATTTTGTTCATCACACAAGACTAGACGAAAAAGCGGACAAACATTACCTTAATATCCGCAGCATGTATTTTAACGAATTAGATTGGCCTGTCGTGATGCCTAATAGATATGCACATGACAAACTATATTTATCAAACAAAAATATTAATGGCACTTATAATGTAATTCATTTATCAAAAAGAACTAGTACAAAAACGAATGAAAGCATTTCAATTGAAATTCAATTAAATAGAAACCTCACAAAATACAAACAATATATCCAATTTTTTACAAATGACAAAATTTATTATGGTGTGATGGCATCTATATATGATGAAGGTTTAAATATATATACTCTTGCCTTTTCTGCGATGTCAAAAGATGGTGAAACAATTTACGCAATTAAAATAAAATAAATACATTGGTTTTTTACAATTTTTTTAGTTAAATTTATATTGTACTATTCGTTTTCAATCAGTATTTGTATTTGATAATTCCATTGCAAAATTCCTGACAAAACAACTATCTCTACAATAAAATCAGGATTTACTCCATACTCTTCTTTTGCAATATTGCAAAGTTTTTCACGCATCACAGCACGATTTTCTTCCGTACAATCAACAAATAGATATTTACCTTAAATTCAAATGGTGGGGACATCAAAATAAGTTCTATACAAGTTGGTTCAACAATTTCATTGAGCTCAAAAAACGGTAGTATTTCAGGTTCTATTGTAGGCAGTTGGGACGAATATTCGATAGACTGCACAATCAAAAAAGGAGAAACCAATCTTCCAAGCAAAAAGCCAGATGGCAGTAAGCATTTAATAACTAATTGCAATAACGGAGATATAAATATTTCATTTATAAACAGTTAAATAGAACAAAAAGGAGAAGTTTATTAACTTCTCTTTTCTCTTTATATTCTATTAAATGTTATTAATGTATATTATTTAATCATATAATTATTATTCAAATTATAGTCTTTTTGAAAACAATTTTTTTGTACTATAAGTGATTGAATATACGCCCACTATTTTTTTCTATGTAGATTTAGATTATATTAGGTTAAAGGTGAATTAAAACAACAACTTTATAAATGAGTTATTATTGAATTAACTTCGTCCAACAATTTAGCAATAAGAATGCCGTCAATAGCAGCATGATTTACTTGAAGAGAGACATTAACCCAACGCTCACCTTTCTCGTTTATTTTCATTTTGTCAAAGCTAACATGTGGCACAAAAGAATTTCGTTGAACATCTTGCGGATGTGTTAAGTGTGTAAACTCAAACCAAGGAGCACAAGATATATATGCAATAACTTGACTTCTTCTTACACCAGGAGGTAAAGGTTCAGTGAAGGTGGTTTGATTTTCTAATTTCTTTTTAGTTTCATTACAAAACTTTTCAATATCTCTATAATATCTACCGGTTATAATTTTAAAAATTTCCTCACCCTCTCTATTTGCACATATGTTGACAAATTCACCATCTTCAATAACAATTTTACCTTTAATTGAGCGTATCATAAATTCTTCAAATTTTAAAAGTGCGGTATAAAAAACATGGCACATACAAAAATAGAAAGATAAATCTTTCGACTTTGCAAATTCATACACCCTAGTCACATTTAAAGGTGTGCAAAGTGAAACTTGTGGAATATCAAATTGATAGTATAAATTAAAAATATCCTTACGTTTCCATGATTCTAAGTCAAGTTCTCTCATAAAAATTCCTTCTAGTTATAATATACTATAAAAACAAAATTTTTTCAAACTATTTTATCAAAACAAAAAAAGTATTGAATTAAGCTTCTCTATTTATTATCTTGATTATTAAATACGAGTATAAATATGAAAATTATTTCAAGGACATCAAAGATTTGTTTGCTGGTGCGGATAACAGGACTTGAACCTGCAAGGGATTGCTCCCACTAGAACCTGAATCTAGCGCGTCTGCCAGTTTCGCCATATCCGCACGTCACAACTCGAACTTTTGCTAATTCGCTAAACGAAGTTTATGCGAATGTAAGCCTTTTGTTCGGTCGTTCCTCTTTCCCACTCGACATTCGTCTCGCAGGATTCCTATTTTGCTATTACTAAATTGCTAGCGCAATTTTAGTCTTTTGCTTGATTACTCGCTTTTATGAAGGACAACATGCGTTTTCCTTCATTACTTCTTTTCCTGTTTAAAAGGTTTAATTTAAGAATTTCTCGCTTTTATGTTAAATTGCTCATTTTATTTGCATTGTTTGGGTTCCTATAAGACTTAGTCGCAATAATGGTATGTATAAAACTTGTCTATTTATTCAGTTCTAAAATTACCGGTAAATGGTCACTATATTTTAAATCTGGCATCTCGCATTTTACTATTTTATAATCATTCCTATTATAAATAATAGCATAATCTATACGATATTTCCAGGCATTGTAATGAGAGGAAGGTAATTGTTCTTGACGAGAACGATAACTTCTCCATGAATATTCTCTTTTATCCGGATATAAATATCTAAACGTATCAATGTACCCTAATGATAAAATTTTTTTGAATGCTTCACGTTCAATAGGTAAAAACACAGATTTATTTTTGCATTCCTTTGGATTTGTCAAATCTATTTCATCGTTAGCAATATTAAAATCTCCTACACATAGGGTCGAATAATCTTCTTTTAATTTTTCCAAATATTTAGTTAAAGCATCTAAAAATTTCATCTTGAATTCAAGTCTAGAATTTCCATTAGGAACATATGCATTGACTATTGCTAAATCTTGAAAGTATATGGTCGTCACTCTTCCTTCTTCATCTTCAAAAAAATCTTTCATTCCATATTCTACTCTATTCGGTTTAATTTTTGATAGTATCATCGTCCCTGCATATCCTGGAATATTACCACAATTATAATATTTGTAATATTTATCAATAATATTTGAATTATCTGTTCCATTTTTTTCAAATATAGAAATCTGTTCGTCATCTGAAAATATAGAACGTGTAATTGTTTCATTAGCACGAATCTCTTGAAAACAATATATATCATAATTCGTATTGATTATCCAATCAATAATGCCTAACTTGTTTGCTGCACGAATTCCGTTGATATTATAGCTGACGATTTTCATTGAACTTTCCTTATAATTAATTTAAACTAAATATCTACATTATTATTCTGGTAATATAATTTGATAATTCTATGTTATATAAATAAACTATCTAACACTAAAAAACCTTATTTCCATAATCCATGAAGATTACAATAAGCATATGTATTTATTAATTTTTCATCGTTAGATAAAACAAATTCTGCGATAGGTTCAATATTTGGTGTTAAATTTTTTACCATAAAACCTTTATTTGTTTCAACAATAATCATAGAAATATAGTGTTCTTTTGTCATAGGGTGCAACACTTCTCCAACTTGAACAGTTATATTATTTCCATCAATTTTGACAACAGGTTTATGTTTTTCACTGGCCGCATCAACAGTATTTGGAGTTAATGCCTTCATTGGTCTAGCACAACAAACCATTGGAACACCTGAATCTACCAGTTTTACACATATATTTCCACAAACTTCACATCTATATATTTTTAAATTTTTCATAAATTTCTCCTTTATATGTTCTGAAATAATTATACAATATTTGTTGAAAAAATCAAAACAAAAATAAAACACTTTACCATTGGTTTTATATAAATATAAGTAATTTGTATGCAATTATTAATTCGCTTTTATCATTCAATCAGACTACTAATATGCACTACGTTTATATCACTACTATTTTTCATACTTTTAATTACTCTGACATCATCATCTATATGAAATACTATATATTGATTATTTTTAAATAAATTTTCTAGATATTGTGTTTTTAAACTATATTTATTTTTTTCATCAAATTTAATTTTCTCATAAGAAATTATATGAATATTTTCTTTTTTTAAAAATGGCACATTGATTTTTAGCCATTCAATTTTATCCTGTTTTTGATTTTCAAAATGACATGCACTCAATATTCCAACTTCTATATTTTGAATTTCGAATAACATTTTCATAATATGAATTATAGTTTTGATTGGACGTTTTATTTTATAATAATCATTCGTTTTGGTTTTGTGTAAATCATTTTTTGATATATCGTATTCTGCAATCACTCCGTCCATATCAAACGAAACATAAACTTTTTGTGTTTTTGCGATATTTTTAATGTCATCAACAATCATAAAATCTTCCTCATTATTTTTATTTATATATTTGACTATCTCAAATTTTGATTACTATTTAAAACCAACGGTTTTATTATCTCTTTAAATATTGGTTCATTTCCTTTAAAACTCAATGGACTAATCGGTGAAGTATGATATATAGGAATAACTTTTCTAACATATTTGCCTATTTTAATTTCAAATATTTTTCCAACATAATCTTTTAATTTAGTAATTTTTTTACCTAATATTGCTTCTGTTGGAAATTGTCCCATAGGTAGAATGATATCAAAATCAGACTTTTCTATTTGTGAAAACAAAATTGGTTTGCAATTATTGATACATTCTCTTAATCTTTTTCGATTCTCTATAATACATTTACAGCTTTCTGTAAAATTTATATCATCTATTGATAAAGAACACATATTTAATAACTTATTTAAGACCTTTCCACTAGCCTGCAATTCTCCATTTGAATTAAAAAACGCTCGTCCACTTTTTAGCCAACCATCTTTTGCAGGGGATTCCCCTAATACCAGAATATTACTTTTCCTTAGTTGAATAAAATTGTCCTTCAATTTTGGAAAGACCCCACAAGCGGTACAATTTTTAATTGTTTCATCAATATTTTTCATCACTATATTATATCATAAATTTAATGTTTTGTCATTATGATTATTTAAATATTATTTTAATTTATAGATTGGCGGAGAGTGGCGGATTCGAACCGCCGGAGGCTTGCACCTCATCGCTTTTCGAGAGCGACACATTAGACCACTCTGACAACTCTCCATAAATAAACTAATCTATTTTTTTATATTTACATACAATTATATAACTGTAAAAATAATAAAAAAATTATATAACTAAAATATTATAATTCAATTAAAAAAATTAATCAATAGAAAATAAAAAAAAGTTATCCACAATACGAAATTAAAATGTGGATAACTTTTAATTTATATTTATATAAATTAAACATATGTTCGAAAAACTTAAATGTGGATAAATAATAGATATTTTCGTATTACAAAATATTTTTTTATTAATTTATTTTATATTTATATTATATTTATTATAATAAATTTTTTATTAAATTATTAAATTTAATTAATTTATTATCTAGCTTTTACAGGTAAAATCAAAAATAAGAAATCATTACCTTCACATGGAGTTATTACACAAGGTTGAATCTGACTATTAAAGTTCATCTTAACGTATGGATTATCAATCACACGCAAACAATCACTAAAATATTTAGAATTAAACGAAATGTTTAAATCATTACCTTTTACTCCTACTGTAATATTTTCACGTGTATTACCTATTTCACTATTTGACGTAAGCATCAAATTTTTCTCTTTGATGTCAAATTTTACTAAATTATTTTTGTCAATGCGAGAAAGTACACTGGCTCTATCAATAGCATCTTCTAATTGCTCTTTGTTGATGGTGACAATTGTTGAAAAATCCTTTGGAACAATCTGACGATAATTAATAAATTGCCCATCAATCAAACGATTGATTACTATCGTATCACCCAAATCTACCATTATGTTGTTTGAATGTACATAGATTTTCACATTATCATCGCCATTCATCATCTTAACAATTTCATTAAGATTCCTTCCTGGAACAATGATTTTAAAATCTGTTGTACTCATAACAAGATTTTTATTAGAAATACTCAATCTACAACCATCCACAGCCACTGCTTTAATCGTATTTTGATTAGTTTCTAACAATATTCCTTTCAAAATTGGTCTACTATCATCTTGTGCTACTGCGTAGAAAACATTATTTATTAAAGCTTTGAAATCTTCTTTTGTGATTTCAAAGAAATTATCCTTATTAACTTCTTTAATTGCAGGAAATTCACTAATTTCCATACATTGTAAACAGCCTTCACTGTCTGTATACGAAATTTTTAACTGATTTTTTTCATTCAATTCACATTCAATCTGTTCATTAGTTAGCTTTTTTATGTATTCGCCAAATAATCTACCTGGCACAACTGTTTCGCCACGAGAATCAACTTCTGCTCGAATTCTCTTTTCAATACTCATTTCAAGGTCAGTAGCAGTAAGTATAAGCAAGTCATTCTCACATACCATCTTAATTCCTTCAAGTATTTGAGAAGTAGTCTTTGAACTAATAGCTTTTGATACTGTACTAATTGCTTCGCTCAATTCTAAACCATCACATCTAAATTTCATAATAGACTCCTTAACATACCACGATAATACTTCCCCCTCAATATCATCTGTACCACGTGAAATTGCTCGCATTCCATCTAATGATACATGACTATATTAGCAAACGAGCCTAGATATGTCAAATAAATTTTTACACTTTTGTCGAAAAATTTTTTCTATTAATTAAATCAAAGAAAAATACTATAAAATAGTATTTTATGCGCATTATATGCGTGCGTGCACGTGTAGTTTTTTTATTAATTTTTTTTGTTTTTTGATAGTGATTTTTTTATTAGTGAATGTGGAAAAGTGGACAACTTAATTTAATTCAATATATAGTGGTGATTCTGTCATAATTCGACAAAATTCATACTATTTTTATCCACAATAAATGTGACTAAATGTGTGTATATTTATGTTGATAACCCAAATTTCAATGTGTATAACTCATCATAGAGAACAAATATTTCAGTACCAATAAAAAATTTATTAGAATATTTCGTATTTTTCATTTTTCAAAGAGATTGATTGACTAAACAATAATTATGTCATGAAAACTGATTTTAAAATACAGTGCCAATCATAAAAAACAACAAACAAAACCTTTAATTTAATTTTGATTTGCTAATTGACTTAATATTATTTTTATTATATAATAATAGCAACAAAAATTGAGGAGTGGTATATGTTTTTACTTGACCAATGGAAAAAGGTATTGAATAAGTTAGAAAACGAAGTGACCGCTGTCACCTTTGATTTATGGATAAATACCTTGACGCCAATTCAATATGCAAATGATGAATTAATATTAAAAGCACCTAGTATTACAGCGAAAAATCAAGTTAATCAACCTGCTATATATGAAAAAATAACAAAATGTGTTAGACAAGAGTTTACACCATATACATTCGTTCGAATAACAGACAATCAGGAATATGAAGAATCTATTAGAAAACAAGATGAAGAATTAGAGCGAATGATGAGTGAAAAAGATTCAAATAACTTTAAGTCCAAATTTAATCAAAAATATACATTTGAAAACTTTGTAGTAGGAAAATCAAATCAAGTAGTATGTGCAGCTATGCAGAGTGTAGCGGAACACCCTAGTGAAAAATTTAATCCATTATTCATTTATGGAGGTGTTGGACTTGGTAAAACACACTTATTGCATGCAGTTGGTAATTATTTAAACAAACATAGACCTGATTTAAACGTACTTTATGTGACATGTGAAAAATTCACAAATGATTATGTAGATTCTATCCGTAGTGGAAAAGATAAATCAAATCTCGATTTTAGAGATAAATATCGTAGTGTAGATGTGTTAATGATTGATGATATTCAATTCATTAGCAACAAAATGGGAATTCAAGAAGAATTCTTCCATACATTCAATGATTTATATCAAAACAATAAACAGATTATAATTGCTTCTGACCGTTCACCAAAAGAGATGAGTTCATTAGAAGAGAGATTACGTAGTAGATTCAGTAGTGGGCTTATTCAAGATATTCAAGAGCCTGATTATGAAACTAAGGTAGCAATTATTAAGAAAAAATGTAGTCAAGAGGGATATCTTGTTGACGAAGATGTAGTAGATTTTATAGCACAAAAGACAGGAACTAATATTCGTGAGATGGAAGGAATATTATCAAAAGTGGTATTTTATTCAAGTTTGCTTGGAAAATCACATGCTTCTATGGAAGATGCTCACGAAGCACTTAAAGATTATGGAGAGACAGAAAAAACAAATCTCGATGCAGAGAAAATTTTAAATACCGTATGTGATTTCTTCAAAGTATCGAAAGAAGATTTGATTGGAAAGAAAAAAAATAAAGAAATTGTTGAACCAAGACAGTTGTGCATATATTTAATAAACGATATGCTTAGCATTCCACTTACTGCAATTGGTGCAATATTTGGAGGAAGAGACCATACGACTATTATGCATGCAAGAGATAAAATTAGTAATCAAGTAAAAATAAATCCACATATTAGAACACTTGTAAATGATATTAAATCTCAATTGTTAAAATATTAAGTTATAAAAAAAATAAAAATTCACTGAAAATTCAGTGGATTTTTTATTAATTTTAATATATTTTTAATAAAAATAATTATTTTTTTATTTTTTTATAAAATATTTACTTAAAAAAATAATTTTTTAATTTCAAATGAATAAAAAAAATAAAAGTATTAAATAATACTTCCATTTTCTACTTTTATAATATTGTATTTTATTTTGGTTTCAGGAATTTTTGTACAAGTAATTAATGTTTGATATTTACTAATCAATTCAATTAATCTATCTTGCCTATTTTGGTCAAGTTCACTTAATACATCATCTAGTAATAATATTGGATATTCACCGATTTCATTTTTTATAACTTCCATTAACGATAACTTAACAACAAGAGCGACAGTTCGCTGTTGACCCTGACTTGAATAATATTTACAATCCATACCGTTGATTTTAAAAATTAAATCATCTCGATGTGGTCCAACACAAGTGTATCCTAAATCTATTTCTTTTAATTTAACCTTATCAAATTCTTTTTGTAAGTCAGCTTTTATTGATAAACCTGACGTATTGATATAGCTATAAGAAATATCTAAATTTTCATCGATAGTTATAAATTTATGGATATTTGTAGCAATATTTTTAAGTTTTTCAATAAAATTTAATCTTTTTTCAATAATTATTTGAGCACATTCAATCAATTGAGGAGTAAATAAATCAAGTTGCTCAATTTTAGATTCTACGCTATCTGTACTTTTTAAAATTGAATTTCTTTGTTTTAAAATTTTGTCATATCTAAGAAGATTATATAGATAAGTCCTATCAAATTGAGAGATTGAAATATCTAAAAAATTTCGTCTATCTTCTGGCACTTCTTTTATTAGTTTCAATTCATCAGGGCTAAAATAAACAACAGAAAGTATTCCAACAAATTCGGTCAATTTCAAAATGTTTATATTGTTTACTTTTATAGATTTTTTGTTTGTTCGGTCCAAAAAAAACTTTATATTTTTGTTTCCAGCTAGGGTGGAAAAACTTAATTCAATTTTTGATTGGTTTTCATTGAACATTATAATTTGTTTTTCACGACAACTTTTAGGACTCTTGCCAACACTTGATAGATAAATACTTTCTAGCAAATTAGTTTTACCTTGAGCATTCCTTCCTACAATGAAATTTATGCCATCACTAAAATCTATAATTGAATTTTTGTAATTTCTAAAATTATTAAGTTGAATTCTATTTATTTTCATTTTTTCAATTATATTATTAAAAATTTTTATTGTCAACGTTAAAATTATTAAAATTTTTCATTTTTACTATTAATTTATCAGATTTTTATAATTTTATTAATATGATAATATGTTTTACTATATATAATATATCCTATTATTATATTATATAATATATATTATATATATATAGATATAAAATATCAATATTGACAAATTTAAGAATTCATGTTAATATTAGTTCAATTAAGGAGTATATATGAATTTTTCAGAATTTAAAAAGTTAGTAAATGAAATGATTGATTTAAAAGTTGAGATAGAGGATATAAAGAGAAAAGAATACAAAAAACTTCCAAAAAGAAAACAAATGAATTATAATATTAGTACAACTTTAAATAATATTGAAAATATACAAGATGTTGAAGAAGAATACTTTTCTCCTGAAATCAATGATATAATATATAAGAAGAAAAAATCAATTTACAATATTGAAGATTATTTGTCTAAATCACTAGGCGATTGGACGAGATATTTTTGGATTGACGTAAAAATGTTTGAAGAAAAGTTGAATAAATTTTTTGAAAAAGCTCAATTAGAACCTCGATTTAAACTTGAAGTAGAAAAACAACGTGAACAGAACATTATAACTAGGCAGACAATAACAAAGGGACAACTTCATATAGAATCCACCAATAAAGATAAATATATTATTGATATTGATGAAATAGGTTATGATTTTTCTGATATCAAAAATTTGATTATGAAAGCAGTGAAGAGAAGACAAATGACAACTGATTATATTAAACTTTCTCCATATATGTTGTCATCTGAACAGTGGCAAGAATTTGAATCAATGTTATATCAAAATACTATAAGAAATATTTATTGGAATACAGTGAAAGAATCGGTTAAAAATTTAGATACAAAGAGACAAGAATTATTGATAATGGCTGTTGAAAATAATTCAACAAAGATTGAAAAATTAAAAGAAGAAATTAAAGAATTGAGAGTAAATAGTCAAATATGTAAAGATAGAAAAAATGATATGGTAAAAAATCCTGATATAATAATAGATTAATAATTAATTAAAATAATATATGAAAAATAAAAAATTGCTAAAAATAAATAGCAATTTTTTTATTAATATTTAAATAAATTAAATAAAAATTATATTTTTTATGTTAAAAATTTAATTTTTTAATAAAGTTATTATTTTTATATTATTGGTTTAATTTTTGGAAGATTTTTTTCTCGTGGATATAATTTTGGAGTTGATTTAATTTTTTCAATTATAATTATGTTTCTTTCACCTTTGTTTTCAGGTAGATTAAAAGAAATAGTTTTTAAATATTTTCCACCTAAAAGTTCGATAGCTCTTTTTGCTTCACTTAATTCTTCAAGATAATTTGAACCTTTGTATGCTAAAACTAATCCTCCGATTTTCACATAGGGTAAAAGATATTCAACAAGAGTATTTAATCTAGCAACAGCACGGGCAAGGGCAATGTCAAATTTTTCTCTATGATTTTTAACATAATCTTCTGCTCGTGCATGAACATTTGTAGATTCAATGTTTAGTTCAGTACAAATTTGATTTAAAAAATTGATACGCTTATTTAGAGAATCTAACATTGTTAGATTTATATCAGGACGAACAATTTTGATTGGTAGACTAGGAAATCCCGCACCTGCACCAATATCAATTACGTGAGAATTTTCTTTTATTTCTTCAATAGACAAAATACTATCAAGAAAATGTTTAATAAAAACATCTTCTTTGTCCGTAATTGCAGTCAAATTGACTTTTTCGTTGAAAGAAATTAGTGAATTATAATATTTTTCAAATTCACTTAGATGTTCATTAATTAAATTATAATATTTTTCAATTTTTTTCATAAATTTTATTTTTTTCAATAATTTTTATTAAATTTTAATATTAATTTTTATTTTTTTATATATTAAATTGAAATTTCATTATTATGTTCGTTTAAATTTATGTAATCATTAATACAATTCATAAAATCTTCATTTATTAAAAACTCAGAAGCTGAGTTAATATTTAATTTGTCAGTATTTGATAAATAAGAAATAAATTTATCAAGCATTTCTTTTTTATTTTTAGGATTTGTCAAATATTTGTCGAACCAAACTGATGATACAATTTCTCCTACTACGTATCTATACATATATTTACTGTGCTTTCCACTTTTTTCATCTCTTTCTGACATGATTTTCAGACGGTTTATAATATTTTTAAAATTAGATGAATGTTCGTTTTGTTTATTTTGAATAAATTTTAAAACACTTTCATAAGTTATTGGACAAGGTAAATTAGATATAATTTCATTTTCTTCAAAAATTAAATTTAAATTATTATTAAGAGAAATTTTTCTGCTTAAAAAATATGTGTCATAGTTTTCTTGTGAGATGATTTTTTTATCTAACAAATATTGTACAAATAAATTTTCAACAATATGACTTTCTATTTCTCCTATGCAATCAATATCAAAGTCAGATTTATGTTTGCAAAACTCATTGAATTTGGCTATTAATTTATTTTTTTCTTGATTACTTAAATCTTTTGAATTAATTGCTTTTGTTTGAGCTATTGTTTCAGTATGATGTGCGCTGATAGCATGAGATAATTCATGAACAAGAGTAATCATACCTTCTAGTGAACCATCTAAGCCTACTACAAAATTTAATTTAGTATCAAAGCCTGAATGTCCCACAGAACTATGAACTGATTTACCCAATTGAAGGACTACATTATAATCAGGATTTTTATTGTCGATAATAGAATCTATGGTTTCTGAAATAGAAGGAAAATAAGTTTTATAAAATTCTTTAACTATATTGATTTGTTCAGAATAAGATTTGTCAAATTTTATATTTTTTAATTTTTCAATTTCTAATAGACTTTGAATTATTTTTAAATTATCCATAATTGATTTTCCATCAATCTTATGATTAATAAAAGAATTAAAACCATGGGCATCTACAATTGCACAATTTTTGTCTAGATTTTTCACATATAAATTAGCTGTTTTTTCATCTAAATTGATTCCATTAATTTTTATCATTTATAAATTTCTCCTAAATTTTTATTTGATAATTCCTTTTAATTTTAAATAGACGAGAAGAACATTGATATCGCTAGGGCTCACTCCATCTATTCTCTTTGCTTGGCCAAGAGTAGTGGGTTTGAATTTGTTTAGTTTTTGTCTAGCTTCTATTCTTAGTCCATTTATTTTGGAGTAGTCAATGTCGGGTAGGGAGAGATTTTCTATGTGCTGATTTTTTTCAATGTATTCTAATTCTTTTTTAATATATCCTTCATATTTAATTTCAGTATTGACATAGTCTAGGACAATTTTTGGTATATCTGAAAATAAATTAAAGTGCGAAGCAATATCAAATATTGTAATATTGTTTCGTTTTATACATTCTTTTAATGTAAGTCCGGATTTTGGAAGGCTTTCCCCTTTTTCAGTGAATAGTGGAGTAAGTTTTTCAGGATTACACATTGTATTTAGAGTGCTGTTCACTTGTTCAATTTGTTTTAATTTTTTCTTGAAAATTTTATATCTTTTGTCATCGACAAGTCCAATTTTTCTACCCAACTCAGTTAGACGAATGTCACAATTGTCTTGGCGTAAAATCAAACGATATTCTGCTCTGCTTGTCATCATTCGATAAGGTTCTATTATATCTTTTGTGACTAAGTCGTCAATCAAAACGCCAATGTATGCTTGATTTCTACCTAAAACAAATGGAGAGAGGTTATCTATATAACGTTCAGCATTAATTCCCGCCATTATTCCTTGTGCAGCCGCTTCTTCATATCCACTCGTCCCATTTACTTGTCCAGCAAAAAATAGACCTGAAATTTTTTTTGATTCTAGATTATTTTTTAGTTCAGTGGCATTGATACAATCGTATTCAATGGCATAAGCAAAACGCATTATTTTTACGTTTTCAAAGCCTGGTATCAACGAATACATCTTTCGTTGAACATCTGTAGGCATGCTACTTGATATTCCTTGAACATATACTTCGTCAGAATTTTCACTCTCTGGTTCTAAGAAAAGTTGATGACGCTCTTTGTCAGCAAATCGCATGATTTTATCCTCAATGCTAGGGCAATATCGAGGACCAATTCCATTGATTTTGCCAGAATATAGAGGAGCACGTGATATGTTTTCACGAATACAGTCATGCATCGCTGTCGATGTATATCCTAGATAACAAACTTTTTTGTTTTTCACTTTTTTACTGATTGGAGAAAATGAAATATTTAAGTCGTCACCTGGCTGAATTTCGAATTTTGAATAATCTATTGTTTTTCCGTCAACACGGGCAGGGGTTCCTGTCTTGAAACGCCTGATTTCAATACCTAAATCTATAAGAGATTTGGTGAGCATTGTGCTAGGTTCATATCCATTGGGACCAGTATATTTGGTGAAATCTCCAATTATTATTCTACTATTAAGGTAAACACCTGTACAAACAACAACTGCCTTGCATGAAAAGTATTCATTCATACTTGTCTTTACACCGATAACTTTTCCGTTTTCAACTAAGATTTCAGCTACTTCACATTGTAAAACATCTAAATTTTTTTGTCTTTCGATAGTATGTTTCATTTCATTGTGATAGACAACTTTATCCACTTGTGCACGTAAGGATTGTACCGCTGGACCTTTGCCTGAATTGAGCATTCTTAGTTGAAGCATTGATTTGTCCGCATTGACACCTATTTCTCCACCTAGAGCATCAACTTCTGCTGCTAGTTGACCTTTCGCTGTTCCTCCAATGCTGGGATTGCATGCAAGAAAAGCAATACTATCAAGATTTAGCGTGGTGAGCAATGTTTTTTTATTAAGACGTGACAAAGCCAGACACGCTTCGCTTCCTGCGTGTCCACTACCTATTACTATTGCATCATAGTTGTCTATAAAGTTCATATACCGCCTTATTATAACACATTTTTTAATAATTTCAATATTATAAAGTTTATATTAATTGTTTGATAGTTAGATTTTTGTAAAAATTACAAAAAGAAGAGAATTATTTTCCTAAACAAAATTTAGAAAATATTTTATCTATTATTGTTTCATTATTCGTTTCACCTGTCACTTCACCAAGTGCTAACCATGCAGATTTTATTTCACTTGATATAATATCCATACTGGTAGAATTAAATTGAGTTATTGCATTGTTTATATAATTTTTGGCTTGTTTTACACATTCAATATGACGAGTGTTGGTTAGGTATAATTTATTAGTATTGATTTCTCCGTGAATGGTTTTATCAAATATTAATTGTTTTAATTTATCAATATTTTCATTATTTTTGGCACTAACAAAAATGGTGTCATCTTGAAATTGTTTTTTTATTTTATCCACATCTATTATGTCAGATTTGTTTATAACATTAATATAGGGTTTAGGTGTTTTAATAGTACAAAGGTTTTTATCATCAGAAATTTTTAAAACTATGTCTGCTTCATTTAAAATTTGTTTTGCACGTTCAATTCCGATTTTTTCCACTTCATCTTGACTTTCATGAATGCCGGCTGTGTCATATAATCTAAAAATAATTCCGTTGTATTCATATTCTGCTTCGATTACATCACGAGTCGTACCGGCAATGGAGGTGACAATGGCTTTGTTTGATTTGCTAAGGGCGTTAAGTAAACTCGACTTTCCAACATTTGGTGAGCCTATTAATGCTACTTTTATTCCATTCTTGATTATAATTCCAGTAGTGCTCTCTGAAATCAGTAAATTTAAATTTGCCTCAATATCTTGTAAAGTTTTTAACACATTACTTGTTTCATTTTCAGTATATTCGTATTCTGGATAATCAAGTTTTGCCTCAATTTCAGCCAAAATTTCAGTCAATTTATTTTGATAATTGGTGATGAAATTTTTTAATTTTCCCTGCATCAATGAACTGCCTGTCTTTGCCTGCATTTCACTTTCCGCATTGATTAAATCCATAATTCCTTCTGCTTGGTCTAATGACAATTTCCCATTAATAAATGCTCGCTTACTAAATTCGCCTCGGTCTGCAAGGGTTGCTCCTAAACGGATTAATTCATCAATAATTTTTTGTGCTATAAAATATCCACCATGTGATTGAATTTCTACCACATCTTCACCTGTATAACTATTAGGATGAGGAAAAAAGACGACAAGGCAAGTGTCTTCTAGTCCTGAAAAATAGACTCTCTTTAAATACATTTTACGTGGTTCAAACTCTATATCTTCGTGAATTATTTTTTGTAAAATTGATTTTGATTTTTCTCCACTCATTCTAATAACTGCGACTCCACTATTACCAGCAGGAGTGGCTAATGCTACAATTGTTTCCATAAAAATAGTATAACACTATTTACTTTTTTTAGCAAGAGCAAATGTTGATGAATGCAGGATAGAAATAAATTTAATAAATTTTGATTATAATATAAATAAGGAAAATTTTACTTAAACTGTTGACTTTTTTAATTTAATGTGATATTTTTTATTTATCAAAAGGAAATTTATGATTATTACTATTATTAATAACAATAATAATAACAATCTTAACCACATTTAATATGCGGGCCTTTTGTCATGCTTAGATTAGAATAAAACCACAGGCTCACATAGAACCTGTGGTTTTTTTAAAGTTAAGGAGAATTTATGGATATTAAAGAAATTGAACATCTTGCAGAATTGTCTAAATTGGAATTCAGTACAGAGGAATTGGAAGAGTTTTCTAATGAATTTAGTAGTCTATTGGAGTTGGCAGACATAGTGAAAAATGCAGAAATTAGCGGAAGCAGTTTTATTAATAGCATTGATATGTTAAATCTAAGAGAAGATAAAGCAAAGGACAGTATGCCTGTTGATATATTACTTGAAAACACCCCTGTCGTAAAAAAAGATTGTATAGTTGTTCCTAGGATAATGGAGTAGATATGAGTGAAATTATTGATTTATCAGCAATAGAAATAAGAGATAAAATTTTAACAAAAGAGTTGAGCGCCGAACAGGTGTGTAAGGCTTTTATAGAACAAATCAAAAAATGTGAAAAATACAATGCGGTATTAGAAGTCTTTGATGATGCAATAGAAAAAGCAAAAGAGATGGACAAAAAAATTTCATCTGGGTTTCGTGGTAAACTAGTGGGAGTGCCAATAATCATTAAGGACAATATACTATATAAAGGAAAGAAATGTAGTTGCAGTTCAAAATTCTTAGAAAACTACATTGCTCAATATGATTCAACAGTCATAAAGAAAGTTTTAAACGCAGGTGCGATAATAATTGGTAGAGCAAATATGGATGAATTTGCTATGGGAAGTTCTACTGAAAATTCGGCTTTTGGTGTCACTCACAATCCACTAGATTTTGACAGAGTTCCAGGAGGTTCATCAGGGGGAAGTGCTTGTGCTGTTGCTCTGAATATGTGTCCAATTTCTCTTGGTACAGAGACAGGAGGAAGCGTTCGTCAGCCTGCAAGTTATTGCGGAATTTATGGTTTAAAACCTAGCTATGGAAGAATATCTAGATATGGGATTGTGGCTTTTGCTAGTTCACTAGACCAGGTAGGAATCTTTTCAAAAAATGTATTAGACAATGCTTTGATGCTAGAAGTGATTGCAGGAAAAGATGAGTGTGATAGCACAAGTGCAGATGAAAAAGTTGAGGAGTATTCAAAAATTCTAGATGAAGATATATCAAAGTTGACAATAGGTGTTCCACATGAGATTTTAGAAATGATTAAGGGAATGCCGTGTGAAAAAAATATTTCAAAATTTTTATCCTTATTAAAATTAAATGGGATAAAAGTTGTAGATATATCAATTAAAGATATAAGTTTGGGACTTGCAACCTATTATATTATTGCACCAGCAGAGGCAACCAGCAACTTGGCAAGATTTGATGGAG
Source organism: uncultured Clostridia bacterium (assembly GCA_944377485.1). GTDB lineage: Bacteria > Bacillota > Clostridia > Christensenellales > UBA1242 > Onthoplasma. The sequence goes on along the minus strand of CALWFB010000001.1, from coordinate 50,609 downwards.
TAAAGTATACTACACGCAGTGATGATGCTAGGAATTTACAGGAGATATATAAAAAAAGTAGAAGCGAAGGTTTTGGTCGTGAAGTAAAACGAAGAATAATGCTTGGAAACTATGTTTTATCTTCTGGATATTATGATGCATATTACAAAAAGGCAAAAGCAGTTCAACATGAATTGATTAAAGAGTTTGAAGACGCATTCAAAGGTTGTGACATTATAATTATGCCAACGACAATCGGCGAAGCATTTAAAATTGGCAGTAAATCAAAAAATCCAGTTGACACATACAAAGAGGATATTTTCACTGTGACAGCCAATATTGCGGGGCTACCATCACTATCCATTCCTTTTGGGAAAGGAGATAATGGGCTTCCGTTAGGTATACAGCTTATGGCAAAAAAATTTGATGAAGCAACGATTTATAAATTCGCAAAATTTATAGAAACAAAAATAGGAGAATAATATGCAATATGATGTGGTAATAGGACTAGAAGTCCATGCGGAATTGAAGACTGAAAGCAAATGTTTTTGTTCATGCAAAAACGAATACGGCAGTTCTCCTAATAGTAATTGTTGTCCTGTATGTATGGGTTTACCAGGTGCTTTGCCTGTGTTGAATCGTAAAGCAGTGGAACAAACTATTCGAGCAGGACTTGCACTTGGATTTGAAATTAACCGTACAGCGATTTTTGAGAGAAAAAATTATTTTTATCCCGATTTATCAAAAGCTTATCAAATCAGCCAATTAGAAAAACCTATCTGTATCAATGGTCATCTACGGGTGTTTGACAAAGATATTCCTATCAATAGAATTCATTTGGAAGAAGATGCAGGAAAGTTGATTCATCAAGACGATGTTTCAATGATTGATTACAATAGATGTGGTGTACCACTAATTGAATTGGTGACAGATGCATTGAAAGAACCTCATATGGAGACAGCCGATGAAGCGATTGAATTTTTGACAAAATTGAGACAAATTTATATTTATGCGGGAGTGGCTGATTGCGAAATAGAAAAAGGTCAAATGAGAGCAGATGTAAACATTTCTTTAAAACCCAAAGGAAGTAAAGAATTTGGGACAAAAGTGGAAATGAAAAATATAATGGGATTTAAGGCAATCCATAGAGCAATAAATTACGAAATTGAGAGACAGAAAGAAATACTTGATGATGGTGGAGAAATTGTTCAAGAGACTAGAAAATGGGATAATGATAAGGGAGAAAGTTTTACTCTTAGGACAAAAGAAAATAGCGAAGATTATAGATATTTTCCCGACCCAGATTTGTTGGCAGTAAACATTAGTGACGATGAAATAAAACAAATAAAAGATAGCATGCCAATGCTTCCTGATGAGATGAAGAAAAAATATCTTGAAGAATATGGATTAAATGAATACGATACTGATGTTATATTAGCAGATAAAGAAGTTTCTGATATGTATAGAGATTGTTTGAAAATGTATTTCCAACCTAAATCTGTTGCAAATTGGTTTACTACTGAAATTCTTGCTAGAATAAAGGGTGGCGGAACAATTCAAATAGGCAAAGAAAATTTAGTTTGGATAATTAGAGCTGTTGACGAAAAGAAAATTCGTAGAAATGCAGCAAAAGACTTGTTATCTTATATTTGGGGAACAAATTTAAACGCAGAACAAGAAGCTAAAAGACAGGGAATAATGGCAGATATGTCTAGCGATTTAGTGTTTGAAGTTTTGGATAAAGTTTTACTAGAAAAGGCACAGGTCGTTGAACAATATAAAAGTGAGCAAGACCCTAAAATATTAAATTTCCTTGTTGGACAGGTAATGAAGGAAACCCGAGGGAAAGCAAATGCACAAGAAGTTATGGAAAAATTAAAGGATAAAATTAACTAATTAAAGGAGATAATTATGTATAGGACAGTGATGCTGGGAGATGTAGATGAAAGTTTTATAGGAAAAGAAATAGAACTCGCTGGCTGGGTAAAAACAGTTCGAGACCATGGAGGAATTGTTTTTATAGATATTCGAGATAAGAGCGGAGTCGTTCAATTAAAGACAAATGATGATAGTTTATTGACATCTCTTGCTAGGGAAAGCGTAATAACAGTAAAAGGTAAAGTTGTTTTGCGTGATGAGGATACAATTAACCCTAATATAAAATCAGGGAGAGTTGAAGTAAAAATTGATGAGATGAGAGTTTTGTCTAGTTCAAAACATATGCTACCATTCGATGTGGAAGATAGTATGAAGACAAGCGAAGAAATTAGGTTAAGACACAGATATCTTGATTTGCGTAATGATAAAATGCAACAAATGTTAAAATTGCGAGATGATGTTGCTTTTGAGACCAGGAGCTTAATGCGAAGTCTTGGATTTACAGAAGTTAATACACCTATTTTAACAGTCCCTAGTCCAGAAGGTGCGAGAGATTATTTAGTACCAAGTCGAGTGCATAAAGGAAAATTTTATGCACTACCACAAGCTCCTCAACAATTTAAACAGCTTTTAATGTGTGGTGGAGTTGATAAATATTTTCAAATTGCTCCATGTTTTAGAGATGAAGACCCTCGTGCGGATAGGCTTGCAGGAGATTTTTATCAAATAGATATGGAAATGAGCTTTGCAACACAAGAGGACGTTCATTCAGTGGTTGAAACTCTTATCAATGATTTGTTTTCTAAATATAGCAAATTTCCGTTTAATAAAGGAGTTTTCCCAAAGCTTTCATATAGAGAGGCAATGATTAAATATGGAACGGATAAACCAGATTTAAGAAATCCGATAGTTATGGTAGGATTAGAAGACGTATTCAAAGATACAACATTTAAAGCATTTAAAGATAGAACGGTCGAAGGATTTGCTGTAAGTGCTAGTAATCAACCTAGGAGTTTCTTTGATAGATTGCAAGACCTAATGTTAAGCGAAGGCGCAGAAGGATTGGCTTGGGTTAGAGTTCAAGAAGATGGTTCACTTAAAGGACCGATAGTGAAATTTATTACAGAAAAGGAATGCCAAGAATTAATCAAAAAAACTGGCGCAAAAATTGGTGATGATATATTTGTAATTGCAGATGCTAGCAGCAAGAAGTGTTATAAACTTGCAGGTATGCTAAGAGATGAAGCGGGTGAAAAATTGGGCTTGGTGGATAAATCTCGAATAGAATTTTGCTGGATAACAGATTTCCCCATGTTTGAATTGAACGATGAAGGCAAAATAGAATTTTGCCACAATCCATTCAATATGCCAAAAGCAAGTTTAGAGGAATTAAATGCATTAGACCCATTAAAAATTACAGCATATCAATATGATTTGGTAGCCAATGGATATGAGATTGCGTCAGGAGCAGTTCGTAATACAGATAAAGATATAATGCTAAAAGTCTTTGAAATTGTTGGATACGGAGAGGAAGAAATCAAATCTCGTTTTGGAGCATTATATACAGCATTCCAATATGGAGCGCCGCCTCATGCAGGTGTAGCACCTGGCTTTGAAAGATTATTGATGTTAATGTTAGGAATCACAAACATAAGAGATGTTGTTCCTTTCCCAATGAATAGTAAAGCACAAGATTTATTGATGGGTGGACCAATTGAAGTTGGCGAAAAAGAATTGAGAGAACTTCATATTAGATTGCGTCAATAAAATAATCACTAAAAAATTTTAGTAAAAAATACAGCAAAATTTGCTGTATTTTTTATTCATTTAAAACCAATTTAAGTTTGGTGCTCCCGTCAGGATTCGAACCCGAACTAATGGTTCCGAAGACCATTGTGCTATCCATTACACCACGAGAACTTATAACTATAAAATTAAATTAAAGATTAATAGTTATATCGAGAACGTTTATAAACTTAAACTTGGATTAGGAGCAAGAGACATATCAGCAATTCCAATGCCATCAAGGAATGCATAATAACCAGCACTTCCTATCATTGCAGCATTGTCAGTACAATATTCAAAATCAGGAAAGAAACATCTTATTTTATTCTTCTCACATTTTTCTTGTAGTGTCGCTCGCAGTCGAGTATTAGCACTAACTCCGCCAGCAACCACAATTTTATCATATCCCAAATTGATACAAGCATCAATAGTTTTTTTCGTTAGTTCATCTACCACCCAGTGTTCAAAACTGAGACAAATATCTTCTTTTGGAATTGGCTTATTTGCTTGCTCTAATTTGTGTACGTAATTTATAACGGCAGTTTTCTTTCCGCTAAAACTGAAATTGTACCCAAGATTGTCATTTGCTTTTGCAAATTGAATTATATTTTTGCCATTTTTAGCTAGAGCACTCACTTTTGGTCCGCCAGGATAACCTAGTCCAAGTACACGAGCTACTTTGTCAAAACTTTCACCAGCAGCATCATCAAGAGTATTACCAATTATTTTATGATGGTTAAAATCTTTTACTTCAATAATCGCTGTGTGTCCTCCGCTGACAACCAAGCATATAAACGGAGGAACGAGGTCAGGAAAAGATAGATAATTACCTGCGATGTGACCATAAATATGATTGACGGCAATCAAAGGTTTATGAATAGCGTAAGATAGAGCTTTGGCATAGCTCACCCCTACAAGCAGAGAACCAACTAAACCTGCTCCATATGTGACAGCAATAGCATCAATATCATCAAATGAAAGTTTGGCTTCACTTAAAGCAAGTTGGACAACATTATCTATTGCAGTGATATGATTTCTGCTGGCAACTTCTGGCACAACTCCACCAAATCTAGTGTGAATATCAATTTGGCTAGACACAATATTTGAAAGACAAGTCCTTCCATCAACAATCACGGAAGCACTTGTTTCATCACAACTTGTCTCTATTGCTAATATTCTAAAATCTTTTTTCACACAGATATTATATATCAATGTTTAAATTTTTTCAAGTGATTAATAAATGTTTAAAATAGAAATAAACCATTAAAAATGATTTGAATGTATGCATTATCAATCAAAAAATCTGTATTGACAACACTTATTATGTGTGATAAAATCTAAAAAAGGAAGAAGTGGTATATGAAATTGTCCGAATTAAAAAATTTAATTGAAGAAAAAGATAAATTGTATAAAGAAATAGCAGATATTAGAAAAGAAGAAGATGGCAAATTGGTTGCAACACAACTTAAAAATTTGAAACCAAACGAAAATTCGTTTAACTCCTGTATGGAGTGCATGAAAGATTATTATTTAAATGATGGTTTCAAATTATATTCGACAGAAATTAATAACATATTGTTGGAAAAATTTGATAGGATAAATGATATTATTAAACAGATTAGACAGATAATTAAATCTAAAAAATTTACATTCACTATTCCATTAAGTGATTTAAAAAATTATATGCAACAATATTTCGAAGACATTCATAATCAGGATATACAGGTTCGAATTGGAAATTGGTATAGAGGTTATGAGTATGGCACGATAAATTTTGATTTTATAATTGAAACAGATGATAGAAGTTTTAAACTTGCACATATGAAAACTCTAGATGAACAAAGTCTGTCAATTGATGTTGGACCTTTTTTGATTAAAAACTATGAAGAGGTCAAAGATTCTACGGGATTCAATATAGTATGCCAATATGAAGATTATAAACCATTTCTAAAAGCTTATCCTGATTTTAAAGAAGCACTATGGTATGCAATCAAAGAGAATAAATCTCAAGCGATTCAAGGAAAGCATCAAAGAAACGAATCGGCTATAAGCGGCAATAATATAAATTTAGAAAATTTACAGTCGCCAGAGTATATGTTAAAATTATTTAATAGGTAAAAGGAAGAACGCAATGTGGAAATTGTAAAAATAGAAGAATAAAATTAGAATTACATACTGATAAGCCAAAAATTAAAATTCGCATTAGATGATATAATTGAGTAGACGAATATTTGAAAAACAAGATATTATATGTAAAACCTAGATAGATACCATAACATATAATGAAAACTTAAAGAGTAAAAAAATCCAAGGAGATTCCTATGGATTTTTTATTTTAAAATTTTAAATTATTGAAAAAGATTTTCAATTTATTGTCTTCGTGTGAGACTTCTTTAAATATTCATTAATAAATGGATTAAGCTCACCATTCATAACACCCTCAACGTCACTCGTTTCATAATCTGTGCGGTGGTCTTTTACCATTGTGTATGGCTGGAAAATATAACTTCTAATTTGACTTCCCCATTCAATTCGCTTTAAGTCACCTTTGATGTCGTTGATATTTTGCTTGTGCTTTTCTTCTTCGAGAGCAACCAATTTACTTGTCAAAATTTTCATAGCATTTTCACGATTCTGCAATTGACTGCGTTCGTTTTGACAAGTGACAACAATTCCCGTTGGAATGTGAGTGATTCTAACAGCGGTTTCAACTTTGTTGACATTCTGTCCGCCTGCGCCACTGCTTCGATAGGTGTCAATCCGCAAATCTTCGTTGCGAATTTTCACATCTGTTTCTTTTGAAATGGCTGGGACTACTTCTACGGAAGCAAAGCTGGTATGTCTACGTTTATTGCTATCGAAAGGACTAATACGAACTAGTCTATGAACTCCCATTTCGCCTTTCAATTTTCCGTATGCATATTCGCCCTTAATCCAAATGACGACAGATTTGAGTCCTGCATCTGTACCATCAAGTTTGTCTACAACGCTAAATTCAAAATTGTTTTTGCTGGCATACATTTTATACATTCGCATCAACATGACAACCCAATCTTGTGCCTCTGTTCCACCTGCACCTGAGTGAATTGTTAAAATTGCATCATTATTATCATACTTTTCATCTAAAAGCGTTCGAACATTTAATTCGTCCACTTTTTCTTTCAATTCCAACAATTCAGATAATGCAAGGTTTAATAGTTCTATATCGGTTTCTTTTTCTAGACTGCGGACGGTAGAGATTAATGAGGTTAAACTATTTTGCAAAGTTTGAACTTCGTTAAATAATTCTTGCAAAGACTTTATCTCTTTGTTGGTCTGCATGGCATAGTCTAAATTATTCCAGAAAGAAAGAGATTCACGTTCTCTTAGTAGTGAATTCAAGCGCTCTTGCAATTCGTTAAGATTAAGACAAGCTTTGGTTGTTTCGAACTTGTCAACTAATTTTGATAATTCATCTCCAATATTTTCTATATTCATGTTTCTATTATATCAAAAAAGAAAAATATTTCAAACAAAATTATAACATATAAAATAAACTCAAATTTTATCAATTGAATCTATAAAATATAACTAAAATAAGAATAAAAAATGACACAATTAATTTTGTGTCATTTCACTTTAATTAAAATTATCTTAGTCACCGCTGAATGGAAGCAAAGCAATATTTCTAGCACGTTTGATTGCAACTGTCAATTCACGTTGATGACGAGAGCAGGTTCCGGTTTGTCTGCTTGGGATTATTTTACCTTTTTCAGTGACAAACTTTTTCAATCTAGGGTCTTTGTAATCAATGAATTTACAATTCTTATCTTCACAGAAAATACATACTTTCTTTTTATTGCTCTTGTGTTGTTTGTAGAATTTTTTCTTATCAGCAGTTGTCTTTTCTTCTTTTTCTTCGGTTGTTGGAGCAACTTTTTCTACAACTTCAACTTCTTCAATTTTTTCTGCCATAATTATCTCCTTTAAATATTAAAATGGTAAATCATCATCAATTGGTTGAAGGTCTGCAACTGGGGAACCGGACATTCCAGTACCTACACCCATTCCACCTTCGTTAGAATTAGGTTCGCTAGAACCGTCATTCTTTGATGACAAAAATTCAACTTCATCGGCTATGATATCGACAGCAAAGCCTTTTGTACCGTCAGCACGTTCGTAGTTTCTTGTTTGAATAGAACCTGATACGGCGATTTTATTACCTTTCTTTAAAAATTTAGCACAGTTTTCCGCAGTTCCACGCCATGCTGTGATGTTGAAGAAATCAGTTTCTCTTTCTCCATCAGCATTAGCAAAACGTCTGCCAACAGCAATTGACAATCTACATACAGAAACTCCACTAGTAGTAGTGCTCAATTCTGGGTCACGAGTCAGATTGCCTATTAAATATACTTTATTCATAACATCTCCTATATTATTTTGCAACTATGATGTAGCGCAAAATGTTGTTTGTAATGGCAAGCAATGAACCTAATCTATTAGGAACATTTGCGTCAGAAGTGAAGTTAACTAAAACATAAAAACCTTCACGTTTCTTTTGAATTTCGTAAGCAAGTTTCTTGTTTCCAACACGCTCTACTGATTCAATTTTGCCACCATCTTTTTCAATCATGCCATTGACCTGAGCGATTAATGCTTCTTTTTCTTCGTCAGTAGATTGACTTGGAATGATGTACATCAATTCGTAATTTTTCATCTTAACCTCCTTATGGACTATTGACCCTTTCGGGTAAGGACACTAATATGACATCGACATCTATATTAATGTGTTAAAACTTTAATTTAATTTTTAACGCATTAATTGTATCATATAAGAAAACAAAAATCAAGTCATATTTTGAAATAACATTATAGTTTTAATTATATTAATGTAAATTGTGTTAAAAAAATCGATAGAAATTAGGGTTGACAAATAAAAATAGAGAGAAATTTTCTCCCTATTTTAATGACTTTTAGTTGTTAATGATTTCTTTGAAATAATCCCATACGTTCGCTTCACGATGTGAATCGAGGGCTAGAATGTTGATTTTGTCTACAACTACGCCATCAACGATTATTTCAACATTACCTACTACCTGATTTTGTTTCACACTTGTTAACATGCTAGGAAGATTGAAATTTAGAGAGAAATTCACATCTTCACTAATTTTGCTAACAAGAGTATAATCTCGTTCGGCAGTAAGGCGGGTGGCTCTATCCATTCCTTTGATTTTAATAGTTTTTCCTTCAAGGTTTTTGTTGCTAAATAAAGTTTTGCTTTCGTAATTTTCGAATCCATAATTTAACAAATCGCTTGCATATTTAAAACGTTCTTGACTGCTATCTGCACCTAAAACTACTGAGATAAGGCTCATATCGTTGCGTTTGGCACCAACTGCAAGGCAGTATTTTGCTTGGTTGGTAGAACCTGTTTTCCCACCTATACAACCATCATAATATCTTGATAATTTGTTTGTATTCGCCATTTGTGTGGTACGGCCACTAGGGTGGGTGAAGTCTTCAAACCAAATTGAAGAATAAGTGTGATATATGTCATAATCTAATACTTCTTTAAGGACTAATGCTTGGTCGTAAGCGGAGGAGTATCCTTCGGCACTTGGCAGTCCAGTACAATTTGCATAGTTAGTATCTAGCATGTCCAGTTCTTTTGCTCTTTCGTTCATCATGCGTACGAAATTATTTTCGCTTCCTGCAATATACTCGGCTAGGGCAACAGAAGAATCATTAGCGCTAGCAACTATTACTGATTTCAATAATTCACCTAAGACGTATTCGTTATCACTATCCAGGAAAATTTGACTTCCACCCATTCCGCTTGCATTTGAACTAACCATTACTTTGTCGTCCAGTGAGATAGAACCGTTGTCAATATGTTCCAATGTCAACAATACAGTCATAAGTTTTGTCACACTTGCAATGGGTAGTTTTTCATGACTGGCATTTTCATATAATACTTGTTTAGAATTTTTTTCAATTAAAACTGCGGATTTGCAATTGGCACTGGTCGTAAAACTTGCATTGGCAGTTATAGTCTGATTTGAAAATAAAAATACAAAACTAATAATTGCTCCAAAAATGATTAAAGATAATTTTAAAATTATTTGTTTACTTTTTTTCATAAATTTTTACTCCTATTGTAAAAATAGTTTTTGTAGAAATAAAAATTTTATGTGTAAAAAATAAATTATGAAGATAAAAAATTAATAAAAATATAATAAAAAGTTAAAAAATATTAATTATTTATATAAAAAATTAATAAAAAATATAAAAAATGATTTTTTATAAAAACATTTAATTAAATCATTTTATTTTTTATTTTAAAATTTTCTAATAATATTTTGTCTTCATCAGACACTCTAAAACTATCTTTTATTTTTTGAATGGCTTTGTTATTAACAAAATTATTTAGCATTTTATTTTTAAAAATTAATAATCCGATTTCTCTATTTTTTACAAAACATTCGCATACGAACCAAGCAAGTGCCATGTTAACATAGTAGTGAGTTTCGTTTTTGAAGAATGGTATGTTATCTAAAATAATATTTAAATATTCTTTGTCATTTATAAATTTAAACCATATAAGCACGCCAATTCTTCTAGTATATGGAAATTCTGATTTTATGTATTCTTGGCTTAAAGCAAAATAGTTTGATTTGTTCTTTTGATTTATTTCAAAATCAATACAGTCACACAAAGCCCAATTATCAATTTTTTTTGAGTAATCATCTAGATATTTTTTCATTAAATTGAAATCTTTTATTTTTGCAATTAAACACCCATTGATGAGTAAATTTTCAAAGGTTGAATTTAGATTTAATTCAAGAAAAGATATAGCATTGCCTTTGTTAATTTCTTTTGCAAGTTTTTTAATAATAGGAACTTTGATGCCTAACACAGGCATCTTTGTGTTATATATGCGTTTTGTCCAGTTGAGTTTTTTCTCATCAGTCTCTTTGATTGAATCAAGATATGATTCAAATTCCTCCTTAGCTATTTTGTCCCAATTATTTCTAACAAAATTCATAAAACCCCTTTAAAATAGTAGATTCCACATCTCCTTTACTAATGTACGAAATTGGTTTTCCCCATAATGTATAATAATATCTACACGACCGACTATGTTTGATTTTTTCGCTGGTCCGCCAGTTAGACAATCAGTGCTGTTTCCCCAATTGTCCCCCATCAATAGATATTCATTGTCATTTAGTTTTATACATTGCTCTCCGCTTTCATTTGTGGTTGTATTTTCAGGGAATCTATCGAAAAACGTCAAATACAAATTATTGTAATATGAATCGGTGTCTGCATTTTTTTCTTTTGTATAAAATAATTTTTCATTAACATATAATGCGTAGTGAGTTCCTTCATCTTTGATTTGGATTGTGTCATTTGGCAAACCTATCAATCGCTTGATAATATATCCGCTATCCCACCAATCCACTTGTGCTACGACAATATCATCATTGGTGTAGCTTGAAAATTTGTTTATATAAACTACATCTCCATCTGTTTGAGAAGTGGGGACATTATAATTTAATGTGGGATACATTGAATAACCTCTTACATTTGTACGTATAAAAATTATATTAAACATGATATTAATTAGAGCAAAAAAACTGACAACTATTATTAATACAGTCAGAATTGCACTGGTAATATTTAATATTATGCGTTTAGTTCGTGAAGACATAATAAAATTATATCACAACAAAATAAAAAAATAAACTATTCTAAAATATTTTAATTATTAAAAATAAAAATAGTAAAACAAATTAAAAAAATAATAATTATTTAATAATTTTGATAAAATTATTTAAAAATTAACAAATAAAATAAAAAAATAAAAAATAATAAGAAATAAAAAAAGATAGTTTATTTACTATCTTTTAAACTTACTGTTTCTAAAAATACTTTATTATCTTTTTTGCTAAGACGACTATCTTCAATATAATATCCATTTCGGATAAACTGCATGTTTCCTTTTTGTTTTAATGCAAATGGTTCAATGTATGAAATATGTTTTTCCATAGAATTAGGATTGATTATTTTATCCACCATTCCGCTTTCATACACTTCACCTTCTTTCAAAAGATTGTGGAATTTGCGAGTGGTGATTTTTACGGCTTCTTTTCTACTTAGCCAATGAATTGTACCTTTTGGTTTTATGTTTTGTTCTTTTGCATCAAATATTATCGAGCAATTCAAATGGTCAATATTGCCATTTTTATCTTTAACAACTTCGTCACATTTAATGACATAAGCCCCCATCAATCTAACATATCCATTCGGAGTAAGTCGGAAGAATTTGCTGGTAGGCTCTATCATGAAGTCTTCACGTTCTATATATAGTTCGTTGCTGAAAAGAATTGAATGTTTTTTGCTGTTTTCTATGGTAGGATTGTTGGAGATTAAAACTTTTTCTGTCTTGTTGGCTGGGAAGTTTGTGATATTGACTTTTATAGGGTCAAGAACAGCAACCACACGTAGAGCAGATTTATTCAACTCTTCACGAATACAGGCTTCTAAGATATGTGGTTGAACTACACTATTTGATTTGGCAACTCCAATACGTGTGCAAAATTCTCGTATGGCGGTTGGAGTATATCCTTTGCGTCTAAATCCGGATAGAGTAGGGAGTCTTGGGTCGTCCCAACCATCGACATATCCTTTTTCAACCAATTCGTGCATATATCGTTTGCTCATTACTGTACCGTCAATGTTAAGTCTAGCAAATTCTATTTGTCTAGGTTTCACACCTGGTAGTATTCTGCAATTATCTACAAACCAATTATATAATGGTCTATGGTCTTCAAATTCAAGACTACAAAGAGAATGAGTCACCTGTTCGTATGCGTCACTTAATGGGTGTGCAAAATCATACATCGGATAAATACACCATTTGTCCCCTTGTCTAAAATGTTTCACATGAAGAATACGATAAATAACAGGGTCTCGCATGTTTATATTAGGGTGAGACATGTCAATTTTGGCACGCAAAGTTTTTTCTCCGTCAGCATATTTACCTGCTCTCATTTCTTTGAATAACTTTAAATTTTCTTCTATTGAACGGTTTCTATAAGGACTTTCTTTCCCGGGTTCAGTCAGAGTTCCACGCATTGAACTGACTTCATCTGCACTCAAATCACATACAAAAGCCTTTCCTTGTTCAATCAAATCAATTGCACAATTATAAAGGAACTCGTAGTAATCAGAAGCATAAGTTAAATTTTTCCATTTAAAACCAAGCCATTTGATATCTTCCATTAATGCTTTTACGTAGACATCACTTTCCTTGTTTGGGTTGGTGTCGTCCATTCTAAGATTTGTATAACCTTTGAATTTTTCAGCGGTTAAAAAATCTATACATATTGCTTTGGCATGTCCAATATGTGTAAATCCATTAGGTTCTGGTGGAAAACGTGTTATGATTTTTTTAAGACCTTTTTCTTTAATATCTTCTACAATTGCTTGTTCTATAAAGTTAGATGGTGTAATATTATTGTCCATATTTTCTCCTGAATTATATAAAAAGTTATAACATAAAACTAATTAAAAGTAAAATAATTATAAAAAAATTTTTAAATTCATTATTTTCATATTAAATAATTTAAAATTTACAATAAATTTAGATTTTAATTTGATTGATGAATTACTTAATTAAAGGAAAAAATAAAAAAGCACATTATGTGCTTTTTTTAGCGAAAACAACAACTGTTCTAAATCGCTAGCAAATAAAGATTCAAAGTTATCCGAGTTTTCGCTAGTTTTAATATAATTACAATAGGTTGCTTTCGCCACCTAATAAAATAAATATGCGTTCTTGATTCATAATAATTTTGTGAGAGACAAAATAATGAATGTTTTTGTTGAGAGATTGCGTGAACTCATGGAGTTCAAATCTTTGAATATTGTACAGTTAGCCAAAAATGTCAATATTCCTAGGTCAACAATTAGCTGTTGGCTACTGAAAACAAGATTACCTAAAATAGATGCAGTAGTCCAATTAGCAGATTATTTTAATGTGACAACTGACTATCTTCTAGGAAGAGAAGATATATAACCTATATAAAATATTAAAACATTTTAATTATAAAAAACGAAAAAATCGTTGTCAAACGATTTCGTAGAAAGTATAGATTATGAAAGATAATATTTTTGATTTGAATAAAAAAGATATTTTAACAATTTTTGCTAATCGTTTAAAGGAGTTAATGAATTTTCAATCTTTAAGTATTGCGCAATTATCTCAAAAGATAAATATACCTAAATCAACCATTAATTGTTGGCTTTTAAAAATTCGTTCTCCTCAAATTGATTCATTAGTTGCAATTGCTGAGTATTTTGGAGTGACGACAGATTATCTTCTAGGAAGAGAAGATATTTAATTTGAAATTGGTCTGTCTTTTATTTATTAAAACAGAATTATTATAAAAACTAATAAACCATTGTCAAATGATTTCGAAATAGACATGTTTAAATTTCAAAAAATAAGAGAGCATTTTAATAAAAAAATCACGGAACTCCGTGATTCTTTTTATTGTTTTAAAAAGGAATTAGTTAGCATTTTGTGTATTAATCACTGCCTTTATACGTCTTACACCAGCAGACACGGCTTCTTGTTTAACAATTTTAAAATCAACCAGTTCGCTAGTGTTTTTTGCATGCGGACCACCACAAATTTGGAAATCTACGTCACCTATTTTATATATGGAAATTATATCGTTATCTTGTGCCTTTAATACACCATATGCACCTTTTTGTTTTGCTTCTTCAAACTTCATTTCTAAACGCTCAACAGGAATAGATTGCTTTATTGCAGAGTTTACAAATTCTTCAAGACTTTTTACTTCATCATCGGTCAATTTTCTATCAAAGTTAAAGTCAAAACGCAACCTTTCACTAGTGATATTGCTACCTTTTTGTTCTATTTGATTGCCAAACATTTTCCTTAGTCCAGCAAGTAATAAGTGGCATGCTGTGTGTAGTCGAGTTGTCCAAACACTGTCGTCAGCAAGTCCACCTTTGAACACTCCCGCATTGGTGGTGCGAGCCAATTCTTGATGCTGACGGAAAGCTTCGTTAAATCCATCTATGTCAACCATATATCCACGTTCATTAGCCATTTCTTGTGTCAATTCAATTGGGAAACCAAAGGTATCATATAACCTAAATGCACTTTTACCACTGATAGTATTTTCAGGTTTATAATTTGGGTCTTTTGACATGAATTGATTTTTTCGTTCAATTCCATTGATTACTTTTTCAAATTCTTTGTTGCCCAATTCAAGAGTTTTTAAGAATTTGTCTTCTTCTTTATTTAGTTCATCAATAATCTTTTGAGCATTGGTATTGAGTTCAGGATAATCTTGTTTAAAATATTCTATATAAAGTTTAGATATTTCGCCAAGGTGACCTTTTTCTATACTTAATTTTTTCATATGTCGAATTGCTCTACGAATAAGACGGCGTAGAACATATCCTTGACCTAAATTGCTAGGAGAAACACCTTGTTCATCTCCAATAATAAAAGTAGCAGCACGCATATGGTCAGAGATAATCCTAAATGAAGAAGTGTATTCTTCATCATGATATGATTTACCACTAATTTTTTCTAAATATTGAATGATAGGAGCGAATAATTCTGTTTCATATACAGATTTGTATCCATTTAATTTGCAAAGAGTACGTTCTAGTCCCATACCCGTGTCAACATTTGGATGAGCTAATTTTTCGACTGATTTATCTGGATTGACTTTATATTCCATAAATACATCGTTCCAAATTTCTAAGAATTTTCCACAATCGCAACTAGGATTACACTCAGGAGAACACTTTGGTTTACCCGTATCAATAAACATCTCAGTATCTGGACCGCATGGACCAATTCCGCTTCCCAATATCCACCAATTATCCTTTAAGTAATAAATGTTTTCTTTTTTTATACCTTGCTTTTCCCATAATGCTGCTGAAAGATTATCTCGTGGAGCAATGTCATTTCCTGCAAATACTGTGACAGCAAGCTTGTCTTTGTCCAGTCCTAAATATTCTAGACTGGTTAAGAATTCATAACTCCAAGGAATCATTTGTTCCTTGAAATAATCTCCAAGGCTCCAATTGCCAAGCATTTCAAAAAAAGTTAGATGACTATCATCTCCAACTTCGTCTATATCACCGGTTCGAATACATTTTTGCAAGTCGCACAATCTTTTACCTTTTGGGTGTGGTTGACCAAGCAAATATGGTACTAGCGGATGCATACCTGCTGTTGTGAATAACACAGTAGGGTCGTTTTCTGGCACAATGCTAGCACTAGGTATAATTACGTGAGCTTTGCTCGTATAAAATTTGAACCATTTATCAATTAATTCTCGTCTAGTTATTATTTTCATATTATCTCCAAGTTGTTTTAATTTGATTATTATATTTAATTTGTCATATATATTTATATATAAATAATGTCTAATATTATATAGTAATACAAATATACTAATTAAAATTGAGCGCTCTTAATATTATCACTATATACCCAATTTAGTCAATATTTCTTTGTGAATTTCATCAATGGATTTGATATTGCCATTAACACATGGTATGTGGAGCCAATTAAATTTATTTGCAATGTATTTAGCACGCTCATATGCAGTTCGAATATGATTTTCATCAGATTCCAAAATGTCTTTATTTTTTTTGCATTTTAAATCGGAGCGCTCGCTGGCAAGTTTCATACTGAATTCTGGTGGCATATCTAAAAAAATGATTTTATCAGGTATAGGTAGTTTTAGTTTGCCATATTCAAAATCTATTATCCATTCAATAAACGCATCAATTTCTGAAATAGTTGTCATCTTTGTAGATTGATGAATCATATTGCTTGGAACATATCTATCAAACAGAATAAAATCATAATCATTGATGTCAATATTATTGTTCATGGTGATTAATCTATCAACCGCATATAAGGCACTATTTTGATATCCATCAAATTCTTTTTTTAATTCTCCGCCAAGATACATTTTAACAGGTTCACTTGATGGGCTGTCATAATTTGGAAAACTTATTAGTTTGCATTTATATCCTTTTTGGGTTAAATATTCATATAATT
Source organism: uncultured Clostridia bacterium (assembly GCA_944377485.1). GTDB lineage: Bacteria > Bacillota > Clostridia > Christensenellales > UBA1242 > Onthoplasma. Next base: position 33,865 of record CALWFB010000001.1, on the reverse strand, counting down.
TTTTAGTTTGGACAGCTTTCCCAGAGCCATCAGTTCCTTCAATATCTATCAACATAATTTACTCCGTTATTCATTATATCACTTTCAAAGCGATAAATCAATTTAATTTGACTCATGCTTAACTAATATTTGTTTTTGTTTCTATTGACAAAACTTTTTATTTCTTATAAAATATTACTATGAAAACCTTTTGGAAATATTTTTTAATAGTAATTTTGCTATTGATTGGACTATGTGCAGTGGGTGTTTTGTACCTATTCTTTGTGCCGGGGTCAAATTTATTTGGAATAACTTATATTAGTTATCATGATTATTTTAATTCAGAGTCATATGATGCCACTAATATAAATAAAATTGAGGTAAATTCGAGGTCTTATGCCGTTTCAGTGGTGCCAGCAGCCAGTGAAAACATTTCGCTTAGAGTTTATGCTAATTCATTAGGATTTGTACTTCAAAAAAATAGCGATGTCAATATTGATGTTGATATAGATAGTGGAGTATTGATATTTAATGTCGATGAACCATATGGTGCAACAATTGCCAATAAATCATTTATTCAATTAAGAGTACCTACGAGCAAAGCATTTGATATAGAGTTAAATAATCACAATGCGGAGACAAATATAAACAATGAAACTATAATTGTTAATAATTTAATTTATAATACGACTAGTGGCAATTTCCAATTTGTAGATGGTTCAGTTAATGGATTTATTGATGCAAATATTGGAAGGGCAGATTTTATTATTGGTGAGAATGTGACAACAAATGTTAATGATGTCACCATCTCAGCGACAAGTGGATATTTTGAAGCGCTTAACAGCACACTTGGTGATGTATTGATAGAATCTAATAAAAATGCGGTTATATTAATAAAAGAATGTAATGATTTTAGAGAAGATATAGACGAAGCGGGCGGAAGAATTGAAATAGATACGGTCTTTTATGTGGAAATAAAATCATCAGATACAAATGTATATATTAAGAATTTGACAAATGGTGGCACAATTTTGTTATCAAAATCTGGTAGAGTAGAAATTGAGAACGTTTTGGCTACTGCTGACATTACTACGGATACGGGTAATATCACGATAAAGAATAGTACTTCACCTTTAATTCTAACGACAGACGATGGGACAATTACAGTTAATTCAACATATTCAAGAGTGACAGCGAATTCCAACTATGGAGATATCAATATAACATTTAATAATGATGCAGATAGTTATGAGGATAATCCTAATTCAAGAATGTTGCAAGCAACTACGAACAATGGAAAAATCACCTCTTCTGGTGTAGAAAATGTTGTTATAACGATTAACGATAATGGTAGAGCGGATATCAATATGAATAATGTGTTTGGAGAAAATGTTGTTGATGGGAAGACTGGCTCAGTTTCATTAATTATCAATACCGATGCTAAATATATGTTGCATACAAAAACAGATTCGGGAGACGTAAGTGTGAATTTAGCACAGATATCAAATTATGGCGGCTATACAGATAAAGAACACACTGAGTATGTTAATGGTTCGATTACCGATTATAATAATGCTACATTAACAGTGACAACAACTAGTGGAAGTTTGTATATCAGAGATACTAGTTTAGTATAAAAAGAGCTTTTGCTCTTTTTTTGTTTATTAAAAAAATATATATTTAAAGTCGTTTTAAAAAATTTAAGCAATAAACAATGCGTTATATATGATTATGCATTTACTAAATATTGTTATTAGTATTGCCAAAATACAATAGTATTCCATTATAAATAGCATCAATGAATTTTTCACGATATTCATCAGTATTTAATAATCTCTCTTCCTCTGGATTTGAGATGAATCCACATTCAATTAATATTGAGGTGTAATAACTGCAATTTAAAATATAATAATCACCAACTTTTCCTTGACGAGTTGGAGCAGCACAATAAGTGTTTAAACTAGACTGAATCAAGTCTGCACATTTTTTGCTAGCTTCATCGCCATTGCGATAATATGTCAATGCACCACGTGCACTTGAAGAATTAAAACTGTTCATGTGTATGCTTATTACTAAATTTGGATTTGTTTTTTGAATAATATTGAATCTTGCGCGCATATCGCTCATTTTTTTATTTTTTGCCGTTTCAGAATATAGAGCATCATCAGTTTTTCGAGTTAATTCTACTCTATAACCCGCACTTACAAGTTTTTCTTTTAATGCTAGCGAATATTTTAAATTTATTTCTTTTTCAATCGTTCCATTTATTCCGATACTTCCTCCGTCTCTGCCTCCATGACCTGCATCAATTACAATTGTAATACCATTATAATTTGAAACGCTATATGCTACAATTCCAGAGAAACAAGATGAAAGTATCAGCATTATACATAGCATTATTATAATACATTTATTGGCAAGAAAAAAATTTTTGATTTTCATATTAAACTTCATACAATAATATATTTTTAAAATTACAAGTTATAACTAACGATATAGAATTTGTAATATTTCAGTTGTCTTCAAATTAAAATAATGCTTTTATAAAATATAAATCAAATTAAATTAAAAATTTCTAAGGCTAAACCAAATTATAGTTTTAAATAGATTATAGAAGTTTTATAAGATTTTGTAAAAGAATATCTAAATAATAGAATAGAATTTATAAATGATAGATATAATGTATTAATATATACAATTATGTCTTATCCACAATATATTTCGACTTTTCCACACCTTTTCCACAAGTTATCCACAGAGTTATCCACATAATGTGGATAACTTTTACACTATTTTAGAAATAGAAGTAAAAAAACGAAACTGAATTTCAAATAATATGATATAATAAATATATGAATAGATATAAAAAAATATTAGATAATTTATCAAAAGCTACTTCGGTTTGTTTAATAGGGCACATTGAGCCAGATGCCGATGCTTTATGTAGCATGATAGTAATGAGAGAATTTATAATAAAACATTTTGGAATTAAAAAGGTTGATATTTTTGCTGAAAGTGATGGATTAGCAAATAATTATTTGCCAATAATTGAAAATGTTAAAATTAATAAAAGTTTTACAAAGTATCATACAGCTATTATGATGGATAGCCCAAATCTTGATAGAGTAGGAAAATATAAAATACTTTTTGATAAGGCAAAACAAACTTTCGTAATAGACCATCATAATACAAATTTAAGAGATGGAGATTTTAATATAGTAGAAATTGTTAGTTCTACGTGTGAAATTGTTTATAAGATATTGAAAGCTTATAACTATAAATTTTCATCAAAGATTTATGGTAAAATTTATGCGGGAATAATAACGGATACAAACAATTTTTCAGTAGGCGCTATTACTAAAAATACATTTAAAATAGCAAGCGCCTGCTTTAATTATATTGATAGTGGCGCTATATATAATAACTTTTTTAATAGTAATACAATTAGAAACATGAATCTGCTAGCTTTGGCAATTCAAAATATAATAACGTTAGAAGATGGTAAAATAATTTTAACACAAATCACACGAGAACAGGCCCGATTGTATAAAGCAAAGTTTGATGATTATACTGGCATAATCAATAGATTGGCGACGATTTCTGGTAATTGCTTAGTATGTTTTGTTCAACCAAAGGATAATCAATATTATGTTAGTATGAGAGCCAAACGAGGATACGATGTCGCTATGATTGCAAAAAAATTTGGAGGTGGAGGACATATAGGGGCTGCCGCTTATCTTAGTAATAAATCAATAAAGGAAATCGAAGAAGAAGTCTTGAAAGAATTTCTCGAACAAGTTCATCAAAACAAAAAGATATCTACAAAAATATTTTGATTTTAAATAAAAAAAATAATAGATATTTCTTCTATTATTTTTTATTGCGTCTACTAATTTTATAGTATGCGCTTTTATTTCACATGTTAACAAATAAATTATTTACGTAAAACGACATCGTAAATTCTATCTAAATCGTCTTGTGAATAATAGTCTATGTATATTCTTCCTTTTTTGTCATTTCCTATAACTGTCACTTTTGTTCCGAGTTTTCTTTGTAGTTCAGATATAAAATCTTGCAGTTCTTCACTAGGCAGTTTTGCTACTTTCTTTTTCTTTTTATTTCCAAGTATTGCATCAACTTCTTTTTCAAGGTCTCGAACCGTCAATTTATCTTTTGCAATCTTTTTAGCTAAAATCAATTGAGTTGCATAATCTGTCACAGCAGCGAGTATTTTTGCATGACCAAAAGATATTTTCCCTTTTTCAATTAAATCAATTACTTCTGGATATAATGTTAGGATACGTAAACTGTTAGCTATTGCAGACCTTGATTTTCCTAATCTTTCTGCCACTTTTTCTTGTGTTAAACCATATTCGTCCATTAATTTTTTTATACCTTTCGCCATTTCAACAGGATTTAAGTCTTCACGTTGTAAATTTTCAATTATTGCGATTTCTGCAATCTGTTTATTTGAATAATTTTTCACAACTGCATCAATTTCTTTCAATCCGCAAATTTTGCAAGCTCTAAATCTTCGTTCTCCGGCAATAATCATATATCCGTCTGGCATTTCATTTACAACTATCGGTTGAATTAAGCCGTGTATTCTTATACTTTCAGCCAATTCATTTAGACTTTCCTTATCAAATGTCTTTCTGGGCTGATTTGGATTGGTATATATCTTATTTATATCTATTTTTTCAACCTCTCCATGTCTCATCGTGTAATTATTTAATGGTTCTTCTGTTTTTTTTGTTTCAACCTCTTCATCGTATACCTTCAATAAGCTATCTAATCCTCTTCCAAGTCCTAATTTCATAATTCCCTCCATTGTTCCACGTGGAACATTTATATATTAATTATAATACATATTTAATTGCGTGTCAAATAATAATTGTAAATTTTATAAACTTATCCAAAATTTTATTTATTAATGTAAAAATTGTTCCACGTGGAACATTAACTGTGACTTTAATTTGTAGAATATTAATTATTACAAAATTAAATAAATATAATACAGTAAAAAGAAGATTAATATTATGATATATAAATTTAAATTAATAAACACCTTTTATTATACGAAATATAAATAAAATAATCACATATTTATATTTCGTCTATTAAAATTCTTAGTTGTATAAAAAAATTGTTTTTATAATTAATAAAATCAAAAAAATGTTCCACGTGGAACATTTTTTATGATTATTGTTTTCTTAAAAACTCTTCACTTAAAGCCTTGTAAGCAATTGCTCCTTTACTTCTACTATCATATAATAGTATTGGCTTACCATGACTAGGACTTTCTGCTAATCTAATATTTCTTGGTATGTAAGTATCGTAAACCTTAGTTTCAAAATATTTTTTAATTTCTTCTGCTACCTGAGCTACTAGATTACTTCTATTATCTTTCATGGTTAACAAGACACCTTCAATTTCAATATCTGGATTTAAGTGTTTCTTAATTAATCGTACTGTATTCATTAATTGACCAAGACCTACCAAAGGGAAATACTCACACTGTATTGGAATAATAATGCTATCAGTTGCTGTTAAAGCATTTACAGTAAGCAATCCCAATGATGGAGGACAATCAATAAATATAAAATCATAAGACGATTTAATTTCTTTTAATGCTTCTTTTAAAACATTTTCTCTGTTGTCAACATAAACCAAATCGACTTCGGCTCCTGCTAAATCTACTGTTGATGGAAGAACATCTAAATTTTTAAGGACAGAATTATAAATTGCATCTTTAATATTGACTTCACCTAATAAAACCTCATATATTGAGTTTTTACCTTTTTCAACCTCAACACCCAGACTGGCGCATGCGTTTCCTTGTGGGTCAATATCTATTAGAAGAACTTTATTGCCTGCGTCTGCGACATAAGAAGCTAAGTTTACGCAAGTTGTTGTTTTACCAACACCGCCTTTTTGGTTTGTGACAGAAATAACTTTTCCCATATAATTACTCCTAAAATTATTTTATAACTTTTTTATTAATTTGGCAAATAAAAATTAACAAAAAATGTTAAAAATTTAAAAAAATATATAAATTTTTAGTTTTTTTTGATTAAAATCATTTAAAAATCAATTAAAATTTATATATTTATTTATTTTACATTAATAAAATTCAAATTTTTTAAAACATATGAAAATATTTGACAATATTCAATTTTTTTATTATTATGATATTGAGTATAAGGAGAAACAATGAAAGCTAAATATTCAATAATTGTTCCAGTTTATAATGAACAAGAATCTATTCCACTTTTTGTTGATGCTGTCACTCCCATTATGAAAGAATTAAATGATGAATATGAGGTAATTTTTGTCAATGATGGAAGTAAAGATAATACTTTAAATGTTCTTAAAAATCATGCAAACAAAGATGAACATATAAAATATATAAGCTTTGCTAGGAATTTTGGACAACAGGCGGCAATTTTTTGTGGTTTAGAACATTCAAGTGGTGAAGCTGTGATTATAATGGATGTAGATTTACAAGACCCTGTGGAAGTCATTCCTCTGATGATAGATAAATGGAAAGAAGGCTATGAAGTAGTGCACGGGAAACGAACTAAACGAAAGGGGGAAACTTTTTTTAAAAAAATCACATCTTCAATATACTTAAAATTTTTGCAAACCATTAGCGGATTGAAGATTCCAAAAAACGTTGGCGAATTCAAATTGCTAGATAGAAAAGTAGTAAATGTAATCAATTCAATGCCTGAACATGATAGATATTTGAGAGGTTTGACCTCTTGGATAGGATTCAAGCAAACCGAAGTAGAATTTGAGAGAAAAGAACGTCAAGCAGGCGAAACAAAATATACATTGAAAAAATTATTAAAGCTAGCGGGAAATGGAATTATTTCATTTTCTACTTGGCCACTAAGTATAGCAATGAAAAGCGGAATTCTATTTGGATTCTTGAGCATCGCTTGTTTTATAACATTTATTGTCTTAGTATGTTGTAAAATTTTCTTGCCTTTGACAGCATGGTTATTCCCTACAATTACATTAATGTTCTCAATATTATTCATTATAATAGGATTTAATAATATTTATATGCGCCGCACTTATGAAGAAGCAAGAAATCGTCCGCGCTACATAATTAGCGAAACAAAAAATTTTGATGAAAACAACTAATATAAAAAAATTTTGTTAAATTAAACACAATAAATTTAATTTAGCAAATAGAAAAGAGGTAAATTGTGTTTAATGTAATATGGTCAGTTTTATGCGTGTTATTAGCTGTAATATTAATGATTCTTTTGCTTTTGCCTAAACGAATATATTTAATTCTACTTGATAAATATAAAGAATTCTCAAAACAACATAAAACGGTTAGTGAAATTATTCGTTTCGTAATTTGTGGAGGCATTGCCACTATTGTAGATATGTTCACTATGGGTGTTGTGATGTATATAATGCAACCTAGTATATACGAATCTTTTGTAAACGTATTTATTAATACGCCAACACCTTCTACGATGGCTACAATAATTGGTACAGGAGTTGGTTTTATTGTTGGACTGTTGGCTAATTATATTATGTCAATTCTATTCGTATTTAATGAAAAAGGGAAAAGTAAATCTACGAAAGGTTTTATAATATTTACAATATTAAGCGCGATTGGTCTAGGCATAAATCTAGCAGGTATGTATATTGGATTTGACCTATTGGGTTGGAATCAATGGTTAGTTAAAGTGATTGTGACAATTATCGTACTTATATATAACTATATCTCCAAAAGATTGTTATTATTTAAAAATAAGTAATTTGTTTGATATATTAAAAGTCTAAAATTTAGACTTTTTTATTTTAATTAACTATTTTTAAATAAAGTCTTGCATTAAAAAAAATTTTATGATATAATAAAAAACGTTAGAATTAAGGTGCATTGATTGAAAAATATCTATATATTCAATTATTATCTTAATAATCATATATGCGTTCATAGCTCAGCTGGATAGAGCGTTGGTCTACGGAACCTCGTCGCAACTAGCACTCTTGGCAATTTGCTGAACGCAAATGTAGCCTTTTTCGGTTAGTTGCTCCTCTTCCCACTCGACATTCGTCTGGTGGGACCCATTGTGACCTTTGGTTCCTCATTCGGTCACGTAAGTAATTATCTTAATAATCATATATGCGTTCATAGCTCAGCTGGATAGAGCGTTGGTCTACGGAACCAAAGGTCGGGGGTTCGAATCCCTCTGGACGCACCATGAATTAAAGTCACTAGAAATTTCTAATGACTTTTTTGTTTTTGTTAACAAACTTTTTATAAGTAAATTTCAATAAAGATTATAGTAAATTATAGTGAATTATAATTACAATTAGAATAGATAAGATATCTTATATAAAAGGAGAAAATATGTTTGTTTTTAATGAAAATTTTAAAAGGAGATATAATTATGGAATATGAAATATTTAATATTTTCAAAAATTATACATTGGAAGCATTGTTGATTGGGTTTGGAGCTTTTCTTTTGACATATTTAATTAAATTGCCAATTAAGAAAAAAACTTCAACATTAGAAGAGAACAAAAGGAAAATGGTTAACATTGTTATTATGTTTATACCTCTTGTTTTGTCATTTATCGCTAGTGTTGTGTATTACGGCATAACTGAAAGACAGTGGATTTCATTATTAGTGCTAGATAGTGCAATTAGTTCATGGTTAATATCATTATCTCTATATGCTATTGTGTCTAGAATATGGTTAGTGATTAAAGGCATAAAATCTGGCAAATTACAAATAAATTCTGATTTAACAAAAGAAACAATTTCTTATATTAAAGAAACTATAAAGACTTTAAACAAAGAAAATAAAACAGCTGAAAAATCTCTTGAAGCCATTACTGAAAAACTAACTTCATTAACACAATTAAGAGATTTGTTTTGTCAAGACAGTTCAGAAATATTGGAATTAAATAATGAGATTTCATCTCTTAAAGAGACAGAAAATGAATATAAGGCACAAATAGAATCTAATACAGAAAAGATTAATACCTTTACAGAAAAATTGTACACAAAGACAAGTAATTAAATAAATACATTTAAAATGAAAATTATCAAAAAAAAGCGACAGTAATCATTACTGTCCTTTTTTATTTCCCCAGGCATCATAAATATATTTACAAACAAGTTTATTTTCATTATTATATATACCTATGATATCACCTTGAATATTTTTCTTGTAGAAATAGTCGGTTCCATTGTGATTGAAGCCAGTGACACCGTCTGAGGCATAATAGAAGAATAGAGTGTCAGTTCCATCGGTTTGTGAAATAATCTTATTGCCATTTAAGAAAAATTGGATATTATCTTTCTGAATACGTATGCCATTTGCATTGTATTTGTATGTATGAGTATCAAAGCTATCCAGCTGTCTAGCGTGAGACCAAGAAAGAGTTTTGTTTCTATAAGTAGTTGGGTTGCCAATAGAATCGTAAACAAAGGTTTCGCCATTGTAGGACAATAATTGGTCACGCCAGCCAGTAGATTTGTATAAATATGGAATTGTAGACTGAATGGTCTCAAAATCTAGATTATATTAAGGTAAATATATGTATTTGTACAAAAATAAAAAAGTATGATATATCATACTTTTTTATTATTTAATTTAATTATTTAAAAACAATTAATTTAAAACCATTTAATAGTTGAATTAAAATTTGAGTTCTCTGTTAAACAAGTTATATCGATTTTTTTATTATATTTATTAATAAATTCTAAAAGGATATTTGCATTTTTTTTATTATATAATATTTTATTAAACATATTTTGTTTATCATTTATTGTTTGTATTTCTATAAAAATGTGATAGTATTTCATTCCAACTATTGATGAACTAGTATTTAAGTTAATTAATTTAAGGCTTTTAATTTCATTCCATTTTATAAAAGAATATTTGCATATTAAACACCTAAATATAATTCCATTCTTGTTTATAATTATAAATTGGAAAGTAAATAAAAAACAAATTAAAGATGTAAGCATTAGGATTGATAATATAACTATTAAAAGTGTTTTTAATGATAAATTACTATTTGTATTAGGTATATATAATATAAGTAGACATATTAAAGAGATAAGAAAAATTATAAAGAGTAGTAAAGGGAATATCCAATCATATTTGTTAGTATTTAAAAGTTTTTTCATTTATACCTCTAAATTAAAATTTATAGCAAACCAGAAATGATTTCTAAAATTGAATTTATTCCAATCATATAAAATATAGATTTGGTTAATCCTCTGTTTGCATATAATATTGCACGCGATAATTTATTCATTAATTTTGCTAAATGTTTTGGATATTCTTTCAAACCACTACCAATTAAGTCTTCCAAAGTCATATTAGCATATAAAGGATTTGTTAAAACATTGTTTGAATATTTTTGAACAATATTATTTAATCCATTTGTAAATAAATCAGCAAATAAACTAAAAGTTCCACCAATAGCAAAATTTGTAAAAGCACTTTTGATATTATAGACAGAACCATCTATTAAGCCTCCTGCAACAGCTCCGATACCTCCAATAACAAAAGTTAATCCATAATGAAAAACTTTACCCCAAATACCGAAAGTCTGAAATCCAGGAACAGGAATTGCTGAAATGGCTCCTGAAACTGCACCGCCTAAAAAAGACAATCCTATTTGAGTCCAATTCCAGTTTTCTAAATCCCAGCCATGATTTTTTACTTGATTAGCCACTTCAAAACCAGTATTCACCGTTGCTCCGATAATCGAGCCAACAATTATAGCCAATAGCCAGCCAACGATATAACCATTTTCGTCAATTTGGTTAACTGGGTTATTTAAGCAATAAGAATAAAGATTTAATCCATTAATAGTTATTTGAGAGATGTCAATTATGGAAATAGCATCTGCATTAATGAATCTTCCAGTTTGTGGGTCATAGTATCTACTATTAAGATAATATAGTCCTGTCTCTGTATCATAGTAATAACTACGATAGCGGAAAGGATTTAAGTTAGCAATAGTTATATAATTGCTATTAATATTATAATTACTTGTATCTACTATGTCAACGTATTCTCCATTATTCGACAAAATTCGACAAACGTGATTTCCCCATGCGTCATAGATATATTTACATATTAACTTGTTCTCTGGATTATAGATTCCAATTATATCACCTTGAATATTTTTCTTATATAAATAATCAGTTCCATTATGGTTGAAGCCTGTAATACCATCTGTTCCGTAATAGAAGAATAGAGTATTGGTAGCATCAGTTTGAGATATGATTTTATTTCCGTTTAAATAATATTTAGTTGTAATACCATTTACGGTCTTGCTGATTCTAATACCATTAGCATTATATTTGAAACTTGCAATATCTCCGAAACTATCCAGCTGTCTAGCGTGTGACCATGATAAGTTTTTATCTCTATATTTAGTTGGATTACCAATTTCGTCATAAGTAAAGGTTTCGCCATTATATGAAACTAATTGGTCACGCCAGCCAGTAGATTTGTATAAATAAGGAATTGTAGACTGAATGGTCTCAAAATCTAGATTTTCAACTAGTGTGAAGTTGTATATATTTTTACATATTATATTTCCACCGGCGTCATAGTCGTAGGTTGTGGTTTTGTTGAATGATTTGTTATCTTCTCTGATTAGACGAGATAAACTATCATACTTATAACGAGCAATTAGAGTGCCGTTTTCTCGGATTTCTAGGATATTACCTTTTTCGTCATAGCGATATTTATAGTTTTCACTAAGTTTAAGATTGTCACCATACCAAACACTAGAAATGAGATTTGACGTATGGTCTCCACTGGATAGATAGTGATATTGTTTACGATTTATACCTTGAACGATTTCTGAGATTCTACCAAGTCTATCATAACTGATATTTGATTCAAAGATTGGGGTGGTTTGCGCTGTGGAAGAATCTGAGTTAGTAAATTTAGTTAAAGACAAATTAGAAATGGTGGAGTCAAGTTTGTTGGTATAAGAATAATTGTAGCGATAAGTGTCATTACCTAATTTGATAGTGGACTCATCTAGCTGATTTGTGTCAAGATTGAGAGTGTTTTCGAATTCAACATTAGTATTGTGCTGAGTGTTGGTTTCTCTATACAGATTGCCAAATTTGTCATAATAATACTTGTGAATATTATTTTCATCATTTGACATATCAGTAGATTGAATGATATTGCCAAGCGAATTGTAGATATTTTCTAGAATAGTGTTGCCGTTATATTCAAGAGTAGTGGCATTGCCGTCATCATTGAGAATTTGCTTGAACGTTGCACCATTCTTGTACGTGGTGGTTTCGCTATCATGTTCTATGGAGTCATTATCTTGATAAGCATACGTTTTAGATAGATACTCGTTTCCTGCAATGGAGATTTTGCTAAGTTTGCCTAGGTTGTCATACTCATAGTTGTATTCAAAGTCGTTGTGTTTAAGCGAGGTCAAAAAGGTGAGGGTGTAGCCATAGATATTGGTGTTTTCTTCGCCATTGACAGTGCTGGTTAAGCCGATTAGAGTGTCATTAGAGTCGTAGGCGTACGAGGTTCTGTTGTTGTGAGGGTCGGTTTCGGTAGAGATTATGCCTGTGCCATCAATGTACTCATAATTAGCAAGAGGTTCGCCAAATTCGTTTACGCTAGCTGTGGTGTTGCCTTTTTCGTCAGTTGGGGTTTCGGAATAGAATTTGCGAGTAGGTTCATTGATATGGTAGGTCAAAGTTTTCGTCACTACACCTTTGTCATTATATACATTTTCTGTGATGATACCATTATAGTCGATGGTTTTTAATAATTTGTTGTTTTTGTTGTATTCGTAGGTTGTGATAAATTCTTTATCGTCTTCGTCATGAATCAGACGGGTGGTTTCGCTCATTAGATTGCCATCAGAGTCGTAGGTGTAGAGAGTGAAAGAAGTGGAAGATTCAGATTTGATGAGTTTGCTTTCATCGTCATAATGCCTTGATTCACAACTACCTTCACGCAACTCTAAATCAGTGAATTGAACGTTGGCTGTATTAGTATTGTTGGAATAATCGAAATAGCAAGATATGGATTCGATTTGTTTTGGTTTCAATTTGATAGGAAGAGAGCAATATTGCCACTCGGTGTTCATCCAATCAAATTGTTTTGAAAGAATTTGAGGGTCGGTTTCGTCCGAATATTTGATTGAAATGCGAAGTTCGAATTTCCTATTGTCTATATAACTTGGGTAGGATATTTCTTCGTCATTAAATTTGTCAGCCACATTTGGATTCTTTACGAAAGCGGAATTTGCCTTTGCCCAACCGGTGAGTACCATATTTTCAATCTTTTTTGAGGTCAGTTGTGTGTTTAGTTCGCTAATATTTAGTTCACTCATTGAGATTGAAGCGGACTGAAAGTCGCCTGTGAAAGTGTGAACGCAGGAGGCTGTTTTGATGAAACTTGGGATTGAATAAGCATTTTCACTGACGATTATATTGCCAGTGTAGAGTGCTGGAATCTGTGAGATTATACTTGTGTCGAAGCATGAACCGTCTAAATAATTTCTGGCATAAGGAAGGGTGGTGATTGATTCGGACAGCAATTTGTCTGTGTAAGAGTATTGTCTGGACAGTACATTAGTGTTGTCTGAATCCAGGGAAGAACTATCTTCGTATATATTGATTGCCTGTCCTTGATTGTTGAATACATAGACTACGGTCTTGCCCTTTGCATTTTTGACGTGGGTGGTTTTGCAGTCGTAAAATTGGATTGTGAGATATGAATTGTCGATTAAATAAGAGGTCAGAGTGGTCGAGTCTAGAACCTTTTGATAATCTGGCTGGTTATGCTTGATAGAATTTAGTGCGGAGAGCGCTTGAACCTTGATTTGATTGTCCGAATATTCTAAATATGCACCCATATTTGATTGGTCTATTATCGCTATCATCTTGTTGTCTGAGTCGTAGAAATAGCGACTGATAGTTTTATCAGGGTAGGTGATTGTCGTTAAAAGATTGTTAACATATGCAAATGAAATTTCTCTATCTCGTGCATCAATTATGCTCGATAGCCTCAACTGGCTGTCGTAGTTGAAAGTAATGCTCTTTTCCGCTGAATCAATGATGCTGGTGATTTGGTTGCTTTCGGATGAGGAGTAATTGATAAATATTGAATTTTCATATGAATCGGTGATTAGAATTAAGCGGAAGATGTCTTCATTCGCAGTTTTGCCAAATCCATAGATTATATTATCCTCATTGTACAAATAGTGCACTGGAACCTGCATTTCGTATAATTCACGTTGATGCTCTAATTTCGTGATTTGCATTTCGTAGTCTTCTAGGTCTTGGGCTAGTCTTTTATTGGATTTTAGTAATGCTTCGATTTGCAAATCAATTGTGATTTTATCCTTTAATGAGAGAGTGAAAGTGGAATCCTCTGCTTTGAATTTGTTGTAAAAACTCGTTATCTTCTCGTCTGTTAGAGTGGTGTCTAAAAGTTGGTTCTTGATTTCTGATAAGAATTCGCTCTCGGTTATTGTCTCAAAATAGATTTCGTTTTGAACTTCTTGATTTAACTTCTGTATCTTGACACTGCCGGTCTGTCCATCATAATTTAGTCCTAGTGAATATATGTATGCTGATTCATTGTTGAGTATATTTACATATTTTTGCGTGTCAGCACAATCACAAATACAGGTACACTATTAAAAACAAATCTCGTATTTACAGATGTCATACCAACTGGTACAACTTTTGTTGCAAATAGTGTAAAAATTGATGGTATATTTCAACCAGGAAGTAATCCAGCTGTTGGTTTTGCTCTTCCAAATCTTGCAGTGGGTGCTAGTACAGTGGTTGAGTTTGATGTGACGGTGAATTAGTATGCCAACAGAAATTAGAAACATTTCTCTGGTTGCAGATAATTCAGTGTTTCCACCAGAAGTATCGTTAAGTAATGAAGTGATAACACGAGTTTTTCCAAGAAATCCAGTGCCTAAATGTATTAGACACAAATGTAAAATTATGAAAAACATTTGTGGTTATATATCGTGTGGATGTTGCTGCAATTCAAATTGTTCTAGTAGATACAATCGTAGAAAAAATTGTTGCAATCGAAGTCGTAGATGCAATTTTAACAAATGCTTTTGTTGTGAGATAAAAAGATGTATAAAATTTTAAAAAGGTCAAATTTGACCTTTTTATTTTTTTATAACTATGTTATAATGAGTATGTCAATAGATTTATATAGTAGGGAGAAGGAATGTATTATTTTGTATATAATTCGCCATTAGGTGAGATGATTGCAACAAGTAATGGAGAAAAACTTTTTGGATTATATTTTTCGAATCAAAGATATTTTAATCAGGCGCATATTAAGGGCTATGTGGAAAATGATACACTTTTGATTTTTAAAAAAGTCAAAAATTATTTAGATGCTTATTTTAGTGGAAAGATTGTGGATAATGTAAATATTCCTATCGAATTAGAAGGTACTGATTTTCGTAAAAAGGTATGGGAAATATTAAAAAATATTCCTTATGGTAAAACAATTAGTTATAAAGAGATAGCCGATATAATTGCTAAACATACACATAAAAGAATGTCTGCACGTGCAGTAGGAGGGGCTGTTGGACACAATCCTATTTCTATTATAATACCTTGCCATAGGGTTTTAGGAAGTAATGGTAAGATGACTGGATATGCAGGTGGTATTGCTCGAAAAGTTAAATTACTGCAAATAGAAGGTATTTTAAAATAAAAAAGACAATGAATAACAATTGCCTTTTTTTTGATTATAAATTATCAATATTTTTATTTATATATTTTGCTCGTCTAATGCTTACGATTTCTTTTTTAATAATGCTCTTTTTGTTTACGTCATAAAATCCAGCATGTCGAGGAATGACATCAATATCTCCATTATAATTGTCTAATAAAGAGAATCCAGTTTGAGTTTCGGGATTGAACTTGGTTCTATCATCTTCTGCAAAATCTTCTATACGGAAATAATAGTATAATATGTCAGACAAATTATGCAATATTTCAGTCAAGTCGTTATATATACTATTATAGTAAGGTATTTTTGCCATATTGATTTTTTCTGGTGAAAACTTGTCCTGCACCGTTTCGATTGATGAATATAATGCGATTATATCTTGCGTGATGATGTTAAACCAATCATCATTTTCTTCCAGATTATTTTTAGAGAATTTGTTAATATAGACATCAAATCGTTTAAGTATAAAATTAAGCGAATTGATAAAATCATCTATAAGATTTTGATTATAGACAACAGAATACAAGACATAAGAATCTTCTATAATATCATTTAAAAAATTAGAAACTTTAACTAACTCCGTTGAAACACATTTTCCTACGAAAATTTTTCCATAAATTGACATATAATATTTTTTAGGTTTTTTCATAACTTAATTCCTATGTTTATGATATCACTAAGTTATTATTTCGTCAATACTGATTTTTAAAATTTATTCTCTCTTATTTAAATAAGTTAGATATTATTAATATAATATATAACAAAATAGAGTTTGTATAGAAGGAAATCGTCCGAGTTTTAATTGTAGCATATTTAATAAAAATACATAATTTTAAAGCAAGTTTTGAATTTTGATTGACATAAAATTTTTAATTGATTATTATGTTAATAACAAAAGGAGGGTATATGGCAAAAAAGAAAACTGATTCTACAAGTCTAATTTTAAAGATTGTAGCTATTGTGACAGGTATCTTTACATTCGTAGGTATGGCTTTCAAATTCATAACCACTAGTTTAAGGCAAATTAGCGACCTTTCTGAATCTGCTTCAATGAGCGATTGGTTTGATACAATCGATATGGGAGCTGAATTATCAGATGCTATGCGTCCTGACTGGTTGGGTGCTTGGCAAACAGCTAGAATCTTTATGTGGATTGCACTTATCGCAGTTGCTGTGATTGTGGTTATCTGTGTTTTAAAATTCTTCTTAAACATTGGTATACTTAATCTTATTATGAAAATCGCAGCTATTGTAGGAATCGTTTGTTCATTAGTATTTATTATTGCACTATTTGTTGGATGCTTCCAAGGAACAAACGATGCTATTTCAATGTTGCCTAATGCTGGTCCATATGTAATTACTATTGCAGGTATTGTCACATCTGGATTAGGCTTGGCTATTGCGAAAAAATAAAAAATAAGCACAACAGTGCTTATTTTTTGTCGCAATAATGAGTTATTAAGATAAAATCTAATATTGTTTTACATTTTATATATTGATTATTTTAGTTTTTTATTATATAATAACCGCATGCAGAGATGTCAGAGCGGTCGAATGAGCACGATTGGAAATCGTGTGATGTGAAAGCATCCGCAGGTTCAAATCCTGTTCTCTGCGCCAGATGGAGTGACTCGATTTTTACTCACCGCAATTTCAAAAGAAATTGCAACAGTGAGTTTATAATCGGTCGCTCCATTTTTCCCACTTCGACATTCGTCTTGTGGGAGCCCTATATTTTAATGAATGTAAAACATCACAATCAAGCAGTTGCTTCGCTATTTCCACTGCGTATCTTACGACACTTGTGGGAGCCCTATATTATAAATCGCCCTTTTGTCAAATTACTGCGTAATTATTGACCTATTAGGCGGTCATTTTTTTATTCCCACTTCGAGATTCGTCCTGTGAAAGTGCGGACATTTTGCATTTTTATACTAATTGTTGAAAAATTACGTTTAAAACAAATTTTTAAATTAAATGACAATTTTTTATGAAATATTTTTATTTTGTTGTTTGAAATTTTTATATGTGGTAAAATCATTTTATGATAGAAGAATTAAAATTAGCAAAATACGATAAAGATAATGCATATTCATATGCATTTGGAATCTTTCCGACTTTTGAATTAGTAAAAAATTGTTCTGACAAAGTAATCAAAGTTATCCTTAGTACAAAATTGAAAATGAGTCCAGATGTTAACAAATTGTTGGAGATTTGTAATGAAAAAAACATAAAGATTGAATATAACGATAAATTAATCAATCGATTAGTTAGCAAAGAAAATTGTTTTGTTGTTGGAGTATTTGAAAAATACGATTCAAAATTTATTTCAAATAAAAATAATATCGTGCTTGTAAACCCGTCTGATATGGGAAATATGGGGACGATTATGCGTACAATGTTAGGCTTTAATGTTGAAAATTTAATTATTATTAAACCAGCAGTGGATTATTTTAATCCAAAAGTAATAAGAGCAAGCATGGGGGCAATCTTTTCATTAAAAATTAAAGAGTTTGATTCAATTAGCGAATATTTGAATTATAGTAAAAATAAAAAATATTTCTTTATGTTGAAAGGTAAAAACATATTAGGAAAATTTGATATTGATAATAAAAAATATGATTTAATTTTTGGCAACGAAGCAAGTGGATTACCAGATAATTTACTTGATTATGATGAGAGTGTGGTGATAGAACATAGTAAAAAAATTGATAGTCTCAATCTCCCTATTAGTGTGGGGATTGCACTGTATGAATTTAATAAGATTTCAAAATAGTTTATACAATTTCAATGCATATAATGTAATAAATTTAATTTTATTATAAAGATAAAAAATATTATAATTTAATTATCTGACATAAAGCATGGACGCATGATAATATATAACAAGGAGAGGGAAGGTATGTTTAAATGGCTAAAATTATTGTTTGGAGCTAAAACACAATATTTAATGCTCGCTACAAAAGAATAAGAAGAGAAAGACAAAAGTATTAAACTGGGTGTGCAGGGTATTATTTTGTCAGTAATCGACGTTGTGGCTGTTATATTGCTGGTGTTGCTTGCAACAAATTTTGCAGATAACGTCTTGGCGACTCAACAGGGCGAAGGATATCAGATGCCTGTTATGTCTCTACTAGGAGCAATTGTCTTCTATGCGTTCGCATTTGTTGCACTTTGTACATTTGTCTTTGGCGGAGTGTCGTTTTCACAATATCAAACAAAAATTAACAAGCGTAAATTTGGCAAAGTGGCTTTAACAATCAGTTTGGTTTGTCTTGCGGCTTCAATCATTGGAACACTAGTAATCATTTTTACAATGTATTATCTTTATAGTCACTTAGACGGAAAATTTCTACGATATCAGGAGATGTATCATTCGTTGATAAATGGGTGATTAGCAATGCTAGTTTAAATTCCGCCGAAATATTTTGTTTTTTTATCGCATTATTCAATTTATCTAAAGTTCTAATCAATTTTTTTATACGTATTATACAGGGAATTTCTTTTGTATCAATTAAACTTTTAAAAGGCATACCAAAATCAAAATCATCATATAGTGGGACATCTTTATTTAATAAATGAATTAAATATTCTTTTAGTTGAAGTGCATCTATTGCGTATCCAACACCAAAATTGTTTGATTGTTGATTGGATTTTAATTTATAAATGCTACCAAAAGATGTCGTAAAATGGAAGTGAGGATATTCTACATATGGGGGATATAGCGCAGTGTAAGAAACAGGAGCTGTGTTATTATTTGATGAATTATAATTTATATGTTTTGCGTCTGTATGGTCGTATCTGTATAATAAAACAGCATCTGTTATGGTATTGCTTTCCAAACCGTATGGTAGAAAGTATTGATGAATTGAAAAATTATCAACCTTGTCGGCAAGAAATAAAATTTCGTTGATGCGTGCAGGTTCATTGGAATAAAATAGTTTTTCAAAGTTTACAACTTGTTGCTTTGTCAACGAGTGAATATAAGTACTTTTTGCATTTTTATAATTAAATTGTATTGTATTTACAAAATAAACAACAACATCTTTTTCGTTTTGATTTATTACTCCTTTCAAAAGATATGAATAATTACAAACTTTTTTTGTCGTATCTATTGAACGATTATACAGACCAATAGACATTATTCTTTTTTTACATGTAAGTAGTTTATATTGCAATGCACTTGTAAGCAATATATTCTTTTGTTGTAATCTGTCAGTGTTTAAGTTAAAATACAAAAATGATTTAATTTTTATTTTATTTGCTCTATTAGAGTTATTTTCTGGAACTTCATTTATATAATTTGCGTTTAACTCTGGATAAGAGGTCTCAATCAAAGAATCATAAGCAGAATTTATATCTGCTTGATTTTCAAAATCATTGTTTGTTATTAAATTATTACTTTTAGCCCATTGATAAATATCCATAGAGGTATTTTATCATAATAAGAACTAGATATCAAGATTATTTTTAATTTTTAATATAATATTTATTAACATAAAAATGGCAGATATCTGCTATATGGTAGTTTCAGGAAGTGAGTGTGTTAAGAAAAGTTGCCCCAATGGGCAAGTTTTTAGCAAACGAATGGTAGCAATCTATGATTACGCTCTGCTCAACAGAGTTTGAATGCATCTGTTTATATGAAATACAATGCACAAGACAACACTAAATATATAAATATATTTAACAAATCAGAATTCTACTCAGATTCTACTCACAATAAAAAATGACTTGTCATTAACCACTACAACTAGACAAGTCATATAAGATAAAAACACTATATATAGTATTTTTGGTAGTCCCAAGGGGAATCGAACCCCTGATACCACCGTGAAAGGGTGGTGTCTTAACCGCTTGACCATGGGACCATGATTATATTTATCATTTTTAAGTTATTGTCTATTCCCGAGTGATTTGCATACCGACAATAAGGAAAAACTTAATGTCGGTACTTTTCTCGGTTTTATTGGTTGTCACCAATAATTAATAAAACAAAGGAAGGTTTTTCATTATGCATTTCTGCATAATCGACCAATTTAATGGTCAATAGGATAAAAGGAATTGTAATCTTATGCTACATTAGAGAAGAATTGTTGTAGCAACCAAATTGGTGGCGGTGGGTAGAATCGAACTACCGATCTATCGGGTATGAACCGATTGCTTTAACCGCTGAGCCACACCGCCAAGATTACTTTCCTAGTATATATGAAAAAATTTTGATTGTCAAGATTTTTTCTACAATTTTTTTATTTTGTTAATTTTAATAAAAAGTTATTTAAATCAATGTCGACATTAATTCTATAATTTAATATAAAAATCTATAACAAAAAACAATTTTACATAAGATTCATTAGTTTATACTTATATTTTAATGAAACAGATTATTAAAAAAGAAATTCATTATCAGTTTTATTATTTTAACATTTATTAATTGTAAAACTCTTTTAACTTTATTTGTTAGTTTTAAAACGACAACAGATGAAGTGTACGAACCGCCGACAAGTTAAGATTGATATAGGTTATTGGAGCGAGTGATGGGAGTCGAACCCACCTTACAAGCTTGGGAAGCTCGTGTACTACCGATGTACGACACCCGCATATTTGCTATATTATTATAACATAAAAATTTAGTTTTGAAAATGATTTTTAACAAATAAAAAAAGTAGATTTATCTACTTTTTATTGTTCAAAGGAGATGAATTGCTATAATATATATCATAAATAATTTCGGCAGGTCTCATTTTGTAATATTCATCAGGTGTGCCTATATCACAAAATTCTCCATCTATTTCGTATGTATAAGTTGGAGAATTTTGAATGGTGTAATTTATGAAATAGCCTAATGAATCTCTTCTCTTTTTGTCAGATTTGTTTTGTTCCATATACTCACCAATCTTGTTTAAATCTGGGCGATTGAACATGTAGATTGCTAGGGAAACATTATTAGTTTTTAAATTTTCGATACCAGGCTTTTCATCAAGAGAATTAATCTTCTTGTCATAACCTAAATTTAAAATTCCGAAATTGTTTGCAATATATTCTCGTTCGCTATCAGGATATACTTTTGAAATAACCATGTTTATAGGTTCACAAACGTGCGAACTAATATCGTCATATTTGTCTACTATTTCATTTAAATCAAACTCAAAGTAGTTGTCACTTGCCATTACCAATACATTATCTTCATAATCTTGCGGTATAGTTTTGTTAGCCATGAGTATTGCATAATTAGCACCTTTTGCCTGTTCTGGGCCGTTAGAGCCGTCAGATACAATCGTGAATTTTACACCGGATTGATAATTTTTACACGCATTAGAGATTTGCTTCTTATATAAGTCATTGACTACAACGATTATTTCATCAATATCTTTTATTGCATGAATTTTGTCTAATAAAAAATATAAAATTGGTTGATTCTTTCCTTCTGCTTCAATCGGCAAAAGAGTCTTTGCAATTCTGCCATTGTCTGTGACAGAACGAAGTCTATTGGCGTATCCTCCTGCTAAAATCACTGCTTTCATTTTATTCTCCTAATAAGTTGCTTTATTATACAATAAGATTAAACATTTTTCAAGTATTTGTTTTAAATTTGTAATATATGATTGATTTTTATATTGTTATAATTTTGTATTTATTATATAGATTTTAATTTATAAATATTGTATATAATGTTTATTTTGTAAATATTTTTAATTTAGATTTTTAATGAAAAACATAAAATATTTTAATTCTTTTTTCGTTCATAACGGACAAATAAATATGATAAAATTATTCCAACAATAAATACTATTATTCCAACAATTATATCACGGAGCATTGAACCGCTTGCACCCCAAGATGAATAAATGCTCATCACTTCTGGATTGAAAAACATAGTGACGATTGAGCCAAGTGATAATCCAGAAATGCAATAGAAAGTAGAAGTCTTATGTCTATTTAACATATATGATAGACCTTTTGATGTTGTTAGCAAACCAATTACAAATCCAACAATCAAACATGCGTATACAATAAATATAGTAGGATTTTCTTTGAAATTTGTAAGACTAACAGAATTCATCAATGGCGTAAAATAACCAAATGACATTAGTAAGGCGGTTGCACTAAGACCCGGAACTAATTGAGTGATAGCGATAAGAAAACCTATAAAAACAAATATAATATAATGATAAAATTTTAAGTTATTTAACACTTGTTGAGCGACATTTCCATATACAGAAATAACTGAAATTAGAATAGGAATTATTAGACCAATTATAAATAGAGTTATGTATTTAGCATTAGGTTTGGTACCCTTTATTTGGTCAGTCACGGCAGGGTATGCTCCAAACATCAATCCAGCAAATAGACAGATTATTATAAATGGAATAATGTTTAATAATGCTTGGACACCAAAAAATCCTAAGACAAAACCTCCCACTACTCCTAATAGGACAGGGAAAAGGAATTTAAAACACTTCTTAAATTTTTTAAAAATATTACCAATTGCATAAAGCAATTTTTCATACATTTTAAATATGATGGCTACCGCTGAACCGCTGACACCAGGGACAATAACCGCTAGTCCAATAAATAGACCTAAGATACCGCCTTTTGCCACTTCTGTTTTGTTTTTATATTTTAAGTCAATTTCGGATACGGAATTCTCAATATTGTTAGACGGTTCTGTATTATCAGAGTTGTTTTGATTATCTAATGGATAGTTATCACTAGAATTTGACATAATTTCTCCTTAACTATTCAATTATATTTAGACATTATAAATAAATTTCATATCAAAGTCAAGAATTCTATTTTTATAAATTATTTCTGTTGTAAAAAATATTTGATTAAAATCATTGTGAATATTAAAAAATTAACAAAATTACAAATGATTTTAAAACGATTAAGACAACGCAAAATAAAATGCTGACTATTAAAAGCGATATGGATAATAAAATTAGAATAGAATTATTGAATGTAAAACAACTTTTAAAGTATCCAAAACAATCTGTGAAATTTAATAAAAACAATATAAAGAACATTAGCATGATGATTTCTAACAAGATGTATATTAAAAGCAATAATAGCAAAATTAAAGTATTGAAAAATCCGTATATCAGAATAATGCTAGTGAATATCACTATTTGGCTATAAACAAAATATAGGTAAAATATTATTGCAAATGGAATCAAAAAGCGTTTGCAACAAAAAACTAGGATTAATGAATAAAATATGATTAAATTTAAAAGCGTGCCAAATATTAGAAAGAATACTCCACAATCCCCTTTCAAATATTTGATAAAGGCAATATTTGATAAATCAATAGGGAGAATCCCTCCATCAAAGTTTATAGCTGATATGACCCCAAGTACAATTATTACTATGGTCGAAATTATTAGTATTAGGAAAAGTCCTTTTCGCATACGAATTTGATTGGAAATAGCATTAAAAAATTGGTTCATATTTAATTTTATGAATAATTTGTAAAAAATAGTATTATTTTGTATTTTTTAATTATAAACATTTTAGCATTTTTTTCATAGTATGTGGTAGGTAGAACATTCTACTGAAAGGAGTATTATGTTTTGGTTTAATCAACAAAATAATTGTTGTAATCCTCCATTTCGACCAATACGTCCGAATCAAGGGAACATAGATAGAGTAATTTTTACAGGTGTGACAGGCCCAACCGGTCCACAAGGTCCAAGAGGTTTTACTGGTTTTACAGGTGCAACAGGCCCAACTGGTGCAACCGGTCCAATTGGTCCAACAGGCCCAACCGGAGCTACCGGAGCAACGGGTAGTATCGGTGCAACCGGTCCAACCGGAGCTACAGGTCCAGCAGGTCCTACTGGTGCTACTGGTTTAACGGGAGCTACCGGACCTACAGGTGCAACGGGACTTACAGGAGCGACGGGTCCAACTGGTCCAACTGGTCCAGCAGGTGGTCCAACAGGTCCTACGGGTCCGACAGGTCCTACGGGTCCGACAGGTGCTACTGGATTAACAGGAGCAACCGGTCCGACCGGCCCGACAGGTCCGACCGGCCCAACCGGAGCCACTGGAGCAACTGGTGCTACGGGTCCGACAGGACCAACAGGTCCAATTGGAGCAACGGGTTTAATAGGACTTACAGGAGCAACCGGTCCAACAGGTCCAGCAGGAGCAACAGGCACAACCGGAGCAACCGGTCCGACCGGTCCAACAGGTCCAACAGGACCAACTGGTGCTACTGGCACAGCAGGTGCAACAGGTCCTACCGGTCCGACAGGGCCTGCGGGAACTACTGGAACAACTGGTGCAACCGGTCCAACGGGACCAACAGGGCCAACCGGAGCGACAGGTACAACTGGAGCTACAGGTCCAACAGGTCCTACGGGTCCAACTGGTGCAACGGGAACAACTGGTGCAGAAGGACCTACGGGTCCGACAGGTCCTGCGGGAGCAACGGGGGCAGAAGGTCCAACAGGACCAACAGGTCCAACTGGGCCAACAGGTCCTTCTGCAATAGTAGCAGCAGCATTGTTCACTGCTCCTTCTACAACTAATTCGCAACCAACTATTGCTGAGACAACATCTTATTCAAATGGTAGTCCTATAAGTTATCAAGCGACCGGTAATCAAATTACATTGCCTGATGGAACGTATTTGATTAGCTATGGTACAACAGCAACTAGTACGTCTGCTGACCAGCCAAGTATGAGTCTTGCGGTCAATAGCAGTACAGAAAGCTCAACCACAAGGACAGGTGCAGGGAATACAACAACCACACTGAGTGGTAATTACTTGTTAACTGCGAGTGGTGGCAACACAACATTAGCTTTGGAACTTACACCCAATGCAAATGTCACATATAACAACAATTATATGATAGTTCAAAAGTTATAAAAAAGGGGACACTGTATGTGTCCTTTTTTATATTAAATAATATTTGTCTGAAAAGGAATTGAGAATTTTACGCTAAAAAAATTAGGGCAATAATTTAGTTAAATTTAAAACAATTTCAATATTCCTAGAAATAAGAAAGGTAATTATAAGATTTTATTTAAATAATTTAATGCATACAAAGAAATGTTTGGTATAATAATAATTGTAATATTATCAAAATTTGTTGTAAAAACAACAATTTTAAACCATGTTCTGTGCTATACTGCAATTAAAGAGGTGAATTATGGAAAAAATTGAAAACATCGCTTGGAAAGGTTTTAAAGGGCAGGAATGGAAAGAAAAGATAGATGTCTCTGCATTCATTGATGCAAATTATACTGAATATCGTGGAGACGATAGTTTTTTGATGCCTAGCACCAAACGAACCAAAAAAGTTTGGGATAAGTGCATGACACTTCTAGACAAAGAACGAAAAGTAGGATTGTTAGATGTTGAATTAAAACGAATTTCAGGCATAGATAGTTTTCGTCCTGGATATATTGATAAAAAAAATGAAGTAATTTTTGGTTTGCAAACAGATAAACCTTTGAAACGCATTGTCAATCCGTTTGGTGGGTTGAGAATGGTTCAAAATGCTTTGAAAGCTTATAATCTAAAAATGGATTCTAAGTTAGAAAAGATTTTTAGTGATGGAGTGAGAAAAACTCACAATGATGGAGTGTTTGACGTATATACACCAGATATTCGAGCTGCAAGAAGTGCTGGGTTAATCACTGGTTTGCCTGATGCTTATGGTAGAGGCAGAATAATAGGTGATTATAGGCGAGTAGCATTATATGGTATTGATAGACTGATTGAAGAGAAAAAGTCAGATTTATTGCTAGACAAAATGCTGGATATCAATTCGGAAGAAATTATACGTCTGCGTGAAGAAGTGCATGAGCAAATTAGAGCATTAGATAAAATTAAGAGCATGGCAAAAAAATATGGATTTGATATTTCTCAACCTGCGACTAATGCACAAGAAGCTTTCCAATGGACATATTTTGCATATCTTGCTGGTGTGAAAGAAGATAACGGTGCTGCAATGAGTTTAGGTAGAGTGTCTACTTTCTTAGATATCTATATTGAACGAGACATGAAAAATGGTCTTCTTGATGAAAGCATGGCACAAGAGTTGGTAGACCAATTTACCATTAAATTGCGTCTTGTTAGACATCTTAGGACGCCTGAATATGATGAGGTCTTTGCAGGAGACCCTACTTGGGTGACAGAAAGTATTGGTGGAATGTTAAATGAAACTAAAAGTTTGGTGACAAAAAATTCATTTAGATTTTTGCATTGTCTAATAAATTTAGATTCAAGTCCAGAACCTAATTTGACTATTCTATGGTCAGAAAAATTGCCAATGAATTTCAAAAAATATTGTGCTAAAATTTCAATTTTAACCGATAGTATCCAATATGAAAGCGATGATGCTATGCGTCCAATCTATGGGCACGATTATGCAATTGCTTGCTGTGTATCTGCAATGCGTGTAGGCAAACAAATGCAATTCTTTGGTGCTAGATGCAATCTCGCCAAATCTTTGCTATACGCAATAAACGGCGGTGTCGATGAAAAGAGTGGCAAGTTGGTCGTAAAAGGTGTAAAACCTATTACAGATAAAGTTTTGAATTATGAAAAAGTGAAAAAAGCATATTTTAGCATACTAGAAAAAATTGCAAAGACATACGTAGATGCACTAAATATCATTCATTATATGCATGACAAGTATGCTTATGAAGCCGGACAAATGGCTCTACATGATACATTTGTAGAAAGATTGATGGCATTCGGAATTGCAGGCTTGTCAGTTGCAACCGATTCGCTCAGTGCGATAAAATATGCGAAAGTAAGTCCAATTAGAGATGAAAATGGAGTGGCTGTTGATTTCAACATTAATGGAGATTTCCCTAAATATGGTAATGATGACGATAGGGTTGACGAGATAGCAGTAGAGATTGTAAAACATTTCATAACATGTTTGAAAAAAAATAAATTGTATAGAAATGCAATTCATACTTTGTCCGCATTGACAATTACTTCTAATGTCATGTATGGAAAGAAGACAGGTAGTACACCTGATGGTAGAAAGGCAGGAGTTGCATTTGCACCGGGAGCAAATCCAATGCACGGACGTGATTGCAACGGAGCATTGGCAAGTTTGAATTCGGTTGCAAAAATTCCTTATTGTGGAGTGTGTCAAGATGGAGTCAGCAATACATTCTCAATCGTACCTAATGCATTGGGAAGAGATGAAGCTGACAGAGTGAAGAATCTAGTTTCAATTCTAGACGGATATTTCAAACAAGGTGCACAACATATCAATGTCAATGTATTGAATCGTGAGAAATTGATTGACGCAATGAATAATCCTAATAAATATCCAACATTGACAATTCGAGTTTCGGGTTATGCTGTCAACTTTAATAAATTGTCAAGAGCTCATCAAGAAGAAGTCATTTCACGAACATTCCATGAAAAAATAAGATAATACAAATAAATCTTAATTGTAAGAAAATGATATTAAATATAATTTAATTATTAGTTGAAAGTTTAATGAAAAAAGAGATTGTTGGAAGAATTAGCAGTGTTGAAAGTTTGGGTTTATTAGACGGACCAGGGATTAGGTTTGTTGCCTTTTTGCAGGGTTGCAAACTTAGGTGTAAATATTGCCACAATCCTGAAACTTGGGATATTAATGGAAAGTGTGAAATAGTAAACCCAGAAGAGTTGTTAAAAAAAATAAGAAGATTCAAAAATTATTTTGGCTTAGACGGAGGTGTCACATTTTCTGGCGGTGAACCTTTGTTGCAACCAGAATTCTTGTTAGAATGTTTGAAATTATGTAAAAAAGAAAATATTCACACCTGCTTAGATACCGCAGGTGTAGGGTTTGGAGAGTATGACGAGATTCTAGATTATACTGATTTGGTGATATTGGATATAAAGGCAGTGGATGAGGATGAGTACAAAGAACTGACAGGACAGGATATAAAACATTTCAATACTTTTTTATCCGCATGTCAGAGAAAAAACAAAAAGTTGTGGTTAAGACAAGTAATCGTTCCTAATATGAATGATGATAGAGAACATGTCATTCTACTCAATAATTTTGCTAAGAAAATAAAAAATGTTGAAAAGGTAGAATTACTACCATACAAAACAATAGGAGTCCACAAATATAAAGAATTGAATATACCATATCGTCTAAATGATGTCCCAGAACTTAGTGAAGAAAAATTAGATGAATTGAACAAAATCTTAAAAGATAACTTATAAAAAAGTCACTATTAGTAGTGACTTTTTGTCTATATTGATTTAAATGTTTTCTGCAAGGAACATTGATTTGAACTTTTGATTATGCTCAAATAATTCTTCAAATGTACCTGTATCTATTATTTCACCTTTTTCTAAATAGAATATTTTATCAACGTTTTTTATTGTTGAAAGCCTATGTGCTATTATTACTACAGTTGCTTGACCTTTAATATTATCTATACTTTCTTTTATAGTTTTTTGAGCAATATTATCTAGGGAAGAAGTGCTTTCATCAAAAATAATAATTGATGATTTTTTTAACAAAGCTCGAGCTATTGCCAAGCGTTGTTTTTGTCCGCCCGAAAGTTTAATGCCTCCTTCGCCAACGTGTGTATCTATACCTTCTGGTAGGGTTGAAATAAATTCATCTAATGCACAATCATTTATAGACTTATTGATTTCTTCATCGGTAGCTTTAGGATTTGCTAAAAGTAAATTTTCTTTTATTGTCATATCAAAAATATAAGGATTTTGATTTACAATAGTTATTGAATTTCTTATGGTATCTTTATCTAATTTATTAATATCTACATCATCTATTAAAATTTTACCTTTATCAGCAGTATAAATTTTAGAAATTAAATTTGCTATTGTCGTTTTTCCACAACCTGATTTTCCTACAAGAGCGACTGTTGAATTTTGTTCAATTTCAAAGTTGAGATTGTTAAATACTTTATTTGTTCCAATCAATTCTCGAGTCGGTACGTTATCTTTAATTTTATGTTTTTTGTTATATTTTTCCATTTTTATTTGTTCTTCAATAGGTATCTCTTTGTACGTTTTGTATGCAAATTTGACATTTTTAAATTTTATATTTCCTTTAACATCTTTTAAATGATATGTACCAAAACTTTCCAATTCATATTCATAATTATCATATAATTCTTGAATTCTTTTTGTAGAAATTTTTATATCTATAAAGTAAGAATTTATATCTGAAAGTATACTACTTAAGTTATTCACCTTAGAATAATTTTGATTATAGAATAAAAATGATGATATTGCAAAAAATCCTTTTTCAACAAAATATACACCAAGCATTAAACTAAGAATCGTTATGACATTAATTATTATAGGGCGTAAATAAACTATTATATTTAGTCTTAAATTAGATTTGATAGTTATCTTGTCATATAATTCAAAATTATTTGATAATTGTTGTTTTTGAGATTTTTCCATATATAAGGATTTGACATCTCGTTCGCCTTTGATTGATTCAATTATCAAAGAATCATTTTTCTCTTTTATGTTATTTATCAACTTTATGTTATGTTCATATATTTTATTTCTAATAATAAATAAAATAGAAGAAATTATAGTTATTAGTATTAAAATTAATCCTAAATATACATTTAAATAAATGATATATATAAGAATAACTAAATCGCTTATTAACATAGTTAATCTATCAACTATATTGAAAAAAGATAAAATAATGATTTGAGGGTCTCTTTGTACGCGAGTTGTGAAATTCCCTAAGTTGTGGTCAGAAAATGCTTTACTAGAAATTGAAAAACACCTAGACATAATATCTACATTCATTTTGCTACATATCTTTTGTATTGTATAATTTGATATATTTTTAACTATAAAAATATTTAATGGACGAACTGTATGTATTATTAAAAGGTAAATTAATGTTTGAAAAGATAAATAAAACTTTTTAGATGTTAAAAAATTTAAAAATTCAGCACTTTGTTGAGCTATAAAAAAGGACATTATAATTTCAACTATATTTAGTAAACAAAAGAAAAATATCATTAATTTGTAATTCTTTAAATAATTTACTAAACTAAATTTATTTGTCTTTATGTTTACTTCATTCATAGTATAAATATAATGTTTTTAGTATATTTTGTCAATAATTTTGATAATTATATATTATATTGTTATTTTAAATAATTAATAAAGTTAATTGTCTATCATCCAATCAATGTATACTCCATAACCACGTGTGGGGTCGCTCATAAAAACGTGAGTGACGGCACCCACAACTTTGCCATTTTGTACTATTGGGCTTCCGCTCATTCCTTGAATAATTCCACCTGTTTTTTCAATTAATTCTTTGTCTGTCACTTTTATTGTCATACTTTTGTCATCAGCGGAGTTTTGTTTGTTCGCTTTGATGATTTTAATATCGTATGCTTTGACGCCTTCTTCTCCTAATGCACAATAGATTTTGGCATCTCCCAATTTTACACTCAATCTTCCACCCAAGGTGGCGGTTCGGGTAGCATCGATTATAGATTTGTTTAATATATTTCCATACACTCCATATTTGCAATTTGTGTCAGCAATGCCTAGAGCATTGTCACTTAGATTGATTGACGAACGAATTTCGCCAGGGTTGTTTTTTTCTCCCTTTTTGATACCTAAAAGACGACATTTATATATATTGCCACTGCCAACTTCAAAGTTGTTTCCATATGAACTATCTATTATTGGGTGACCAACTGCTCCAAATCTGAAATCAGATTGTTTGATATATGTCAAAGTGCCCACACCACTTGCATTATTTCGTACCCATAGACCAAGTTTATATTTTTGGCTTAGGATGTCAAAGACAGGAGTTATCGTGGTATCGAAAGTTTGCTCATCACGTTTAATTGTAATTTTTAATTCCTTTCCTGCCATGCTTGGCAAATTGATTATTCTATCAATGTCTTGAATATTTTCAATATCAATATCTTCGATTTTTAGTATTGCATCGCCGTCTTGTATGCCACTTGTTATAATGGGTTCTTTTGCTCCTTCACTGGTTTGAATGGGATTGCTCCCAACGCAAATCACTCCTTCGCTAAATAGATTGAAGCCCACAGTTTCTCCACCTACATAGACGTCAGTGTCATTGAGCAGGCGAACATTAACTTTTTTGATAGTAAATAGATTGAATAACTTTATATTTAGTGTGGTATCTGTCAGTTCATCTGTGGTTGAAACGTCTAAGTTTTTGGGTAGTGACAAATTGATTAGTGGGGAAAATTCGTCAGATTCATTTGCCTCATGTATATCACTATATGTGACAATCATATCTTCTGGCAGTGAATTAACCTTTTTTATTGACGGCAACAAAAAAGCTGTGCACAGCATAACAAAAATTATAGATAATGATACAATTAAAACCTTTTTCATAAATTCTCCTGACCTTATTGTGCGTTGAAATTTGTTTTATATGTATGAAAAACTATTGACAAAATATAGAAAATGATTTAAAATACAAACATACCTTGGCAATAGTGGAACGATTACTCGGCGTCTGCATTGTCATAGGCGAATATAAAAAGGAGAGTATATGAAAATCGATAAGGCACAAATTGTGAAAGAGTTCGGTAAAGATGAAAAGGATACTGGAAGTATTGAAGTGCAAATTGCTTTACTAACTGCTAGAATCAGAAATTTGACTGAACACTTAAAACAAAACAAACAAGACAAACATTCTACTCGTGGCTTGAATAAAATGGTTTCTACTAGAAAGAAATTGTTAGATTACTTGTCAGAGCAGGATATTAACCGTGCACGTGCTATTAAAGCTAAACTTGGTATTCGTGGATAATTGGTTAAAAAAGGGAACAAAAATTTGTTCTCTTTTTTTATCTTTATAAAAAATATTATTCGCAAGTAAAATAAATTCAAATAAATAGTGCAAAAAATAATATATAATAATATCCTTTTATTTATTTAAAATGCTAAATATTATTATATAATAGTATTTTAGGTGTTTTTTTATTGATATTTATTATAATTTTATTGGGAATAATCAATAATTTGTTTGAAAATAAAAAATTTTGTGTTATTATAATATAAATATATTTTTGATATTTAATCACACTATATATAATATTTTGTTTGAATTTAGGGGTGAATATGGAAACAAATACAAAAGATTTATTTCATAATTTAGTTCGTTTTAATTTGTCAGGAGAATATGATTTTAATATTTTCCTTAGTTTCGTTCAGATAGTTGAAAATGCTGTCGGTAAAGTGTATTATGAAAATCTTTTTTTGGTGTACGATGCATTTAATGATTTGATTCAAAACTATTCCAATTTCAAGAATTTGACAATGCAAAACAGTTCATACTTGAATTTATACAATGACTGCACTCAAAATTTGAATCAATTATCTAGCCAATACAAAAAATCTCTGAAAGCAACTGTTGATGAATTGTTGGATATCAATTATCAAGAGAATTTATCAGAAAAGGTGGAAAAGCTCAGAACAGATATTAATACAATGTTGGATATGGTCATTCAAGCCAATGAATATATTAGACCAACAGCTGAGTTTGAGCCTTTGATTAATGAAGTGAAACCTAAATTAAACAATGATATAAAAATTATTAAATCATCATATAAAAAATTGAGAGAGATGGGGGAACTTGAATTTTACAGTGACAGCTGTAAAAATCAGTGCAAAGCAGAATTTTTCAATTATCTGAATGCTAATAATATGATGACTGAAAGAAGTAATGAATTGTTTGAAAGTTTGTGGAATATTTTGAATTTGGAATCTAACATTTTGATAGATTGTGCTAATTTGGCTATGAATTGCGCTATTAAATCTATTTTAACTAGCGATGAAATATCAGATTTTGAACAGCAACATGCTAATGATTTGTTCAATCAATACATAAACCTTGGTTCAAATTTGATTGAGCTGAAAAATAATGGCATTATGTAATGCGTATTCAAATGATAAAATAATGTGCAAATTTATATAATTTTACAGAGTTTATATATTAATATCTTAAATTTTATAATTAATTTCAAAATTGTTTTTCAATTTGATATCTTTTTTTTGACTAATGTGATATAATTTTCTTTGAATTAAAGGAGAATTATGAAAGAATTTACTTACAAACTAGAAGTTGGCGGAAAAGAAGTTCA